>JAFVXE010000009.1 GCA_017501255.1 Clostridia bacterium | reverse complement strand
GCGGGAGCGCTTTGCGCTGTCCTCACGCCTCGGTTCGCTTTGCTCACCCTTCCGGTGGTTTCGGAACCCTTGCGCAGCAAGGGATTCCTATCGCCGTTTGCCGCCCGGCGAGCCGTAGGCTCGTAGGCAAACGGTGCAAACCTCGTCAAAAAAATCGCCGCAGGCGAGTTTTTTGACGACCTGAAACGGGATGATTGTGCATAACACAGTCATCCCGTTTTTGGTTTGAATGTTTCCTTTTGGCAGTTTGCTGCACCGCTGGCTTTTACTTGCCCGCAATGGCATCGGCCACCACCATGCCGCTGACGCCGGCCTGCATAAGGCCCCGGGTGATGCCAGCGCCATCGCCGATGGCGTAAAGCCCCTTGATGGAGGTTTCCAGATTGCGGTCCACCAGCACCTTGGAGGAGTAGAACTTCACTTCCACGCCGTAGAGCAGCGTATCCCGGCTGTAGAGACCCGGGGCCACATGGTCAAAGGCACGGAGGGCTTCCACAATGCTGGTCAGGTGGCGGGCAGGCAGGACGAAGCTCAGGTCGCCGGGCACGGCAGTGGTCAGGGTAGGAATGGTGGTGGACTTGGCCAAACGGCTGGGGTCGGTGCGGCGGCCCTTGAGCAGGTCGCCCAGACGCTGCACCATGATGGGGCCGCCGGTGAGCATATTGCCCAGCTGGGCAATGTAGCGGCCGTACTCGATGGGCTGGTTGAAAGGCTCGGTAAACTTGGTGGATACCAGCATGGCAAAGTTGGTGTTGCCGGTGTGCTTGGCAGGATCCTCGTAGCTGTGGCCGTTGACCACGGCAATGCCGCCTTCATAGTACTCCTGGCTCACTTCGCCGCCGGGATTCATGCAGAAGGTGCGCACCTTGTTTTCGTAGGTGTCGCTGTAATACACCAGCTTGGCCTCGTACAGATCCCGGGTCAGGTGATCCATCACGGCGTTGGGCACTTCCACACGCACGCCGATGTCCACTTCGTTGTTCTGGGTGGGCAGACCCAGCTTGCCGACGGTTTCGGTGAGCCACTTGGCGCCGCCACGGCCGGGGGCTGCCACCACATTGGGGGCATACACCACTTCCGGCTCGTGTCCCCGCTGCTGGATGCGCACGCCCACCACATGACCATCCTCACAGAGGATGTCCTGGGCAGTGGTCAGCTCCAGAAAGGTGGTGTTGGTTTTGGAAACCAGATAGTCGTGCATGGCGCCCAGCACGGGGCCGGCGTTTTCGGTGCCCAGATGGCGCACAGGGCAGGGCACCAGATGGATGTTGTGGCGGCTGGCTTCGTAGGCGATTTCATCCACACGGCTGTTGTTGAGGCCGTGGACGGTTTTGCTGGCACCGAAATCCAGATATTTGCGGTCGGCAATGGCGATGTAATCCATGGCCCGCTTGTGGCCGATGTAATCGCTGATGTGGCCGCCCACCTCATCGCTGAGGCTGAGCTTGCCATCGGAAAAAGCGCCTGCGCCCGCCCAGCCGTGAACGATGCCGCAGGGGTCGCAATGCTTGCACTGGCCATCCTTGCGGGCAGGGCAGATGCGGTGGGAAATTGCCCGTCCGGTGTCAATGATGAGCACCCGTGCATCGGGCTGGTTGTCGGTGGCCTGCAAAGCGGTAAAGATGCCCGCAGGGCCAGCGCCGATGATAATGATGTCAAAATGGTTATTCTGCATGGGTTGGCTCCTTTCGGAAAGATGGTCAGCGCTGGGGGTGGGGCTTACTGATAAATGCCCACTTCCGCCAGACGCACCTCGTTGAGTACGATGCGGCCCTCATCCACATTGACCTCCTGAAGCACATCCTTGAGGCCGGGGGTCATGAGGGTTCCCTTGGGGGTTTTGAACACAAACACATCCACGCCGCCGGGGGTGAGCACCTCGGTGAGGGTGCCGATGGGGTTGCCCTTGGTATCAAAGGCAGGCAGACCGATGATGTCCACGATGAACACCTCGTCCTCGGCCAGCTCCCGGGCGTGGGCACGATCCACGTAGAGCTTGAGTCCACGCAGTTTTTCGGCTTCGTTGCGGTCGGCGACGCCTTCCAGCATGAGGAATACATCATCGCCGTTGACCCGGGCGTTTTCCACGGCGATCTCCCGCCAGCCCTTGCCATCGGGCACCAGCACGGCTTCCAGATCGTAGAAACGGTCGGGGTCGTCCGTATAGTGGCGCACCTTCACCTCGCCGCGGATGCCCTGGGGCTTGGTGATCTCGCCAATGAGCAAATGCTCCTGTTTCATCGGTTTTCTCCTTAAACAAAAGACAAGAGGGAACCGCCGCTGAGGCCGCAGGGCGGCATTCCCGGGCAGGTTCCCTCGAAGACATTATTGGATCTCCACGAAAACGGGCTTCTGGTTTTTGGCGGTGGCGGCACGAACCACGGCACGGATGGCCTTGGCAATGCGGCCCTGCTTGCCGATAACCTTGCCCATATCCTCGGGCGCAACATGAAGCTCCAGAATGGTGGCTTCAGGCCCGACAGTCTCTTCCACGGTCACGGCTTCCTTGTTGTCCACCAAAGACCGGGCGACGTATTCCACCAGTTCTTTCATCCGGCTTAGCCCTCGATGATGCCGCTCTTCTTGAGCAGAACCTTCACAGTATCGGTGGGCTGAGCGCCGTTGGCCAGCCACTGCTTGGCAGCTTCCACATCAAACTTGATGGTGGCGGGCTCAGTCATGGGATTGTAGTAGCCGATCTCGGCGATGTTGCGGCCATCACGGGGGCTGCGCTCATCGGCGACGACAACACGATAGAAAGGCTTTTTCTTCATACCCATTCTCTTCAGACGAATCTTGACCATTTTGGTATTCCTCCTGCTTTTGGTTGATGTAGTGGTTGTATATCTGTAAACCATGTTCCCGTATGGGGGATGGATTAACAGCGGGATGAGGGGGCTGTGTGCGGGAACTGCCGCCATGCGGTGTGGTGCATTGCCGCTCCCCGGAGACAGCCGGGAGGCCCGTTGCCGACCGGCGGTTGCTTCAGTCAGCGGGGTATTCAACCATCCAAGCCCTGCGGCGCTTGCGCCGCAGTGAGTGGGTTAAGGGGCTCAGCCCCTTAGAAAGGCATTTTCATGTGCTTGAACTTGCCCTTGCGGCTCATCATCTGCTTCATCATCTGCTTGGACTGCTCGAATTGGCGGATGAGGGCGTTCACATCCTGCACGGTGGTGCCGCTGCCGGCAGCGATGCGCTTGCGGCGGCTGGCGTTGAGGATGTTGGGGTTGCGGCGTTCCCGGGGGGTCATGGAGCGGATGATGGCCTCGGGTTTCTTCATGGCGTCGTCATCGATCTCCACATCGCCCAGACGGCTGGCGCCGGGCAGCATATTGATCATGCTGGAAAGGCCGCCCATCTTCTTCATCTGCTGCATCTGCTGGAGGAAGTCTTCCAGCGTCAGCTCGGTGGGCTTGCGGCTGGCAAGGCGTTCCACATCCTTCTCATCGAAGGCCTCGCCGGCTTTTTCGATGAGGGTGAGCACATCGCCCATGCCAAGGATACGGCTGGCCATGCGGTCCGGGTGGAACAGCTCCAGATCGGACATTTTTTCGCCGATACCGCAGAACTTGATGGGCTTGCCCACCACCGCTTTGATGGAAAGGGCAGCGCCGCCGCGGGTATCGCCGTCCAGCTTGGTGAGGATCACGCCGTCGATGCCCAGATTTTCATCGAAGGACTTGGCCACATTGACGGCATCCTGACCGGTCATGGCGTCCACGGTGAAGAGGATTTCCTGGGGCTTGATCTCCGCTTTGATGCGGCGGAGTTCTTCCATCAGGGCCTCGTCGATGTGGAGGCGACCGGCGGTATCGATAATGAGCACGTCCCGGCCGTAGTAGCGGGCCTGCTCAATGGCCTCTTTGGCGGTTTTGACCGGATCCTGGGTACCGTTCTGGTACACGGGAATATCGATCTGCTTACCCACCACTTCCAGCTGCTGGATGGCGGCGGGGCGGTAAATATCGCAGGCGGCCAGCATGGGCTTTTTGCCCTGCTTGCGCAGGTGGTTGGCCAGCTTACCGCACATGGTGGTTTTACCGGCGCCCTGCAAACCGCACAGCATATAGATGGTGGGAACGGAGCTTGACCAGGTGAGGCGGCTGTGCTCGGTGCCCATCAGGGCGGTCATTTCCTCGTTGACGATTTTGATGACCTGCTGACCGGGGGTGAGGCTTTCCAGCACCTGCTGGCCCACGCAGCGCTCGGTAACTTTCTTGCAGAAGTCCTTGACCACCTTGTAGTTTACGTCGGCTTCCAGAAGCGCCATACGCACTTCCTTCATGGCCTCCTTGACGGTGGCTTCATTCAGCTTGCCCCGGCCTGTCAGCTTGGAGAGCGCCCCGGACAGTTTTTGGCTGAGCCCTTCAAATGCCATGGTCTCTCTCCTCCTGTTCAATGGTTTGTTCAATCAGGCCCAGGGCCTTGGCCACGGTTTCCCGTGTATCTGTGGAAAGCTCTTGATTCATAAGCCCTTGAAGCAATTCCTGGGCTGCTTCCAGCCGCTTTTCCACGTTCCGCATCCGTTCCGCAGCGCCCACGGCGGCTTCGTATGCCCGGAGCTTTTCGCCGCTGCGGGCGATCAGCTCGTGCACGCTCTGGCGGGTGCAGCCCAGCTGATCGGCAATCTCGCCCAGGGAGTAGTCCTCCTCATAATACAGGGTGAGCGCCTGCCGCTGCTTCTCCGTGAGCAGTCCGCCGTAGAAGGCGCACAGGGTGCCCATTTCCACGCTGGTATCCAGCCTGATTTCCGGCTTCGGGGCGTGGGGCATCGGCATGGGAGAAGCTCCTTTCGGATGAGGTCGTCAGGTGGTTTTGCCTGACAGCCTGATTATCATACAGGATGGCGGGGCGTTTGTCAAGGGGTTTTGCCTGACAGAGGGGGTGTTTTTTGCAAATGGATTGCAAAGGATCCTGCCTTGCACTGCCGTTGCCAGTGCCCCCCAAAAAAGGCTTCTTCCCCCAACGGGGGAGGAAGCTGTCAGGCGTTAGCCTGACTGATGGTAGGGGGCATCTGTCGCTATTATGACCAGCAACTGCTGGGCGAGTTATCTCGCAGGGCCGCTGCGAGGGGCAGGGTGGGGGCTGTGCGCCCCCACACCCGCACTTACTCTTTTGAAAAAGAGTAAGCAGAAAACGGCGACACGCTCCCTTTGGTCAAATCCCTTGGATTGCCCTTTTGTCCGGCGGGCGGGCACAATCCACGGCCTACCGCAGTCTATTGGCTGTTTCTTTGTTTGTTGGCTGTAACACGTGTGCCCTTTACCCCGCCTACCAAAAGGGCGAGGGATTTGACGTCGTCCGCTACCGTCGCGGTGCGGGGAGCACCTTGGCTGTGCTCCGTTTCTCTTGCCTCCCGAACAAGGCGTTTTGTGCTGGTTGGGTGGGTTTC
>JAFVXE010000061.1 GCA_017501255.1 Clostridia bacterium | reverse complement strand
CAGTCATCGTTCTGGGCACTAACCGTGCCCAGCCCTCGCTTCGGTTGACGACTGCGGGTCGCTAACGGCTTCGCCGTTGTGCCCACTGGGCACG
Organism: Clostridia bacterium; assembly: GCA_017501255.1. Taxonomy (GTDB): domain Bacteria; phylum Bacillota; class Clostridia; order Christensenellales; family Aristaeellaceae; genus Limiplasma. The sequence goes on along the minus strand of JAFVXE010000061.1, from coordinate 252,765 downwards.
CGCTTCCCTCCGTCTCCCCTGCCGGGTGTGGGCAGAGCCCACAAACCATGCGCCGCAGCGCTTTCCTGCAAGCACAGCGAGCGCTGAAGGCGCAAGATGTGCGACTTTCATCCGAAAGCATGGGCTTTTCGACAGTCTGAAACCGCCCAGATGGGCGGCTGAAAGAATGATTGATGAATTAAGCCTCGGCGGCTTCTTCCACAGGCAGCTCGCTGGCGCAGTGGGGGCACTTGGTGGCTTCGTCGTGGATGCCCATCTTGCAGAAGGGGCACTTGCGCTCTTCCTTGGCGGGTTCATCTTCCTTCTTGGGCAGCAGCTTGCTCATGGCTTTCACCAGCATGAAGATGCAGAAGGCGATGATGAGGAAGTTGAAGATTGCCTGCAGGAAAGCGCCGTAGTTCAGGGTACCAACGCCGGCAGCCTTGGCAGCGTCGATGGTCTTGTACTGGTCAAACTGGAAATCCAGCGGGATGAACAGACCGCTCATATCCAGACCACCGGTCAGAATACCGATGACAGGCATCAGTACATCGTTGACCAGGGAGTTGACGATGGTGGTAAAGGCGCTACCGATCATCATACCGGTTGCCAGCTCAAGGATGTTGCCCTTGGAACAGAAAGTTTTGAATTCGTTAATAAGCTTTTTCATTTCGAAATGATCCTGCCTTTCCGCTGTACTTTGGTTGATTGCAAATCCAAACTGTATTATAGTATAACGTGGCAAAAAATCAATACAGATGCAAAAGATTTTAGCGATTTACTTGACTAAAGCGATAAAGTGTGCTAAGATCACCCCATGCCTGCAACGGGGCAGGCTGCAAGGAGGATATGGAATAATGAGTATGATGACCTTTCTCAGCGAACAGGAAAAACTGGTGCTGGCCCTTCGGGAATTGTATCAGGGCCATGGCTGCGTGCGGTTTCCCATGCGCCGGTTCGAGGAATATGACCTTTATCTGGAAAACAAGAGCTTCCTCACCAGCAAACGGGTACTCAGCTTTACCGATGGCAACGGCAAACTGATGGCACTGAAGCCGGACGTGACCCTTTCCATCGTCAAGCACGCCAGCCAGGGCCGAGAAGGCGTTGAGAAGCTGTACTATATCGAAAGCGTGTACCGCCAGTCTGCCACCGACCATGAGTTCAAGGAGATCGAACAGATTGGCGTGGAATACTTGGGCAACGTGGACCGCTACGCCACCGGCGAGGTCATCTGGCTTGCGTTGGAAAGCATGAGCTATTGCCATGGTATGTATGTGCTGGATATCAGCCATATGGGCCTGGTTGGCGGTCTGATGGAAGAAAGTGGACTGGCAGAAGAAGCCCACCGGGAAGTGTTCCGCCTGATCAGCCAGAAAAATGCGCATGAGCTTCGCAGTCTGCTGCTGAAAAAGGGCGTCAGCGAAGAAAATACCAAGCGGTTTGAAACGCTGCTCACCCTGTCCGGAACGCCGGAAGAGGTGCTGAATAAAGCAGCAGAACTGGCCTGCAACGAGGAAAGCCGCCGGGCAGTGGAGGAACTGACCGATCTGTATGGCGACCTGAAGGCGCTGGATATGCAGGATCATATCCGATTTGATTTTTCCATTACCAGCGATATGGAATACTACAACGGCATCGTGTTCCGTGGCTATGTGTCGGGCGCACCCAGGGCAGTGCTCAGCGGCGGGCGCTATGACCGGCTTATGACCAAAATGGGCAAGGATGCGGATGGTATCGGCTTCGCCCTGTATCTGGATGAACTGAACAGCCTGGGCCAGTTTATGCTGCCGCTCAAGGATCCGGTGGATATTCTGGCTACCTATTCTACACAGGATGATGTTGCCAAGGTTTTGGCAGATGCAAAGAGGCTGCGGGATTTCAAACTGCGGGTGTATGTCACCTCCAGCGAAAAGGTGGATGTGGAAGCATACCGACATTACCGCTTCAACGGCGAACGCTTTGTGGAGGTGGAGTAAGATGCTGAATGTGGCTCTGCCCAAGGGAAGACTGGGCGATAAGGTGTACAATCTGTTCAAGGAGATCGGCTACGACTGCCGTGCCATGGAGGACAGCGACCGCAAACTGGTTTTGCGGGACCCGGATGGTCAGGTCAGCTACCTGCTGGTGAAGCCCTCCGATGTAGCCATCTATGTGGAACACGGCGCTGCGGATATCGGCGTGGTGGGCAAGGATGTGCTGCTGGAAGGCGGCAACGATGTGTATGAACTGCTGGATCTGGGCTTTGGCAAGTGCCGTATGGCGGAGGCTGCCCCGGTGGATTTTCAGGAAAACCAGCAGCGGCCTCTGCGGGTGGCAACCAAGTATCCCCACATTGCCAAGAAGTTCTATAACGGCATTTGCCGGGAAATTGAGGTTATCAAGCTGAACGGCTCCATTGAATTGGCACCCATCCTCGGTCTCAGCGATGTGATCGTGGATATTGTGGAAACCGGCACCACCCTCAAGCAGAACGGGCTGGATGTGCGCCGGGAGATTTTGCCCATCAGCGCCCGGTTTATCGCCAACAAGGCTTCCATGAAGTTCAAGGAAGCGCAGATTCGGGATATTCAGGCAAAGCTGGCAGCAGCGATTGAAGAAAAAGCAGGTGAGAAGAAATGATGAAGATTATGAAATACAACGGTCAGCGGGCGGATGAGCTGCTGAACCGGGCCGAGGAAACCAAGAAGGATGTTACCGCCATCGTCAGCGACATTCTGGAGAATATCCGCAAGGGCGGCGACAAAGCAGTTTTGGACTATTGTGAAAAGTTCGACGGTGTGCGCCCCGAGACTTTGCTGGTAACCGATGCGGAAGTGGAAGCCGCCTATCAGGCCGTGGAGCCGGAATTGATCGCCACCATGGAACTGGCAGCTGCCAACATCGAGCGCTTCCATAAGCAGCAGAAGCGCACCGGCTTTGTGGATACCCCCAAGGCTGGCGTGGTGGTGGGCCAGCGGGTGCTGCCCCTCAGGAGCGTGGGCCTGTATGTGCCCGGCGGTACGGCCCGCTATCCCAGCTCCGTGCTGATGGACGCCATCCCCGCTAAGATTGCTGGCGTTCAGAATATCGTCATGACCACACCTCCTGATAAGGAAGGCAATGTACCCGCTGTGATTCTGGCAGCTGCCAAGATCGCCGGTGTGCGTACCATCGTCAAGCTGGGCGGCGCACAGGCTGTGGCTGCGCTGGCTTACGGCACCGAGTCCGTGCCCAAGGTGGATAAAATCGTGGGCCCCGGCAACATCTTCGTGGCCACTGCCAAACAGCTGTGCTACGCACAGGGCCTCATCGATGTGGATATGGTAGCCGGCCCCAGCGAGATCATGGTGATTGCCGATGAAAAGAGCAACCCCACCCACGTGGCTGCCGACCTGCTCTCTCAGGCGGAACACGACAAGCTGGCTTCCGCATGGCTGGCCACCACCAGCGAAAAGCTGGCCTTTGCCGTGCAGGCGGAGGTGGAGCGTCAGCTGAGCCTGCTGCCCCGGGAAGAGATCGCCCGTACCTCCATTGAAGAGAATGGCCGCATCATCATCGTGGACAGCCTGGAAACCGCTGCCAAAGTGGCCGATGAAATCGCTCCCGAACATCTGGAAGTGTGTGTGGACGATCCCTTCGGTCTGCTGCCCCTGCTCAACAACGCCGGCAGCATCTTCCTGGGCCGCAACTGCCCCGAACCGCTGGGCGACTATCTGGCAGGCCCCAACCACACTTTGCCCACCAGCGGCACTGCCCGGTATTCCTCGCCCCTTGGCGTGGATGATTTCTGCCGCCGTTCCAGCTACATCTACTACACCCGTGAAGCCCTGCAGGATGTGGCCGAAGATGTGATGCGTTTTGCCGAGCGCGAAGGGCTGGGCGCACACGCCAATGCCGTCCGTGTCCGTGTGAAGGAGTAAGATCATGAGCCAGTTTCTCAGACCTGCCCTCAGCTCCCTTGACCCCTATGTACCGGGCGAGCAGCCGCAGGATAAAAGCTATATCAAGCTCAACACCAACGAAAATCCCTACCCGCCTGCCCCTGGGGTGATGGACGCCATCACCCGGGAGGCGGTGAGCCAGCTGAAATTGTACTCCGACCCCACCATTGCCCCGCTGAAGGCCGCTATTGCCGAGCACTATGGCCTGAAATCCGAGAATGTGTTCGTCACCAATGGCTCCGATGAAACGCTGGGCTTTTCCTTCCTGGCCTATGCGGATGCAGAACACCCGGTGACCATTCCGGATATCAGCTACGGTTTTTACAAGGTGTTTGCCCAGTTGTTCCAAACCCAGCCCAACGTGATCCCTCTGCGGGAGGATTTTTCCCTTCCGGTGGAGAAGTTCTGCGGCGTGGGATCCATGGTGGTCTTTGCCAATCCCAATGCGCCTACGGCCATTGCCCTGCCCCTTTCTGAGGTGGAGAAGATTGTGGCTTCCAACCCTGATCATGTGGTGCTGGTGGATGAGGCCTATGTGGATTTCGGCGGCCAGTCGGCAGTGACGCTGATTGACCGCTATCCCAACCTGCTGGTGGTTCGTACCTTCAGCAAGTCCCGGTCGCTGGCAGGCGCCCGCATCGGCTATGCCATGGCCCAGCCTGCGATCATTGACGATCTGGAACGGGTGCGCAACAGTTTCCATCCCTACAACATCAATCGGCTCAGTATGCTGGCGGGCGTGGAAGCCATGAAGGACACCGCCTATTTTGAGGATTGCTGCCAGAGGATCATGAAAACCCGCCAGCATACGGCAGAAGCCTTGAAAGAGCTGGGCTTTACCCTGACGGAAAGCGCCACCAATTTCCTCTTTGCCGCTCCCAATGTGATCAGCGGCAAGGAATACTACGAAAAACTGAAAGACCGGGGCGTGCTGGTGCGCTATTTCGGCACCCAGCGGCTGAGCCCCTATGTGCGCATCACCATCGGCACAGAGGAAGAAATGAATGCGCTCCTGAGCCATACCCGAGAGATTTTGAAGGAGGCAAACCCATGAGAGAGGCAGCCATCAACCGTAAAACTTCGGAGACGGATATCGCCCTGCGCCTGAATGTGGACGGCGTGGGCAACTATGAAGTGAACACCGGCTGCGGTTTCCTTGACCATATGCTGGCGCTGTTCAGCCGCCATGGACGACTGGATCTGTCCGTCACCTGCAAGGGCGACACCTATGTGGATGACCACCATACCGTGGAGGATATCGGCATTGCGCTGGGCGAGGCCTTCCACAAGGCGCTGGGGGACAAGCGGGGCGTGTGCCGCTATGGTCAGTGGCTTTTGCCCATGGACGAATCCCTTGCCCTGATTGCCGTGGATCTCAGTGGACGGGGCTGCCTTGGTTTTGATGCAGCCATGCCCACCGAAAAAGTTGGCACCTTTGATACCGAATTGGTGAAGGAATTCTTCCTTGCCTTTGTCCGGGCAGCGCAGGTAACGCTGCACATCAAGGTGCTGGCGGGGGAGAACACCCACCACATCATCGAGGCCATTTTCAAGGGCTTCGGTCGGGCCATGCGGCAGGCTGTGTCCATCGATCCTGATTTTGCCTCGGAGATTCCCTCCACCAAAGGCACGCTGGGAGGAAACAACGCATGATTGCAGTGGTTGATTACGGCGTAGGCAATCTGTATTCCCTGAACTGTTCCCTTAAGCACATCGGCGTGGAGAGCGTAGTCACCCGGGAGGAAGCTGTGCTCCGTGCTGCGGATAAGATCATTCTGCCCGGCGTGGGTGCATTCGGCGATGCTACCGCCAAGCTACGGGAGCTGGGGCTGGATATCCTGCTAAAAGAGCTGGCTGCCGCCGGGAAACCCCTGATGGGCATTTGCCTTGGTATGCAGCTTTTGTTCGATGAAAGCCACGAATATGGCTGCCATCAGGGTCTGGGCCTGATTCCCGGCAAGGTGATGCCGCTCTCTCCCGTTCTGCCCGAGGGCATGAAGGTGCCCCACATGGGCTGGAACAGCCTCACCTTCCACCAGCCGCAGGATGCGCTGCTGACGGGCATCAAGGAAGGCTCGCATGTATACTATGTGCATTCCTTCTACGCCACCGATTGCGAGGCTGCATGGGTCGCCACTTCCGAATACGGCGGCGTGACCGTACCTGGCGCAGTGCGCTGCGGCAATGTGTGCGGCACCCAGTTCCACCCGGAGAAAAGCGGCGAGATCGGACTTCAAATGCTTGCATCCTTTGCAAAGGAGGAAACCGTATGCTGATTTTACCTGCCATTGACCTGCGGGGCGGACAGGTGGTTCGTCTGCGTCAGGGCGACTATGACCGCATGACCGTATACGGCGATGATCCCTGCAAGGTGGCTGAAGGTTTTCTGGCTGCCGGGGCTACCCAGCTGCACGTGGTGGACCTGGACGGCGCCAAAGACGGCAGCCCCATGAATCGGGGCGTGATTGCTGAATTGTGCAAAACCGGCCTCCATGTGGAGGTAGGCGGCGGTATGCGCACCCGCCAGAATGTAGAGGATACGCTGGCGCTGGGCGTTGACCGTATCATCGTGGGCACCATGGCGATCAAGGATCGTCCCCTTTTGAAAGAACTTGTAGAGATGTATGGTGAAAAAATTGCTGTGGGCGTGGATACCAAGGATGGCTATGTGGCCACCCATGGCTGGCTGGAAACCAGCAGCGTAAAGGGCGTGGACTTCTGCAAGGAACTGCGGGAGTTGGGCGTTGCCACCGTCATCTATACCGATATCAGCAAGGATGGCGAACTGGCGGGCACCAATCTGGCGGTGTATGAGGAACTGTGCCAGATTAAGAGCCTCAATGTGATCGCTTCCGGCGGTGTGACCACGGAAGCGGAAATTGCCGCTCTTCGCAAAATGGGCGCATACGGCGCTATTCTGGGCAAGGCCCTTTATGCCGGCAGACTGGATCTGTCCCGGGCGCTGAGCGTTGCCAGAGGTGAGGTGGAAGTATGCTGACCAAGCGAATTATTCCCTGTCTGGACGTGCGCAATGGGCGTGTGGTCAAGGGTGTGAATTTTGAAGGCCTGAGGGATGTAAGCGACCCGGTCACGCTGGCCCGGTTCTACAATCAGGCGGGCGCAGATGAATTGGTTTTTTATGATATCACCGCCTCTGCGGAGGGCCGTCCCCTGTTTGCGGATGCCCTGCGCGCCGTAGCAGCTGAGGTGTTCATTCCCCTGACCGTAGGCGGCAGCATCAATACGGTGGACGATTTTGACCGGGTGCTGAAATGCGGCGCAGATAAGGTCAGCGTCAACAGCGGCGCTCTGCGGGATCCCAGCCTGATCGAAAATGCCGCTAAGCGCTATGGCGACCAGTGCGTGGTGCTGAGCATGGATGTGAAACGCGTGGACGGCACCTTCCATGTGTTCGCCCGCGGCGGTCGGGAGGATACCGGTCGGGATGCCATTGAATGGGCCAAGTATGGCGAGGATCACGGCGCGGGTGAGATCGTGCTCAACTCCATCGATACCGATGGTGTCCGCAAGGGTTTCGATCTGGAAATGCTTCAAGCCATCGGCGAAGTGGTGCGTCTGCCCATCATCGCTTCCGGTGGCGCAGGCTGCATGGAGGACTTTGTCACCCTGTTCCAGCTGCCCTGCGTGGATGCAGGCCTTGCGGCTTCCATCTTCCATTCGCAGGAAGTGGAGATCAACGCCTTGAAGGCTTATTTGAAGGAACAGGGGATTCCTATGCGGGTCTGACCCCTCATTATATAAGGAGGAAACTCATCATGACGGAACAGCAGAATCAGTGGATTGCCACGTTGAAATTTGATGAAAACGGCCTGATCCCTGCCATCGTGCAGGATTACACCACCCATGAGGTGCTGACGCTGGCCTATATGAACGAAGAAAGCCTGCGAATCAGCCTGGAGGAAAAGCGCACCTGCTTCTTCAGCCGCAGCCGCAAGTGCCTGTGGCGCAAGGGCGAGACCAGCGGCAACGTGCAGGAAATCATCTCCATCACCTCCGACTGCGATAACGATGCGCTGGTGGTGCAGGTGAAGAAGTCCGGCCCCGCCTGCCATACCGGTGCGGAAAGCTGCTTTTTCAACGAGGGCTACGAGGATGAAAACTGCCGTCCTTTTTCCCTTGCCGACCTGATGAAGGTAATCGAAGGCCGCAAGACCAGCCCTGTGGAAGGCAGCTACACCACCTACCTGTTTGAGAAAGGGCGGGACAAGATCCTCAAGAAAGTGGGCGAGGAGTGCACTGAGGTGCTCATCGCCGGTGCCAAGGAAGACAAGGAAGAAACCATCTACGAGCTGGGCGATCTGGTGTATCACGCTATGGTGCTGATGATTCATATGGGCATCTCGCTGGAGGATGTGACCCGGGAGCTGGCCCGCCGTCATGTAATCGATAAGAAAGTGAAGCAGGAGCGTATGCAATGAGATTTCTCTCCAACGCACATTCCCATACCATACACTGCGATGGCAAAAACACCGCCGCAGAGATGATCGAAAAGGCCAGGGTGCTGGGTTTTACCAGCCTTGGTTTTACCGATCATGGGGAGCAGGGGTTCGAGTTTGCCTACTCCATGGATGAGGCACGGGAAGCGGCTTATCTGGAGGAAATGCGTACCTTGCAGCAGCAAACGGACGATTTGCGTATCTGGGTAGGTGTGGAGGAGGACATCATCGCCTCTGCGGAAGTGAAGATTCGCCATCGCCAACAACTGGACTATGTGATTTCGTCCAGCCACTATGTGCATAACCCGGATGGCACCCCCGCCCAACTGAACGGGGAATGGGTGGCGATTGACGGCGGCTCGGCCATGCTGCGCAGCTATGTGGACGAGCGTATGGATGGCGATGGCCTTGCTCTGGCAAAGCATTACTATGATGTGTTCAGCGCAGGCATCCGGCAAGCCAAGCCGGATATCATCGGGCATTTTGACCTGATCCGCAAGAATGCGGTCAAAGCCAATCTGTTCGATGAGAAGGATCCTGCCTACCGCCGCATTGCGCTGGATGCGCTGGAAAGCGTGCGAGGCATAGGCATTCTGGAAATCAACACCGGGGCCATGGCCCGGGGTTACATGGAAACGCCCTATCCCACGCTGGAGCTTTTAGGTGCCTGGCGGGAGATGGGCGGCCAGGTAACCATCACATCGGACTGCCACAATGCCGAATATTTGAGTTTTGGTTTTGATACTGCCATGAAGATGCTCTGCCGGGCCGGCTATCGCCGGGTGCTGCGGCTGGGCAGCGGAGACCAGCTTTGGCAGGATGAACGGGTGGTGCTCCTTCGGGGATGAGCCATGATCAAGCAGAGCAACGCTTGATCTTTGGGCATAATAAGTTCCGATCACAGTTCCGTAGTCAATACAAGCGAGGTGTGCACCATGCAGGAAGAAAACAAGCAGGTTCAGCAAGTAAATGAAGCTGTTGCCACCGAAACCTGGACCGATCGCCTTCTGGGCATTCTCAAAGGCGCATTGATCTCCATCGGCGCATTGCTGCCGGGTATCAGCGGTGGTGCGCTGTGTGTGATTCTTGGTATCTACAAGCGGGTTATGGCGCTTTTGTGCCATCCCTTTCAGGAAATCAAAAAACAGTGGAAGTTCTTTGTCTTCATCGGCATCGGTTTTGTCATCGGCGTTTTGCTGGGTGCCAAGGTCATTGATCGATTCTTGGAAGCCAATGAGGCTGCTGCTTTGTTCCTGTTCATCGGCCTGATTGTCGGCTCTATGCCCGGCCTGTTCAAAGAGGCCCGTCAGCAGGGCGTGAAGAAGGGCAGCTATGCAGCGCTGGTAATTGCCATGGTTGCCATGCTGGCCTGGATGATTCCCATGTCCATGAAGGGCAACACCAATGTGCAACCCTCCCTTCTGTGGTGGATCATCTGCGGTGTGCTGTGGGGTCTGGGCATCGTGGTGCCCGGTATGAGTCCTTCCAACATCATTTTCTTCTTTGGCTTGCAGGCGCCCATGTATGCTGCCATCGGCAATCTGGATTTCAGCGTGATCATTCCCATGGGTCTTTCCCTGCTGGCTACGGTGCTGGCACTGTCCAAGGGCATCGATTACTGCCTCAAGAAGCAGTACAGCATCTTTATGCACGCTGTGATCGGCATCGTGATTGCTTCCACCATCGTCATTTTGCCGCCGGTGAAGGTATTGATCGAACCGGGCTATACCTTTGCCACTGGTTTGACGGACATCCTGCTGTATGTGGTTGCCTTCGCCATTGGTGCAGCCGCAGCCTGGGGTCTGAGCCTTATTCAGAAGGATGAAACCAAAGCTGAATAACAGGATGATGAAAGCAGCTGATGCAAGTTATCAGCTGCTTTTCTTTCCAGTTTCAGGAAGATGTAACAGCCAATCGGGGTCATTTGCTTGCATATCTTGACGAATTGCGCTACAATAAATACTGTGTATTCATCTGCCTGAAAGGAGTGCTGCCCTGATGCAGATTTTTCATCCGCCGCAAGCGGTAAACGGTATGCTGCCGGAAAACGTTTTTTACATTGCCGACAGCACTAATCAGACCGTGGCGGAAGGCTTTATTATTCCTACGTATCATCCCTACCTGTTCCCGGAGAGACCGGTGAACCTGTATATCAGCATCCGCTCCCAGGGACCGGGACGGGATATGCTGCTGGGCGCTTTGCTGGCCCGGGTCCGTCAGCTGCATGAACAGACCTCCAATATGCCTGCCCGGGTCTTTGCGCAGGTAAACCCACAGGATACCGCCATGATGGGCTTCTATCTGGAAAGCGGCTTCGATGCCAATGATGCGCTGGATGTGGTGCAACTGGGCGTGCCCAATGCCCGTCCTGCCGCCCCCATGGGTTACGAGCTGCAATATGTTCCCATGACCAATCAGGGCGAAGTGATGGGCTTTATGCAGCGGATGAATGCCTACCGCCTCAATGTGCTGCAACCCCAGCTGTTGCAGCGCTACATGAATCTGCCGCATTTCTTTGCGCTGTGTCTTCTGCGGGGCGGCGAACTGGTGGGCGAAATCGCCTTTACCGGGGAAGGACAGGCTGCCAAGCTGATCGGGATGTATGTGACCCCCAACTATCGCCGGATGGGTCTGGCCAAATGCCTGATCGCCACCGGCATGAAGCTGCTCAGCGACCGTGGCATTACCCATGTGGAAGCGGATGTGCTCCGCCGCAACGAGGTGCAGCGTGCTTTGGCCCGCAGCTGCGGTGCAACCTTTGTGAGAACCGCTTGTTTTTATCCGGGTTTGAACTATGATTGATCACAACAGCATGATTATGGGTTATCCATTGCTGCGCTCCAACCGGCGCAGCATTTCTATCAAGGTGGATAAGAACGGTAAAGTGTCCATTCACGCTCCGCTGTTTGTCCCGGAAGCGGATATCCGGCGCTTTGTGGCAGCCAAACAGGCGTGGATTCAGCAGGCACAGAGCAAACAGCTGCTGAAAAAGGAGCTTGCGCCCAAATTCGCAGTGGGGGAGACCATGCCCTATCTGGGCGGTGAGATCCGGGTGTGCACCGGCGATGTGCGAAACCCTGTACTGACGGGCAATGTGCTCACCGTTCCGCAGAGGGGCAAGCCGGATCAACACACGCTGAAATGGCTTGGTCTTCAGGCGAAGGAATATCTGCCGCCCCGGATTGCCCAGTGGTCAAAGGTGATGGGCTGCACCCCTGCATCACTGACCATTGCCAACCCCAAAACCCGCTGGGGAAGCATGAAAAGCGACGGTTCCCTCAGGCTCAATGTGGCGCTGATGCTGTGCCCGCCTGCGCTCATTGACTATGTGATCGTTCACGAACTGTCCCATATGGTACATATGAACCATTCGCCTGCATTCCACGCCCATGTTGACCGCTACCTGCCGGATGCGGAAGCACGCCGGAAAGCGCTCAAACAACTGGGCGGGTATCTGACGTTTTTCAGGGAGGAATAACCATGGCGCAGAAGAACTATATTCGCTGGCTCAGGGAAAAGGTGGGCCACGAAAAGATCATGCTGATGTTTGCAGGCGGATGCCTGATGAATGACCATGGGCAGGTGCTGTTGCAAAAGCGTGGCGACAGCGGCTTGTGGGGATTCCCGGGCGGCGCTATCGAGTTGGGTGAATCTCCGGAAGCGGCAGCCATCCGGGAAGCCCGGGAAGAAACCGGGCTGGAGGTGGCTGTCGGCAGCTTGATCGGCATCTATACCGACTGCCAGATGAGCTACCCCAACGGCGATCAGGCGCACAGTATCTGCATTGCCTATGAGCTGAAACACACCGGCGGCACCTTGGGCAGTGATGATCCGGAGACCGCTGCGCTCTGCTGGTTTTCCCTGGAGGAGGAACCGGCGCTGTTCTGCCGCCAGCATCAGGCAATGTGGGAAGATTTGCGGGCAGGCAACCGGGGCGTGAGTCGCACATTCGGAGAAGAAAAGTAAGCTACTTTATGAATATGGATACGAAAACGCAGGGTCGGGGTTTTTCATCCCAGACCCTGCGTTTTGGTACATACAGGCTTCATAAGCCATTCTGCTTACGGTATTCATCCATATGGCATTTGCATCGATAGGCGGCCATCAGCGCTTCCTCGTCCCATGTCCATTGATGTTCCACATCAATTTTCTGATGGAGTTCCTCCTGCGTAGGTTCCGCAGGAAAGAGGGAACAGGGGTATTCATCGCATTGTCCGCAATGGGGGATGTTTTTGCTAATGACGCAGCTCCGTGCTTTGCAGTTCCTGTCAAAGAGAACAGCGTTGGATTCGTCGCATTGGCAGCCATCACAGATGACAGTGGATGGATCCTGCGAAAACCCCGGGAAAATCTTTGTCCATACCCGGCAGATCTCTGCCCGCCGATCATTGGTTTCCACATTGGGGCGGTAGATCAGGCACAGGTCGCAGCGCATACCACAGCGGGAGAAAACTTCCATTTGTTTCCACTCCTGAAAGGCAAACAGTTGGTTCCCCAAAGGTAGAACCACCTGTTTGCTTTGACTTATTCTTCGTCAAGCCGCTTTTCAATGGCGGCGATGACCGTATTGAGTACCTTGATGCGGGCATAATGCTTGTTATCGGCCTCCACCACCGTCCACGGGGCATAGGCGGTGTTGGTCTTTTGGAGCATATCGTTGATGGCTTCCTCGTACAGGTCCCACTTTTCACGGTTGCGCCAGTCCTCATCGGAGAGCTTCCACTGCTTTTCCGGAGTGTTCATGCGCTTGGTGAAGCGCTTGAGCTGTTCATCGGGACTGATGTGCAGCCAGAACTTGCACAGGATGGTTCCTGCCTCGTGAAGATCCCTTTCAAACAGGTTAAACTCTTCATAGCAGCGCTTCCACTGCGCTTCAGTGCAGAAACCTTCCAGCCGTTCCACCATGGCACGGCCGTACCAGGTACGGTCGAAGATGCGGATATCCCCATTCTTGGGCAGTTCCCTCCAGAAACGCCACATATGGTGATGTTCCTTCTCCTCTGCAGTGGGGGAAGCAACGGGCACTACGGTAAAGCCTCGGGGATCCAAAGCGCTGGTCAGACGGCGGATGCTGCCGCCCTTGCCGGCTGCGTCCCAGCCCTCAAAGGCGATCACCATGGGAATGCCCTTGCGATACAGTTCGTACTGCAACTTGTGTAGCTTTTTCTGGGCTTCGTTGACGGCGGCTTTGTATTCGCAGTCCAGTGCGATATCTGTCTCAAACAGCTCCAGCTGGGGAATGGGCTCTGTGGGGACGAGATCGTGATCGGTCAGCTGATCCATATCCCAGCTGCGATCCCCAGCTTGACGGAGAGCGATGGCCTTTTCCATGGAAGCCATAACGATCTCGTACAAAGCCTGCTTGGCAGCCTTTTTGTTCTCTCCATCCAGCAGATGCCACTGAGCGCCAGGCTGGCTGGTTTCGTCCATCACCTGCTGGTATACCTGCTGCCAGCGGTCGTAATGGCGGTTCTGTTCCCAGTCTGCCTTGGTAAGGGTGCCGCGGGTGATTTTCTTGCTGTCCAGTTCCTTCAGGCGCTTCTTCTGCACCTTCTGGGGAATATCCAGGAAGAATTTTTCGATCACTGCGCCATCCTGAACCAGCATCTGCTCCATCAGGGAGATCTGCTCAAGGCGGCGGGCGTTGCGCTTTGGATGCTTATCCTTGACCATGGCAGCGCACAGGTCGTGATACCAGCTGCCCACAAACAGGGTGATCATGCCATGACGGGGCATCTGCACCCAGTAGCGGTGCATGGACGGATACTGCTCCTCATCGGCGGAGAAGCGCTCCGGCACACATACCTTATAGCCACGGGGGTCAAGGCCTTCCAGCAGCTCGCCTGCAATGGTGCCCTTGCCAGCAGCCTGCCAGCCTTCCAGCACGATCACCAGCGGAATCTTCATTTCCTTGAGCTGGTGCTGCATGGCCATCAGTTTTTCTTCTGCGGCGCTGAAATCGAAGGGGACGGGCTCTGATTCATCAACCGTCTCGGCGCTTCCTTCCTTTTCTTTGCTTTCCTGCGTATCCTCCGAAGCATCGGCTTCCGTGGGCACCTCCTCTGTCGCAACGGGGGCAGCCTCCACAGCAGGGGCGGCTTCTTCGCCAGCGGAAACAGCCGCTTCAGCAGCCTTCTTCTCCCGCCCGCCGAAGAAGATTTCATCCACAACAGAATCCCAAAGGCTCATGGGCTTGGGGGCAGCAACGACTTCGGCTTCTTCCACAGGAGCGGCGACGGGTTCAGCGGGCGTATCCTCCACCAAAGCTGACGCATCCTCCACATCGGGAACAGCCTCCACGGCAGGGGCGGCTTCTTCGCCAGCGGAAGCAGCCGCTTCAGCAGCCTTCTTCTCCCGTCCGCCGAAGAAGATTTCATCCACAACAGAATCCCAAAGGCTCATGGGCTTGGAGGCAGCAACGGCTTCGGTTTCTTCCACAGGAGCGGCAACGGTTTCAGCGAGCGTATCCTCCACCATAACCGGCGCATCTTCCACATCGGGAATAACCTCCACGGCAGGGGCTGCTTCTTCGCCAGCGACTGTGGCCATTTCAGCAGCCTTCTTTTCCCGTCCGCCAAAGAAAATTTCATCCACAACAGAATCCCAGAGTGTCATTGCTTTCGCCTCCCTGTGGTTTGGTTGATTCATCTTCAGTAAGAAAGGGTCGTAAACTCGGTGAATACTTCGTCGCCGTAAATATCGGTCAGGCAGAAGCCATAAGCGTAATCCACATCGCCTTCCACCTGCTCGTAACCGAAGGGGATGGTGCAATCCTTGCCCACGATGATGGGATCGCCTTCGAAGGGTTCCACCTGCTGGTTGCCGTCAGCATCCCAGTAAATCAGCTCGTACTGGGGAATGACCACATCGCCCCGCTTGAGTTCGGTAACGGTGCGGGCAGGCAGGCCGTCTTCGGTCCAGCCTTCAGTGGCGCCAACCACCAGACCGTCGGGATTCTCCGCATCGAAGGTTACCAGCAGATAGGTGGGTTCATCGTTGAGGGTGACGGGAATCAGGGAACGCACATAGCGGTCATTGGCCACTTGATCGTACATACAGACCATCTGACCGTTCAGCGTAGCCCAGGTGTCGTCGAACAGGCCGTAGATCTTACCACGGTTCCAGTCCACGATTACATCCTGCACATAGCCCAACTCCACATAGCACTCGAAGTCGGGATCGCTGATGTCCATCATCAGGTTGGCTTCCACCTTACCCAGTACTTCCAACTGTTCGGGGGTCAGCTCAAGGGTGTAGGCGTATTCGCTGTCAGTACCGGCAAAAGGGTTGTCCAGGGTGACTTCGCCTTCGTTGGTCTGAATGGTCACCTGATTGCTTTGGGTATTCTGAGTGTTTTGGGTGTTATCAGAAGAACCGGAGAGGATGCCCCAGAAATCGCTGGCGGAGGTACCGGTGGTGCCGGTGATGGTTTCCTCTTCTTCCTCTTCCACTTCAGTGGTGGTGCCGGAAAGGCCCCAGAAATCCAGCGCAGAGCCGGCAGAAGAACCGGAGGAACTGCTGGAGGAGTTATCAATGAAACTGGTAGAACCGGAAGGCATACCAAACAGGCTGCTGAAGAAATCGCTGCCATAGCCGCTATCTGTGGCGAAGCTGCTGTCGGAATAGCCGCTCATATCGCCCCACAGGCTGGAAGAGGAAGAGTCGTAAGAGGAATCATAGCCGTAGCCGCTGGAGGTGTCGCCAAACAGCATCCCCAGGAAGGAATCCAGCGAGAAGTCGGAAGCGTTGCTGCTTTCATAGCCACTGCCGTACAGGCTGCCCCACAGGTCGTTGGCGCTCTGGCTGTAGCTGTCCTGATCGGTTGCGTACTGGGAGAACCAGTCAATTTCAGCGGATTGTACGCTCTGGGAGGAAATGCTGGGCATACCGAAGCCGAACAGATCCGCCAGACCATAGCCGCCGCCGGAAGAACCGGAACCCACCTGACTGAGGAAGTTCTCCACAAAAGCAGTGTGCTTGGGGGTCAGGTTCTGGGTATCGTAGTGCTTCATATAGGTGGAGGACTGATACCGGGTGGAGAAGGGAACCAGAATGCTCAGACCGGTAACGCCGCTCAGGTTGCTGGTGTACTTGGAGTAGACCACCACATCCTTGAGGGCTGCCTTGATGTCAGCCGCTGCATCGGAATCATAGCGGGAGAACACTTCCGCATAGGTGGTCAAGTCCACCATGTCGGAGGCAGCGTTGGAAATCTGGCCAAAGGAGCGCATATTCTGGCGCAGACGGGACATGGTGCTGAAATCCTTGTCCAGCTGGCTGTTCAGAGTAACAGCCATGTCTTCCACGGCTGCTACCAGAGAATCCATTTCACCAAGGTCGATCACAGAAAGGGTGGCATATTCACTGCGGTTTCTGGATACAGAGGAAATAAAGCTGTCTACGATGTACTTGCCCAGCGTTTCGATAGAGATACCGGGGTTATCCACCAGCTTGGGCAGCCAGCCGTTGTAAGCCCAGCCAGTACCGGGTTCCAACTCCTCGCTGGCAATCATGTAGTCAGCAAAGGGGGTCAGATGCAGCGCCATTTCGTAGGAACCCATTAGACAGGCATCGAAGCCAATAAAGGCAAAGGGCTTGCCCCGCATCCCTTTGGTGGCGTTTTTCAGCGCACCGTAGATTTCCGGGTAATACAGGCTGTCCTTGGTAATCTCGTCATGGCACAGACCGCCGGTGGCGCCGGAGCCGTGATCCCACATAATGAGGCCATAACGGTCGGCAGGGAAGTTGTCAAAGCCGTACTCGATGAAATCCTGCAGGCTCTCATCGTCACCCATGTTGACATTGCCCAGGGATTCCACCTGTTTGAGGCCGCTTTGGCTGAGGGTCCAGCGCTCGGCCTTGCGGTTGGCAATACCGCTGGTCTGCCAGCGGGAGGTACCGCCGGTCTGGATATAGATGGTCACATCGCCGTTCTTGATCACGCCGCTCTTGACCATCTCCGTCAGGTCGGAAGTGGCCATACCGGCCTGGGATTCCAGGTCAGTACCGCACAGATAGATCATCAGGGTAAAGGTTTCGCCCCGTGCCTCCACGGAGGCGAAAGGAGCCAGCATCAGACAGATGCTCAGAATCAGGCTAAGCCACTTTTTCATGGGTCGTATCCCCCTTTGGCCAATGGCCGTTTCTTTGGAAAATTATCTCCAAGCGGAAAACAGGATCCGCTGAGGATCAGATGTCGATAAACTCCCGGAACTCCCGCATGATGCCGATGCCGTCGGGATAATGGGCGGCAAACTGGGGCACTGCGTGGCTGGGGAAGCTGTTGCCCTCGATGAACACGGGGCCCTTTTCGGTGATGGCTACATCCCAGGCAACAAAGCGCATCTGGGGTACCTTCTGGGCAGCGGCAAGGCACATGGCCTTGGCTTCCTCAAAGAACGGAACCTGGAAACCGATGATATCCGTACCGGTGATGGGATGCTGGGTGAATGTGTTGCCCTGCTTGTCCGCGCCCACGGTGAGCAGCGTTCCGGTTTCCAGATCCACCCGGGCAGCCATGCCGCCCTGATCCACATTGTCCATCACGTTGCCATTGCCGATGCGCAGGAAAGCGTATACGATGCCCTGCTTTTTATCGCCCAGCAAAGTGGCGATGCGGATGGTGTTGACGGAGGTGGGGCACATCCGCATCATTTCCGGATGCTGAATCACCCGTTCCTCGATAATGCCGATCTGCTTTTCACGAAGCTCGCTAAGGAAATCGGCTTCCCGGCCTTCCCAGTGGTCGGCAGTGAAACGCTCAATGCCCACGCCGCTGCTGCCTTCCAGAGGCTTGGCGATCAGGTCGCGGTTTTCGGCAAGGAAAGCGGTCAGCTCTTCCACGGTGGTGTTTTCATCCACCTTCATCCAGTTACGGCCCACTTCCTCCTTGAACAGGTTGTTGAAGGTGGCCTTGTCATCAAACAGATACCAGTATGCCTTGTCGTTCATACGGCGAACGATGGTATTGCTCAGACCACGGGTGATCTGGGTCTGCTTCTGGGCATCGGTGAGCCGGTACATCTGAGCGATTTTGTAGTCCACATAGCCCGCATTGTACTTGAGGGCGCAGCGGAGCATATCGCAAAGCAGCCACAGGCGGCTTTTGCCGCTGCGCTCCTTGAGGATGCCCGTGGTCTTCCACATGGCCTTGAAGTCCATCCGAACCAGCCGTTTGAAAAAGAACGAAAGTTTGCTCATGACACCAGCATCCCCTTTTACACGTTGAAGCGGAACAGCACAATATCGCCGTCCTGCATCACATATTCCTTGCCTTCGCTGCGCACCAGGCCCTTTTCTTTGCAGGCGTTCATGCTGCCCAGGGTGGTCAGGTCATCATAGGAGACCACCTCGGCACGGATGAAACCACGCTCGAAGTCGGTGTGGATCTTACCGGCAGCCTGCGGTGCCTTGGTGCCACGGGTGATGGTCCAGGCACGGCATTCGTCGGCACCGGCGGTCAGGAAGGACTGGAGGCCCAACAGTTCATAACTGGCAGCAATCAGGCGATCCAGACCACTCTGGCCCAGCCCCAGCTCGGTGAGGAACTCCGCCTTTTCATCCGCATCCATCTGGGCGATTTCTTCTTCGATCTGGGCGCTGACGATGAACACCTGCGAGCCTTCACCGGCAGCCAATTCGCGAACAGCCTTCACATAGGGCAGGTCATCCTCGCCTTCGCCCACGTCGCTGTCGGCAATGTTGGCGGCATAGATCACGGGTTTGTCCGTCAACAGGAACCAGCCGTCCACGATGGCCTTTTCGTCATCGGTCATGGGCATGGTGCGGGCAGGCTTCTCCGCTTCCAGATGGGCAGTCAGGCGCTCGCCCACTTCGGCTTCCAGCGCCATTTTCTTATCGCCGCCCCGCAGCAGATGACGGGCTTTATCAGTGCGCTTCTGCACGGTTTCCAGGTCGGCCAGAATCAGCTCCAGCTGGATCACTTCGATATCCCGCTTAGGGTCGATGGAGCCGTCCACATGGATGATGTTTTCATCCTCAAAGCAGCGCACCACGTGCACGATGGCATCCACTTCACGGATATGGGAAAGGAACTTGTTGCCCAGACCCTCGCCACGGCTGGCGCCCTTCACCAGACCGGCGATATCAACAAATTCCACGGTGGCAGGGGTCACCTTCTTGGGAGAGTACATCTGGGCCAGCACATCCAGACGGCTGTCCGGCACCGGCACGATGCCCGTATTGGGCTCGATGGTGCAGAAAGGATAGTTGGCAGCCTGTGCGCCAGCTTTGGTGATAGCATTGAAAAGCGTGCTCTTACCTACATTGGGGAGACCTACGATACCAAGTTTCATCTGTCCACTTCCTCAGTACATACTAATGTGCACTTTAGTATAGCCCGAAAACGCAAAAATTGCAATAAAACAAAGCGTGAACAATTGGTTTACGGATGATTTTTTCCGATGGCATGAATGACAAAAACAGCCACGGCGCTGATGGCCGTGGCTGTTGCAAAAATCCAATATTCTTTTACTCTTCAGGCTGGGTTTCGGTTTCTTCCACCACAGAACCGGCTGCTTCCACAGCAGGTTCTTCAGCGCTGCCCCTGGCCAGCAGCATGGCAGCCACAAAGCCCAGTGCCAGCGTCACAAGGCTTACCAGAACGGTACCCCAGGTAACGCCGGTCATATCGGTGCGCAGCAGGATGGCAATGGGGGAGGATAGCACCAGCCCCAGCACGCCGCAATAGGTCTGGGTGGGGAAGCGGCTCAGCAGCCACTCAATCAGCTTGGCAACGCCGAAGATGCCCAGCAGCACGCCGATGCCAAAGGGCACAAGGGTGAGGGCAGGCTGCACCATGGCGGCGAAATCAAAGGCAAACACAGCATCCTTCAGGTTGTTGACAGCATTGAGGATGGGGGTATAGAAGCCCAGCAGCATCAGCACCATGGAACCGGACACGCCGGGGATAATCATGGTAGCGGAAGCGATGCAGCCGATAACCACCAACAGCAGGATGGTGCCTACGCTCAGGTTCAGGCTGTCAGGATTGGTCACCTCACCGGTGAGGGACATGACCACAATAGCGGCGAAGAAAAGCACAAAGATCAGAATGCTTACCCAGTTGACCTTTTTGCGGTCCACCTTGGCAAGAATCGGGCCCAGACCGCCCAGAATGAGGCCGATAAAGGTGGTGGCAGTGGGCAGAGCATGGTTTTCAAACAAATAGCTCAGCAGGCTGGCCAGCGCCACAATGCCGATCACCATGCCGATGCCGTAGGGCAGCAGGGTTTTGATGCTCTTCTTGAATTCGCTGAACAGATGGGTGATGCAGTGAATCAGGGTATCATAGATGCCCATGGAGACCATCATGGTGCCGCCGGATACGCCGGGGATGATGTTGGCAACGCCGATCACAGCGCCGCGCAGGATTTGATTCAGCAGTTTCATGGTCCATTTCCTTTCCGGATATAAATCATTGGGGATAAAGCTACTGAAGCAGTGTATCATGTTCCTGAGAAAGCGTCAATACAGCCATGGTTGACAATCCGGATGGCAGGGGATATAGTGTAGGCAAACAGAATGGAAATCTCAATATGACAACCGTTTTCAAACCATAGCAAAGGGGTATGAAGATGCCTGAGAAGAATTACAGCATTGCCGGAAAGGTACAATGGCAGGAAAAAATGGGCGGCGTAACGCTTATTTTCACATCAGCGGTGACCGCAAAAGTCATTCTTCGGCTGGATGATCCGCAGGGTATTCCGTTTTCTGTTTGGACGCTGCCCAAAGCAAACCAGCCCAGAACATTGCTTGTACCGCTGACGGAGGCTGCCACGGGCGAACATGAGCTGTACTGGGAGGCGGAGGAAGGCTGTCAGCTGCTGGCAACGGAATTCCACCCTGCTGATGCGATGGTCATCAGCCAGAACCCGTTAACAAGCATGGACTTTCCTGATCCGGACATCATCCGGGTGGGGGATACCTACTATATGATCTCCACCACCATGTACTTCATGCCCGGCGGCGTGATTCTCCGCTCCTATGATCTGATCCACTGGGAATACTGTACCCGCATCTATGATGTGCTGGACGATACGCCCCGGCAGCGGCTGGAGGAGGGCAATGCCTATGGCGCTGGTATGTGGGCGGCGACCCTGCGGTATCACAAGGGCACATTCTATGTCATTTTCGTTGCCAACGATACCCGCAGAACCTATCTGTACCGGTCAGAGCACATCGAGGGCCCCTGGCACAGGGGCCTGATCGAAGGGTTTTATCACGATTGTTCCCTGCTGTTTGACGATGACGACCGGGTGTATCTGGTCTATGGCAATGCGCAGATCCATCTGATTGAGCTGAATGCAGAACTGACCGCCCCCAAGGAAGGCGGTCTGAACAGGATGATCGCCGATATTGGCGAAACCCGGTTTTTGGGCTACGAGGGCGCACACCTCTATAAGCTGAACGGCAAATACTACCTGTTCCTGATCCATTCCCGCAAGGATCGCTGGCGTCGGGTGGAAACCTGCCTGATGAGCGACAGCCTCACCGGTGAATTCACCGGCGACATCGTCATGGATGATGACATGGGCCGCACGGACTTCGGCGTGGCGCAGGGCGGCATTGTGGATACGCCGGATGGTCGCTGGTTTGCCATTCTGTTTCAGGATGTGGGCGCAGTGGGCCGTATCCCGGTGCTGATGCCCATGGCCTGGGAAAATGACCGGCCTGTGTTGGGGCTGGACGGCTGCATTCCTCAGACCATCTGCAATCTGAGCACCCGTCCCGGATATGTTTACAAGCCGCTTTGGTGTAGTGATGATTTTATCAGCAACCAGTTGGCAGAACCATGGGAATGGAACCATATTCCTCAGTTGAATCTGGTACAGTTGGGCGAAGGCGCGCTTCGCATCCGTACCGGCAAGGTGACGGATTGTCTGACGCAGGTGCAGAACATCCTTACCCAGCGCAGCCTGCTGCCGGCCTGTGCTGCGGAGGTGACGCTGGATGGTTCCGCCCTGCAAGCCGGAGATGTGGCTGGCCTCTGTGTTTTGCAAAGCTGTTGGGGTTACATTGGTCTGGAAAAGCAGACGGATGGTTATCAAATCGTTGTGCAAACCCGCAACTCGGATGATGACCAGTCTGGTGTCCGGCGCATGGCGCTGCCATGGGATTCCACTACCCTTCGCCTGCGGGCTGAGATGCGTTTTTCGCCCCAGCGGGATGAAGCCATGTTCTTCTATCTGACGGATGCAGGCTGGCAACCCCTTGGTCAGGCGCATCAGCTGTTTTTCCGGCTGGATCATTTCACCGGCAATCGCTTTGGCTTGTTTGTACAGTCCCGAGTGGCAGCAGGCGGCGAAGCGGTATTTTCAAAGTATGAAATGAGTGTTCTGTGAAAGAGGGATGTACATCCGTTATGACAGGCCTGTTCCGGCGGCGGCATACTATGAACTGTCGCCGCCGGAACAGGATGGTGGTTGGTCTGTTGTGGGTGTGATTCCGGCAAGTGAAAAAATATTTTAGTTTGGGTATTGCTTTTTTGTGGGGAATGATGTATACTAATCAAGCTGGCTCGGAAACGAGGGCATGGGATTATAGCTCAGTTGGTTAGAGCGCCACGTTGACATCGTGGAGGTCATAGGTTCGAGCCCTACTAATCCCACCAATAAGAAAACGCTTAATCCGTGAGGGATTGAGCGTTTTTGTTATTCACAGAAGGATTACAGCCAGATGGTTTGATGCGATAGCTCATCCACGCCCGACGGCAAAACAACCATCCCTACCCCCGCCAGCCATCCTCATCATCCTGGTTTTCCAGTTTCCGCAGCTGCAACGTTCTTTTGATGATCACGGGAAAGAACATGATTGGGCCGCCGATCAGAAAGGCGATATAGCAGGCATACGCATCGGTCAGTCTGGCTTTTTGCGTGCTTTCCTCGGCTTTTTGGGCAATCACCTTTCCGCCCACATACCAGCCGCCGGTCAGGGTGCCGCCGATCAGTCCGGCAAGGAACCATGGGCAGGGCCAATGCTGCATATCCCCCAAAAACGCATCGCCCCAAAGAATGTTGGCAACCGCCACCAGTCCAATACCGATCAGGAAAAAGATCATGGCGGTGCGTAGAAATTTTCGGATTTTGTCGGCTTCCCGTTCCCTTTCCCGTTTGGTCATGAAAATTCCTTCTTTCATTGACAGATGCCCCCTCAAGCAAAAACCGCTTGAGGGGGCGCTGTTTATGCGGCTTAGTCCATCCGCAGAATCAAACCAAGAATGTTCCGGGCGGCTTCCTCCATGGCTTCACGGGTCAGCAGGCCCATTTCCTTGGCCTTGAGCAAACGCTCGGGCCAGCCGTTGGCCATCTTCAGATCGTTGCCGGCCATGGCTTCCTTGTAGTGCTCGCCCAAGGTCCACCAGTCGGTGGTTACCATGCCGTCAAAGCCCCATTCCTGACGGAGAATGCCGGTGAGCATATCGTAGTTCTCAGAGGCCCGGTGGCCGTTGATCACGTTGTAGGAGGACATGATGGTCCAGGGCTGGGCTTCCTCCACGATAATCTGGAACTGGCGCAGATAAATTTCCCGGATGGCACGCTCGGAGGCACGGGAGTCGCAGTTGCGGCGGTGGCTCTCTTTGTTGTTGAGGGCAAAATGCTTGGGGGAGGCGGCGATGCGCTGGCTCTGGATACCACGCACCAGAGCGGCGGCCTGCTTGCCGGTCAGCAGAGGATCCTCGGAATAATACTCAAAATTGCGGCCACAGATGGGATTGCGGTGGATGCACACGCCGGGTGTAAGCCATACGCCGATGTTGTTTTCCTTCACTTCCAGAGCGCCGGTAGCGCCCACCAGCTCCAAAAGGGAGGGATCCCAGCTGCAAGCCAGCAGCGTGGCGCAGGGGAAAGCGGTGGTGGTGACACCCACTTCGGGACGGATGCGCAGACCGGCAGGGCCGTCAGCGGTCATGATGTTGGGAATGCCATAGGTGCGGTTGTTGCCGATGCCAAAGGTGTTGGCCATGCCGGTGTTGGGCTGGCCGCCCATGAGCCATGCCAGATCTTCATCGGGCATCTGGGCGACGAAATCATTCAGCGTCAGCTTGCCTTCCGCCACATCGGACAGCTGGGGCACATCGTTGCCGAAATGGACAGCCTCAAAGCCGCGAATCTGGGGCAGGAAGTGGGGATCGGTCAGATCCATGGGTTCCATTTCGTTGGCGAAGGGGTCGTTGGATTCGCTGGTGGGCAGATCCTCCAGAGAGCCGTCAGCCAGCATACGCTGTTTGAGGCTGGTGGGAGCCATGCGGGAGGTGAGCTGGCACACAATGCGGTTTTCGGGCAGGATCAGCACAGTTTCGACCTGCTGGGTGTCCCGCACGCTGGTGCCAATGTGGAAATGATAGTCGCCGGCTTCCAGCAGCCATGCGGATTTCTGCACCTTGCCCAGATCATCGTAGGAAGCCATTTCGGCCATGGGGAAGCGGATGATAACCAGTTCTTCCTCGCCGGGAGCCAGCAGACGGGTCTTGCGGTAACCAGCCAGCTCACGGGCGGGCTTGCCCAGCTTGCCCTGAGGGGCGCTGTAGTAGACCTGTACCACTTCTTTGCCCGCCACGCTGCCGGTGTTGCTTACCCGAACGGAGGCGGTCACTTCGGTTTCGGTAAAGGTGACGGTGGGCTGGCTCAGGGCGAAAATGGTATAGGACAGGCCGTAGCCGAAGGGATAGACCACCTTATCGGCAACGCCTGGAATGGTCTCAAAATAGCGGTAGCCTACATAGATATCCTCGGTGTAGTCCACATAATCGTCGGAATCAAAGAAATGCTCGGCAAAGGGATAGTCGATCAGATCCCGGGCAAAGGTATCCGCCAGCTTGCCGGAAGGATTGCCCTGACCCATCAGCAGTTCCGCCGTGGCCAGACCACCCTCCATGCCGCCCTGCCAAGCCAGCAGCACCGCATCCACGGCGGGATTTTCGGCCAGACAGGCGGTTTCCACCATGCCGCCGGTGTTGAGCACCACCACCACACGCTCGAAAGCTGCGCACACCTGCGCAAGCAAGGCACGCTCGGCGTTGGAGAAATAGAAATCGCCCTTCTCAAAGATCTCCCGGGACAGGGAAACAGGCATATTGTCGGCGCCTTTGTGGGTTTCGAAGGGGTCAAAATCGCACAGACGATCCCAGTTTTCGCCGGAGAAGCGGCTGTAGGAAATGATGGCGGTGTCGGCAAAAGCGGCGGCCTTCTTCAGCATTTCGTCGGGCAAAGCAGGCTCGGAGATCATGCCCGGCACCCGCCCGGCAGCATATTCCGCCTCCACGTGCTTCTGGTAAAAGCTGATGGTATCCGGGAAGATGGTCTGGGGATCCACCACCTGACAGAGACCTTCGTACAGGTTGCGGATGTAGGGCACGGTCACATCGCCGCTGCCGCCGCCGCCCTTCACATAGTCAATGGTGCCCTTGCCAAACAGGGCAATGCGGCTGCCAGAGGTCAGCGGCAAAGCGTGGTTGTTGTTCTTGAGCAAAACCATGCCTTCCTTGGCGGCATTCTTGGAGATGAGAATATGCTCCGGGCTGGCGGTCACGCGGCGACCATCCTTGCTCAGGGGCAGCATAGGCTGATAATTGGCTCTGATCCACTGTTTCATGGGTATTCCTCCGTATATCGCAATTTTTGCGTAGGATATTGCAGTCATTATACGGGATTTGGGGGTGAAAAACAATCGGGTTGGGGAAATTCTTTTGCAGTTTCTTGCCTGAAGTGAATTCCCAAAGTAAATGCCACTGTTGCATTTACTTTGGGAATTCACTAAGGAAAACCGGCCTTCGTTTGCAAAATTCATCCACCTTGACATTTCCGCCCATCCGGCGTATGATTGGAGAGGAAACCCAATCCACCAAAGGAAAGGAGGGCGTGCTACCATGTGGAAAATGACCAATATGCTGCTGGGAAAAGGCGTAACTTTTTGCCTTCACGGGGATAGTGCGCCCTTTTTGAAGGTTGGCATTCGTTGATCGCATATGCGAAAGCCGCCATCCGGCTGAACGGATGCTCCGGATCCATAGCGCACTGTCTCCTTAACGACGATTTTAATCATCGATTAAGGAGTGTTTTTTATGTTTTCCATCAAAAAACAGTTGGGAAAGCTGTATTCTTCTTCCATTCTCGGCAACCTGTCCCTCACCGGCGCGTGGGTGGCCATCCTGGCGGCCCGGGGCTACAACCTTGTGGAGATCGGCGTTGCAGAAACGGTGTTCCATATCGTCAGCCTGCTGTTTGAGATTCCCTCCGGCGTATTGGCGGATGTGTTCGGCAAAAAGAAAATGCTTTTGGCCAGTACCCTCATGGCCATGATCTCTGATGTGGTGATGATCCTGTCCTGCAACCTGTTCACGGTATGCCTGTCCATTGCGTTCCGGGCGCTGAGTTATAACTGTTCGTCCGGCTCCGGCGATGCGCTGGCCTATGACTCCCTGAAACTGGTGGGGCAGGAAAGCGGGTTTGAACGCTACGAATCCAATCAGATGACCATCTGGCGCGTGTGCGAGGGATTGTCCACCCTTTGCGCAGGGTTTGCGCTGACCATCGGTCATCAGCTGGCCTATGGCGTCAGCCTGATCACCGGCGCTATGCAGCTGATGATCCTTGCCACCCTGCGGGAAGTGCAAATCGGCGAAAAGCAAACGGGAATACCGCTTGCCAAACAGCTGGTTTCCTGCTTTGCGGATAGTTTCCGTTTTGTTGGGCAGGTGCGCAGCGCACTGGGGCTCATGTTCTGCAATTCCTTTGTGGGGGCGGTGGATACGCTGCTGCTGTTCTTTTTGCAAGCAAAGCTGCCACAAAGGGGCATCCCTGCATGGGCGCTGGGGCTTGCGCTGCTGTTCATGCAGCTGGGCGGCATTGCAGGTTCAAGGCTGATCCTTCGCTTTCCGAAAGCCCGCTGGCGGTGGGTGCTGGCTGTGTCGGCCTCCCTTGTTGGGCTGGGCTTTTTGGCAGAACACTCAGGCTTGTACTGGATCATGACGCTGGGCGGCTTCCTCTCGGCCGTTGGCGATGATGCGCTACAAGTGCGTACCAATGCGATTTTGCAGTCGATGTTCCCCTCGGAGCAGCGGGCAACGCTGACCTCGCTGGAATCCTTCATCTTCTCGGTGATCATGATTGTGCTGTCGCCGCTGGCTGGGTATGTGTTTTCCATCTGGTGAACTGTTTTCCATCAGCAAACAATAGAAAAACCAGCCACACCCGATACTCGTTGGGTGTGGCTGGTTCGATTCATCACAGAACCTTCTGGATGGCATCCGCCACCTGCGCTGCCACGATGGCGTTGCCTTCGTCGCTCAGGTGCAGATGGTCACCTGCATCGTAGACAACCATCTTGTCGTGCATGGTGGCAAACAGATCATCCACCGGGATGCCGTGCTTGTCCGCCACCTTGCAGATGATGTCATTATACGCCCGGATGCCGGTGGTATCCGGGTTGGTGGTGGGCATGGTGGTGGCAAAGATGATTTTCGCTTCGGGGAACAACTTGCGCAAGACCAGCACGGTGCGCTCCACGGCGCTTTCATATTCATCCGGCAGGGAGAAAGGACGGCCCAGATTGTAGTCATCCCCCAGATCCCACAGGCCGCAGTTCCAGTGAACCACATCCGGCGTGGGAAAATCATTCAGCCAAAAGCGCAGGCTGTTGAGGGTATAGCCCGCCCAGCGGCCGTTTTCCGCAGGCCCGAAAACCTGTGCTTCTTCCTTGAGCACTTCCCGCACAAAGGGTTCGTAGCCCATGCGCCGGGAATCGCCCAGCAGCAGTACATTTTTCATTGACATGGCGTATTCTCTCCTTATTGGATTGCTTTGCAACAATTGTAACATATGTTTGCTGTTCTCATCAACCGTTTATGTGCGGTTGAATTTCTGTTGAAGGATTGGTATGATAATGAAAAGGTAGAAGGGAGGCGCGACAATGAACAATGAACGCAAATTCATCCCTCAGGTGGAGAGCAAGCTGCGCCACAGCATTCTGGAAATGCCGGAAGAAATACGGCAGGCCAGCGGCATTGTCATCTACGGCCGAAGGATCAAGAGCCTTGTGTTTACCACCGATCTGGCCATTATCAAAAATTGTGATGCAGATGCTGTTTTTGCTGTCTATCCCTTTACGCCTCAGCAAAGCATCAGCGATGCGATTATCAAGGCTTCCTATGTGCCGGTGTTCTGCGGTGTGGGCGGAGGCACCACCCGTGGTTTACGCACGGTTTCTCTTGCCAAGGATGCAGAAAGTCAGGGCGCTATGGGCGTTGTGCTCAACGCACCTGTTACGGATGCCAATCTGCTGATTGTTTCTCAGGCGGTGGACATCCCGGTGGTTATCACGGTTGTGGACGAAAGCACCAACATCCGCACAAGGCTCGCAGCCGGCGCAGCGATTCTCAATGTGGCGGCTGCCCAGCGCACGCCGGAGGTGGTAAGAAAAATTCGCAAGGAATATCCGGGCGTGCCCATCATCGCCACCGGCGGCAACCAGCCGGAGAGTATCCTGCGCACCATTGAGGCGGGCGCCAATGCCATCACCCAGACGCCGCCCTCCACTGCGGAACTGTTCAAAGCCATGATGAATCGTTATCGGGAGTAGGTTGCAGACAGTAAAAAGAAGCGAGGTTTGTTTCATGGCAAAACAAAAGTCGAAAACCGCTGCACGCAAGAAAACCATGAGCATCGCTTTTTGCGGCATGATGTGCGCCCTTTCGGTCACGCTGATGCTCCTTGGCGGGCTGGTTCCCGTTATGCTGTACGCTGCGCCGCTGGCAGCAGCCGTCCTGCTGCTGCCGGTGCTGGTGGAATACGGCAGAAAGGCTGCATGGCTCACATGGCTGGCAACGGCGCTTTGCGTGCTGATCATCGGCGTGGATAAGGAAGCAGCGTTTTTTTATCTGTTCATCGGCTACTATCCTATTCTCAAATGGGATATCGACCGGAAAATCTCTTGTGCAGGCTGGCGTATGGCGGTGAAAGGGCTGCTGTTTTCTGGAATCACCGGATTGATGTACCTGCTTTTGTCGCTGGTGTTTCCGGCGCAGAGCCTGATGACTGAATTTGGACGGGCGGGCGTTGGCATGGGCATTGTTCTGGTTGTGCTGATGGTTGCCTGCCTGTCGGTGTATGATCGGCTGTTGATTCTGCTGGTGGTGCTGTATGACCGCAGAATCAGCCGGAAAATGAAGTTTTTGAACAGATGAACAAACGTAGCTGTTACTGGAAAAGGGCCCAGCAACAGCTACGTTTCTGTTATTGTTTATGCGCAAACCTGCTGAGCAACTCTACCATATGATCTCCCAAACGATTATGGCGATCGCCCATGGGAAGGAAAGCACAGCTCAGACATCCGAAGACGGGGTCTTCCTTTTGGCCAAAGAGGATGTCTTGATTGCAGGCGAAAACCTGCTGCAATATTGCGCTGTAAGCAGGCGGTACACGGATTTCATCAATGGTACTGCTCTGGAACTGACGAGTGCCGATGTGCCTGTAGTTTTTTTCAAAGCCCGGCGGTATGGTCAGGCATCCGATGTGACATCCGCCAAAGGCGAATTGACCGAACAGTTCCAAGGATGTGGGCAGAATCACCTGCGGCAGCGTACAGCAGGAAAAGCAGTTGATCGACTCCCCAATGCCAATAATGCGCAGGGTATCCGGCAGGTGTAGCGGGCCGGACAGTTTCAGCTCTGTAAACAACGATCCGTTGATGGCTTTGATTCCGGCAGGAATGACCAATTCGGGAAGGTCGTCCGCACCCTCCGGCGCATTCCAGTCCATCAGCACTCCGTCAGCATCCACGAAAAATTGGCCGCTTTGGTTTTCGATGCACTGCCATTGCTCCTGGGGTTCCCATTTGCCAAGGAAAATATCCTTGCAGAAATCGGGCAGGGAAGCAGAAAGATCACTACTGTGCCATACAAAAGAAAAACGAAGGGCGTGAGCAAGCTGTATAAGCATCAGCTGATCTGCATTCTCTGGCACCGTCAGTTGCTGGATTATGCTGGCTGAGAAAGCAGAGGGTTCTATGCGCAGATGCTCGGGAAACGTCATACGTTCGATGTCGCATCTGGAAAAAGCGCCGGCCCCCAGATATGAAAGCGTGGACGGGAGGATTACATGAAAGATGCGATACCCGCGAAAGGCATTTTCCGGCAGTACATATACCCCTTCCGGAATCGGCAGGCTGGTAATGTTCTGTCCACCGTGGACGTTGCTGTTTCCATCCGTACTCCAGCCTGGCATGGGCTTGTACTGGAATTTGCGCAATGTGCCGCAATCGTCTACAGTGAATATGCCTCGCTCGTTTTCAATCTGTTTCATGAAGTCTCTCCTTGGTCTTGATTCTTTTGTCAACAAAGATCAGCTCAGCTTGATATCCAGCCACTTGCGCTGCTTCACCCGGCCTGCCATCAGGCGGTCACGAATCACCGAGTCGATGAGGAAAGCGATCCACGGGGCCATCACAGCCAGATTGGAATACTGGGGCAGCGCATTTGCCACCGGATAGCAGAACACCCATGTGAGCACAGGCCGCAGAATGGCCACGCTGATGAGGGCGCAATAGGCAACGAATTTGACATCGCCCGCACCCCGCAAAACGCCGGAGAGCACCACACGCCCATTCTGGGGCGTCATGGACAGAATAACCACATACAGCGACATCGTCACGCCCCGGATGATGGCTTCATCCTGCGTGAACAGAAGGGCAATCTGGCGGCTGGTCAGGGAGATGACCAGCATCAGGAAAAGGGAGACCACGATGCCCATCCGGTAGGCTACCCCCGCATGGGCCATAGCCAGATCCTTTCGCTTGGCGCCCAGACTCTGGCCTACCAGCGAAGTGCCGGCAGTACTGACGCCGTCGCCCAGCGTAAAGGACAGGGAGGTAACCTGGCAGACAATCTGATAAGCGGCAAAAGCATTGGTACCAATTCCGGCAATAATCCGTGCCAGCATCAGAAAACCGATGCGCAGGCAAACCGCTTCCACCATGGAACTGCCGCCCACTTTGACCAGACCATTCAGGGTGATCCGGTCAAACCGGGGTCTGGCAAGATGGTAATAGCCGCCGTTGCGAAGGACGATAACAATGCAGATCAGGCTGGCGGCAATGGTACCGCAGGCAGTGGCAATGGCAGCGCCCTTGACCCCCAGCGCCGGAAAGCCCAGCTTGCCGTTGATGAGAACATAGTTGAGCACCACGTTGATCAAATTGGCAGTGATGTTGGTCGCCATGGTCACCCGGGTTTTGCCGATGGCACGCATGGCGGCGCAGATGCACAGCTGCCAGCAGTTGGGCAGGAAGGCCAGCGAGATGATGCGGAAATAGGTCACGCTCAGCGCCAGCGTATCCTCGTTGGCGCCGCCCAGCCTCATCAGCGGTTCAGCCCAGAAAAAGCCGATCAGGGTCATCAGAATGCCGATGACGGTGATGATGGACAAGGACTGATTCAGGCAGGCATTGGCACCGGTATGATCGTGGGCTCCCTTGCGGCGGGCGCACAGGGCTGTAGTTCCCACACACAGCGCCTGAGCAAACAGCAGCATAATCATGCGGGGCTGACCGGTGAGGCCTACCGCCGCAATGGAAGCAGCGCCCAGCGTGCCCACCATCATGGTGTCCACCGAGCCGATGATGCTCATCAAAGCGCCCTCTACGGTGGAAGGCCATGCAATGGCAAGGGTTTTCTTGTACAGTTCCTTCAGTGTGGGCGTTTCGATCCGCTTGCCCTCATGATCCTTCACGCCCAGCAGTGTTTGAAAAATCTCCATGTGTTTTCCTTTCAGAATAGCAACCATCACTTCTTCACCAAGGGTAAAGAAGTAAAATAGAATTGTATGCGCTCTGTATTCTATTATAGCACCGGCAGCGGCTTTGTCAAACCGTCGGCATCGCCTGTATTTGCCGAAAAGGCTTGCCAGATGGCCGCTGTTTTCATATAATAATGTAGGAACAAACATTCTCATGAGATGGGCGCAAAGGAGGGGGGATTGGTTGAAGCAGCGGTTGATTTTTCATTGCGATTGCAACAATTTCTACGCCTCCTGCGAGTGCCTGGAACGGCCTGAATTGAAAAATGTCCCCATGGCGGTTGCCGGAGACCCCAAGTACCGAACCGGCGTGGTGGTTGCCAAGAATGAACTGGCCAAGAAAGCCGGGGTCAAAACCACCGATACGGTCTGGCAGGCTCAGCGGAAATGTCCGGGCATTGTATTTGTGCCGCCACGGCACGCGCTGTATGCGAAAATCTCCAGACAGGTCAATGAAATCTACCACGAATACACCGATTATCTGGAACCTGCCTCCATCGACGAATCCTATCTGGATATGACCGGTGCGCCGGAATACTACGGCATGACGGCGGTTGCGCTGGCGGATACCATCCGGCAGCGGGTGCGGGAGGAAATCGGCGTGACCATTTCCGTAGGGATTTCCCATTGCAAGGTGTTTGCCAAAATGGGTTCCGACTACAAAAAACCTGATGCCACCACCCATATCACCCCGGAAAACTATCAGGAATTGCTGTGGAAGCTGCCCATTGGCGATTTGCTGTTTGCCGGTAAGGCCACGGTGGGGGAGCTGAATAAGCACCATATTTTCACCATCGGCGATCTGGCGCAGCGGGACCGGGCATGGCTGGGAGCCCTTTTGGGCAAGGGCGGTCAGCAACTGTGGGATTATGCCAATGGGCTGGATACGGAACCCGTGCGCCTGTGGGGCGAAAAGGAAGAGATCAAGTCCGTCTCCAGGGGCATGACCTTCCGGCGCAATCTGGTAACGGAAGAAGAAGTCTGGTGCGGGCTTTCTGTGCTGACGGATGAAGTGGCGGCACAGCTGCGCCATCACGGGCTCAAGGGGTCGGTGGTGCAGGTGCACATGAAAACCCCGGAGCTGAAAACTATTTCCCGGCAGGTGACGCTGGATCATTACACCAATCTGCACAAGGAAGTTTTACAAACCTGTATGGAAATCGTCCGCACCCACTGGCATATTGGCGAAAAGTCGCCCATCCGTGCGCTGACAGCCGGGGTGACCCATCTGGTGCCAGCGGATCAGGCGACGGAGCAGCTGAATCTGTTTGCCATGGCCGGTATGGGCGAGAAGTCTGCCATGAACCGGGAAAAGCAGGAGAAGCTGGAAGCCGCTATGGACAAGATCCGCATGAAGCATGGGAATAGCAGCATCACCATGGGCTATACGGAAAATGAAGCCATCGGAGTGATCCGTCAGCGCAAGCCTGGAACGATAGCGCCAGACAACGATGACACATAATGGAGGCATGAATGAGAAACATCATATTTCTCGATGTTGACGGCGTGCTCAATTCGGAAAGCTGGAATGCTGCCCATGGGCAGGACATTGAGCAGGGTATCCTGATAGACGGAGAAAAAGTGAAGCTGCTTTCCCGGTTGGTACAACAAACAAAAGCCCGGATCATTCTCCATTCCGGCTGGCGTATGTGGTTTGATGCCGGTCTTCAGCCCCTGCGCAGGGAAGCGGAAACACTGATGGCTTTGCTGGCAGAAGAGGATTTGTGCATTGCCGGAACAACCCCTGACCTGACCACGGAAGAAATCCGGCGCACCAAGAAGTTCAGCCTTGTGAAAGCGGATGAGATTCTGGCATGGCTGGATGCCAACCCTGATGTGAGTCACTGGGTTGTGCTGGATGATCTGGAACTGAACCACGAACAAATCCGGGCGCATCAGGTGCTGACGGATGCGGCGGTGGGACTGACCATGGAGGATGTACAGAAAGCCCAAAGATTGCTGTACACTCATTCGTAAATAGCCGGTAAAAAACAGGCAAGGCGTTTTCGATCAACGCTTTGCCTGTTTGTTTATTCCTCTTTCAATTGGATCAGCCGAACGCCCCGCTTGGCCACATAACTGCTTTCCAGCCAGTAACTGGTGCCGCCGAAGGCATCGTTTTCCGGGTAATACCGAATCCCCTCCAATTCAGTCAGTGAGGTGATGGGGGAGAAGGAGCCGTCTTCCAGCCGACGGTACAGCTGAGCATCCTTGATGCGCTCCCAGGTGGCAGAGGGTGCAGAGTCCAGAATGCGCATCATGGAGCCATCGTCGCTTACATCTGCCACCAGCGCAATGTGGCCATTCACCACCGCAAAGGAGAACACAGCCCCTTTTTTCAGCCTGTCCCGGATGGTTGGCAGCTCGTTGTAGAGTTCAAAACGGGTTTTGAAACCCAGATCATCGCCTGCATTGCCCACCAGCGTGCTGTTGACAGTGCCGCCATCCCGAAGGCAGAAGGCATATTTTTCGGCCAACGCCTGCGGGTGGGTGGCATCGCTTTCCCTGCCCAGCCATTGCATGGCATGGGATACGGCAAAAATCGCGCAGCCGGAGTGTTCCAGGGTGCTGGAACCGTATTTGGCATTCTTCCACAAGCCGCTGAACTGGCTGTGAACCAGCACATCCTGCCAGCGGATGTCGGTGGCAACCGGCGCGGCAGTGTTTTCACCGGGCGATTGGTAAATATGCAGATAACCAAACCCGGAGGGCGTTGCCAGGGTGACCAGACCGGTGCGCACGGCTGCGCTGTCGGAATCGGTCACGGTAACGGTGAGGGTGTCGCCGCTGCCCTCAGCCTGAATGAAATCGCCTTCGATGAGGATTTCCCACGCCTCTTTGCTGCTAACCGTAAAGGTGCGGCTGCCGGAGGCTTCCGGCCATACGGCGTGGGTTTGGCTGTCGATATACAGGGGCTTTTCGGCGGTAAACAGCAGCGCTTCTTCTTCAATACCATGCTCAGCGGACTGGCTCACCGGCCATTCCAGCTGGTGTTTGCCGCTGATAATCAGGATGGTGCCCTGCTGGTATTCCCTTGTGCCGGAAAGAGCAGTAACCACCAGCGAATCCCCCGGCTGTCCAGAGGGCGTTTCAATGCGCAGGAAATCGGCGGTGGTTTCAGCAGTCCAGGGTTCGGGCGCACAAACCATCCAGCTTTCCTGCCCGCCGTGGGCGCACAGCCCGCCGCCGGTATGCACCAGCGCCAAGCCTTCGCTGGCTTCCACTGCAAAGGGTTTTTGCTGTATGACGGTGGCTCCCTGACTGTCGATGACGGCCATATGCAGCAGGTATTGCCCTTCCTGCATGGGGGGCCAGTACCAGTGGTCGCTGTCGGTCAGCTGCTCGGTGAGCACCTGCCCGTTCTGCGTAATGGCATAGGCATACTGGTAGGGCGGTGTACCGCCGGTGGCTTTCAGGGCGGCTTCCACTGCGCTGCCCACAGAGTTGGAAGCAGGAATGGGCCGGTGGGTGAGGGTCAGTTTGTCCACCACGGTGAAAGGGGCAGAGAGGCTTTCCTCCACATCGCCGCCGATGGTCGTTACTTTCAGGGTGTAGTCGCCCTTCTCCCGGGGCAGGTAGGAACCGAAAGGATTTTCGCTTTCGGTGGAAAACAGCTCTTTTTTGCCCTGAAGCAAAGTATAGCGGTAGCTTTGGGCAGTATCGCCGGTAATGGTAAAGTCCAGCGGGCTTTCCAGCGGCACCCTCTCCATGGAAAGCTCCAGCCCGATCTCTGCAAGGGCAGCCGGGCAGAACACCAGCAGGGCGCACAGTATCATGCTGAAGAAAAAACGGGATGTTCGCATGGCAGCTCCTTTCATCGGGATGGATGGTTTCTCCATTATACCCCAAGATTCGACATACCAGCAAGCATAACCGTGAAAAACGGATGAATGGTAACCGATACCATGCCGAAAACAGGGCAATCAATCAAATAATCCTTGTTATGCAGCGTTTTCTGGTTCGCTTGTATTGACGCATCTCCCGCTTTTCGGTAAACTGAAATCACAAACAACAGCATTCCCATGGAATGCCGCAAAGCAAAGGAGAAAGCCCGTATGCGACTACTGTTGCGCCTGAGCCGGGAAGCTGCCCGATACAAAACCCTGTATATCATCGCCATTCTTTCCACCCTTGCCCTTACCGGGGTGAATCTGGCTGCGCCCCGGGCGCTTTCTGCCGCTACGGGCATTGTGGAGCGTGGCGTGGATGAAACAGCCCTTCGCCGCATTACGCTGCTGGCGTTTTTGTTGGTGGGACTGTACCTTTTGCGCATTGTGTTCCGCTTTCTGAGCAATTATCTGGCTCACAAGGCGGCCTGGTATCTGGTGGGCGATCTGCGCACCAAAACCTATGATAAGTTGGAACGCCTGCACATGGGTTATTTCCACGATAAGCAGACCGGCGACCTGATGAGCCGCATCGTCAACGACACCCGGGATTTTGAGCTGCTCTATGCCCATATCATTCCGGAATTGATTACCAACATCGTCACTTTTGCAGGCGTGCTGATCGTGCTGCTGACCATCAACTGGAAGCTGGCGCTGATCACCTGTGCCCCCATTCCGCTGATTCTCCTCTCCGGCGTGGTTTTCTCCAAGAAAGTGCGCCCCTTCTTTGCCGCTTCCCAGAAGAAGATGGGTGAGCTGAACGGCAAGCTGCAGGACAACCTGTCCGGCGTGCACGAGATTCAGTCCTTTGGGCGGGAGAGCTACGAAACCGAACAGGTGAATATCAAGAATTTCGAGCATATCAAAGCCATGCTGCACGCCCTCAAGCTCAGCGGCGTGTTCCATCCCTCGGTGGAGTTCGTTTCCTCGCTGGGCACGGTGCTGGTGGTGGGCTTTGGCGGCCTGTTGGCCTTCCGGGGCGGCCTGAGCGTGGAGGATATTGTCGCCTTTGTACTGTATCTGAGCCTGTTCTATGCGCCGGTTTCCGGCCTTGCCAATCTTTTGGAAAGTATGCAGCAGTCCATGGCCGGTGCGGAGCGTGTGATGGCGATTTTGGATGCGCCTTTTGAAATTCAGGATCGGCCAGATGCCGCTGCCCTTGAGCAGGTGGAAGGCAGCATTACTTTTGAAGATGTAGATTTCGCCTATGAAAACGGCATTCCGGTTCTCAAGGGCGTGTCCTTTCATTGCCCGCCGGGCAAAATGCTGGCGCTGGTGGGCCCCACAGGCGTCGGCAAAACCACGCTGACCCAGCTGATTTCCCGCTTTTACGAGCCTACTGCAGGCCGCATTCTGGTGGATGGGAAGAACATTGCCGATGTGACCATGGAAAGCCTGCGCCAGAATATTTCCCCGGTGCTTCAGGATACCTTCCTGTTCAATGGCACCATTGCCGAAAACATCGGTTATGCCAGCCCGGAATCCTCTATGGAGGAGATCATGGAGGCTGCCAAGGCTGCCAATATCCACGAGGATATTCTCCAGATGCCCGACGGCTATGAAACCCGGGTGGGTGAGCGGGGTCTGCGCCTGTCCGGCGGTCAGAAGCAGCGGGTGGCCATTGCCCGGGCCATTCTGCGCAAATCGCCCATCATCATTCTGGATGAAGCCACCGCCTCTGTGGATGTGGAGACTGAAAAGCAAATTCAGAAAGCCATTGCAGGCATTGCCGGTCAGCGTACCATCATTGCCATCGCCCACCGCCTGTCCACCATCCGCAACGCCGACCAGATTCTGGTGATTGAGGACGGCAAGGTGGCGGAGGCTGGCACGCACCAGCAGCTGGTGGAGCTGGGCGGCATCTATGCCCGGATGCACCGTATCCAGTCCGCAGCGGCATTGGAGGAAGGCTTGGCCTGAGGAATGAAGGAGGCTGTTCCATGATCTACACCCCCCTGACCAAGAAAGCCCTGAAACTGTGCTTTGAAGCCCATCGGGAGCAGGTGGACAAAAGCGGCTTGCCCTATGTGTTCCATCCCTTCCATCTGGCGGAGCAGATGGGCAGCGAAAACGCCGTGATTCTTGCCCTCCTGCATGATGTGGTGGAGGACAGCGATTACACTTACGAGGACTTGCGCAGGATGGGCTTTCCCACGGAGGTGCTGGAAGCACTGAAACTGCTGACCCACGATGATGCTGAACCCTACGAGCAGTATGTGGCCCGTATTGCGTTCAATCCGCTGGCCAGGCAGGTGAAGCTGGCCGATTTGCGCCACAATAGCGACCTGACCCGTCTGGATGTGGTGGATGATGCAGCAATGGTGCGCAGGGAGAAATATCTCCGGGCGATCGATTTATTGGAAAGGGCGGCTGCCGGATCCTGAATGACACGGTGAGTGCGCCAGAAAAACGAATGAAAAACAGGACGGAAAACGGATTGTTCGTGTGCCGGATGAGCGCTTGAATGGGCTAAAAGCAGCCCCTCCAAAGGCTTTTCTGCACCGAACGCCGCAACCCGTCCGTTTTTTGTGCCCAAATGAACGATTGACGCATTCGGCAAATATCGCTATACTATGACAATACATTACCAAAGGAGTGACTGAATCCATGGCCAAGAGCGTACAGGATATCCTGAACCTGATTAAGGAGCAGGGCATCAAAATGGTTGACTTCAAAATGGTGGATATCAACGGTCAGTACCGTCATGTGACTATTCCCGCCGAAAACTTCTCCGAGGATACCATGAAGTCCGGTATCGGTTTCGACGCTTCCAACTACGGCTATGCCGTGGTGGAAAAGAGCGACATGGTCTTTATTCCCGACCCCGATACCGCTGTGGTGGACCCCTTCTGCTCCATTCCCACCCTGTCCATGACCGGCAACGCCATGATCATCGACAGCCCCGAAAACCGTCCCCTGCCCCAGTATCCCCGCAACATCGTGCTGGCTGCCGAGCAGTATATGCGCGATCTGGGCGTGGCGGATACCATGTTCATTCTGCCTGAGTTTGAGTTCTATCTCTTTGACGAGGTAGGCTGGGATGTGCAGGGCAACAGCATCGGCGTTGCGCTGGATACCAAGCAGTCCTACTGGAACAGCGCCACCGAAGGCAAGGGCACCGTGGTTCCCAAGCAGAAAAACTACCACATTGCCAAGCCCTTCGATGACACCTATGAGTGCCGCAGTGAAATGGTCATGCTCATGAAGGATGCTGGCATCGAGATCAACTATCACCACCCCGAAGTGGCCGCTTCCGGTCAGTTTGAAATCGAGCCCCAGCTGGGCGTCATGTCCAAGATGGCGGATGCCACCATGTGGATCAAGTACATCATCCACAACACCGCCCTCAAGTACGGCAAGAGTGCAACCTTTATGCCCAAGCCCGTATACGGCGAGGCTGGCAACGGTATGCACGTGCATATGCTGCTGATGAAGGACGGCAAGCCCGTCTTTGCCGGCAACGATGATGACTATGCCAAGCTGAGCAAGGAAGCCCACTATTTCATGGGCGGTCTGCTCAAGCACATCAACTCCCTGTGCGCCCTCACCAACCCCAGCACCAACTCCTTCAAGCGTCTGGTGCCCGGTTTTGAGGCTCCCGTCACCGTGGGTTATGCCACCTCCAACCGCAGCGCCGTCATCCGCATTCCTGCCTATGCCAAGAGCGCTGACCGCCGCCGCTTTGAACTGCGCAACCCCGATGCCACCTGCAACCCCTACTTCTGCTACGCTGCCATCCTGATGGCTGGTCTGGACGGCATCAAGAACCAGATCGATCCCCATGCGGAAGGCTGGGGCCCCTACGATGTGAACCTGTACCACCTCAGCGACGAGGAGAAGGCCAAGCTCAAGCACCTGCCCACCCGCCTGGAGGATGCGCTGGATGCGCTGGAAAAGGATCACGACTACCTGACCGCCGGTGGCGTGTTCCCCGAAGCACTGCTGAAGAATTTCATCGCCTCCAAGCGTGAAGAATGCCGTCAGCTGGCTGCCATTCCCCATCCCGCCGAGTTCGATAAGTACTATAACCTGTAAGGTTTTGCGGCCTCCCCAGATGATTCGGGGGAGGCTTTCTTTGCCCATAAGGAGGATTTGTCATGGAATACCGCTTGGCAACGCCGGAGGATGCTGGTCTGCTTTGCCGTTTTGTGGATGACCAGTGTACGGCCTATCAGGAAAAAGACATTTTATCCTTTCTGAAGCAGGAAAATGCAAAGGCCTTCCTGGCAGTTGATGAGGAGGTCATCGCCTTTGCATACGGCTGCATCCTTCACCGTCCCGATGGTCGAAAGGATTTCTATCTTCACGCCATTGATGTGGCTGAAGGATTCCAGGGCAGGGGATACGGCACAGCGCTTATCCGCTTCATTGATGGGTGGCGCAAAGAAGCCGGATGCAGAAAGATGTTCCTGATCACAAACAAAAGCAACCCAAAAGCCTGCCGATGCTATGAAAAGGCAGGCGGCACAGCCCCATCGGATGATGATGTAGTGTATGTGTTTGAATAAAGAAACCGGAGCCACAGCAGCCCTGAATGCTGCTGTGGCTCCGGTTTTTGTTATCCTGTCCGTCGAGTTACCACCCCATCAGCTGCTTCACATACGCCACCAGCCGTTCCGTGGCCTTGTCGTGGGTCACGATGGAAGGATGCCAGTCCGCAGCATAGCCATCCTCTGCCAGCTGTACCGGGAAGGGCATACAGGCGATGTTGGTATCTCCGGTCTGGGCGGTATAGTCTGCGGCAGCCACCTCCACAAAGGGATACAGCCGGTCGCCCATCATGCCCAGTACGCAAAGGATCTTTGCCGCCGGGTTGTGGGAGCGCACCGTCTTGAGGAAGACGGTGTAGTTCTGCTGGTAGTCCAGCTGCCGGTCATGATGGTCAAGGCAGTAGCTGTCATCGTTGGTGCCCAGATTGATGATGATCAGCTCCGGCTTGCTTTGGAAGTTCCAAGCTGTTTCCTGAGGCTTCATGCCCAGATAGCTGGCATAGGAAAAGCCCAGCTTTTCATAGTATTCAGGCAGAATCTGGTGCACCTTTTCTTCGGCAGTGGCCGTGTAGCCGGAAATAATGCCGTAGCCGCTTAAGGAAACGATGCTGTAATCCACATCCAGCGCCTGGGTGGTTTTGTAGGAGTAGGACTTGGTCACATCCTCGGTGCCGGTGACGAAATGATGCTCCGGGTCAAGGTCATCGGTGCCGTAGCCGCAGGTGATGGAATCACCTACGATTTCGATGCGGTGCGCTTTGGGCGCTGCTGGCTGGATGCGCCCGTCCGTATCCACCGTGATCCACTTGATGGCACAGGTGGACATGGCGCTTTCCGACAGCTTGATGATGCGCACGGACACTTCCTGCGCTGTATCGGACGAAAAGATGGGAAAGGTCTTCTCGGGGGCGTCCATCAGCGCATCCACCACCCGCTGGTCATTTACTTCGATGGCAATACGGGCCTGATTGTCCTTTTCACCAGCGGCGTAAGAGGTACTGTCACCAGCCATGGTGATGGCGCAGCTTTTGCCGAAGAAGGTGAAAGCAGCGCCGGAGCCGGACCATGCCATCCACAGGGTATCGTTGAGCAGATGGGTACGGCCAAGCGGTTTCAGGGTTTGGTACGTAGGCATGAAACGTTTGATCATCGCAGGTACGCTCCGTTTTCTGTGTAGTATGTCAGTTTATTCATCATAGCACAAAGCGGGCGGGGAAACAACCTCCCACAGCCCAACAGGGTTCCCCATCCTTCGCAGCCGGTTTCGACGCTGCTTTGCTGCCCATCAGCCTATACTGGTTCCATCACTTGCCGGAAGGATGAACCGTGTGCTGCATGGGGAACGTTATTTGTTTTGCAATCTGCTGCTTTGCGGCTGTGCGTTGCTGCTGGGCGGCAAGCTGGCCGGGGTGGATGCCCCAGGATTTCGGCGGCTTGTATGGGGAACCATCCCGGCGGGATTGTCTGCCTTTGCGGGAATGCTGATTCCTTTGGCAGGTCTGGCGGGGCTTCCGGTGGGCGTATGGCTGTGCTATCGCCCGGAGGGCAGAGCAGCAGTGCGCCGGTGCGTGGTTACCACCCTTTGCGCCAGTCTGCTATTGGGCGGTGCCATGACGGCATTGATGAATCGTGGTGCGCATCCGTGGGCTGCCATGGCTGGCAGCCTTGCATTGGAGGGGCTGGTGTATCTGCTGATCCGCCTCCTGCCCGCAGTGCTCAAGGAAGTGCGCCATGTGGAATTGCAGGTGGGGGAGCGGAACATCATGCTGCCGGCCATGGTGGATACCGGCAACCTGATACGGGATCCCATCACCTCTTTGCCGGTGCTGGTGATTCCCCTGAAAGCGGCCCATGCCCTCTACCCGGATGCGGTGATGATCGACGCTTTGCGGGTGATGCCCCGTGGGTTCCGGCTGCTCCATGTACGCACGGCGGCAGGCCATAATCTGCTGCCCCTGTTCCGCCCGGATCGGTGCTGGCTGTATGTGGATGGCATCCGGAGGGAG
This sequence comes from Clostridia bacterium, assembly GCA_017501255.1. GTDB lineage: Bacteria > Bacillota > Clostridia > Christensenellales > Aristaeellaceae > Limiplasma. The sequence continues at coordinate 210,213 of JAFVXE010000061.1, read as the reverse complement.
GTACGGCTGCTGGCAGCGGTAGCCGGCAAGGAATACAAAGGCACACAGGCGCTGGTGCCGTTGGCAGCCATCCGTGAATAGAAAGGAGTTTTCTTGATGCAGCAATCATCTCAGGGTTTGCAGCTGGCTTTTCAACGGCTGCTTGCAAGACTGTTTCCCCAGGAGGTTTTCTACATCGGCGGCCCGGATCCTCTGCCGCCGCCGCTTTCGCCGGAGGAGGAGAGGGAAATGACCGCCCGGTTGAAATTGGGCGATGAGAATGCCCGTGCCATTCTGATTGAGCACAATCTGCGGCTGGTGGTATTCATTGCAAGGCGGTTTGAGAATACATCCATTCCCTTGGAGGATTTGATTTCCATTGGCACCATCGGGCTGATCAAGGCCGTGGGTACTTTTGACTGCGCCAAGAAAATCAAGATGGCCACCTATGCCAGCCGCTGCATTGAAAATGAAATCCTCATGTTTTTGCGCAAAACCAGCAAACTGAAGCTGGAAGTCAGTCTGGATGAGCCGCTGAAAACCGACTGGGACGGCAATGAACTGCTGCTCAGCGATGTACTTGGCACCCGTCCGGATACGGTCAGCTGCAATCTGGATAAGGAAATCGAGCGGGATATCCTCCGGGATGCCCTGAGCCATCTGGGGGAGCGGGAGAAACGCATCATCATGCTGCGCTTTGGGCTGGGGGGACACAAGGAGTATACCCAGAAGGAAGTGGCAGATTTGCTGGGCATTTCCCAGAGCTATATCTCCCGGCTGGAAAAACGCATACTGGGCAGGTTGCAGACGGAGCTGAAAAGAATCGGCTGACCTGTACAGATCAACCCCTGCTGTGGTATACTGTTGGGTAGCAGGCGGATACGGCTGACAGCCGCCGCCAACGGGAGGTACACTGGATGAGTAAGCGAATTGTTCTCACTGGCGGCGGTACCGCCGGTCACGTCACGCCCCACCTGAGCCTGATTCCCCGATTGAAGGAAATGGGCTATGATATTCATTACATCGGCACGGAAAATGGGATTGAGCATCAGATGATCGCCCAGATTCCGGGCATTACCTATCATTCGGTCAAAAGCGGCAAACTGCGCCGGTATTTCAGTTTGCAGAATTTCACCGACCCCTTCCGGGTCATCTGGGGCGCATTCCAGTCCATCGGCCTGATGCGGAAACTCAAGCCCAATGTGTGTTTCTCCAAGGGCGGGTTTGTCAGCGTGCCGGTGGTCATCGGCGCATGGCTGTGCCGTGTGCCCGCTGTTTGCCACGAAAGCGACCTGACCCCCGGCCTGGCCAACCGCATCTGCGCCAAGTTTGCCACCAAGGTGGCCACCACCTTCCCGGAATGCGCCAAAGCGCTGGGAGAGAAGGGCGTGAACACCGGCACGCCGCTACGTCCTGAACTGTTTCAGGGCAGCCGGGCGGCAGGCCTTGCCATGGCTGGCTTTGATGGTCAAAAGCCGGTGCTGCTGATGACCGGCGGCAGTCTGGGCGCACAGAGCGTCAACAAATGCCTGCGGGAAGCTTTGCCCAATCTGCTGCCCAAGATGGATGTGCTTCACCTGTGCGGCAAGGGGAATCTGGATGAAAGCCTGCTGAATCTGGAAGGCTATTGCCAGAAGGAATTCCTCTCTGCGGAAATGCCGGATGCGCTGGCAGTGGCCGATCTGGTGCTGAGCCGTGCAGGCAGCAATACCTTGAGCGAACTGTTGGCGCTGCATAAGCCCATGCTGCTGGTGCCCTATCCCTTGGGCGCAAGCCGTGGCGACCAGATCGAGAATGCCAAGAGCTACCAGCGTCAGGGCCTTGCCCGGGTGCTGATGCAGGAGGATATGACGGCTGAAACCATGACTGCTGCGCTGGAAGAACTGCTCAATGACCGGGCAGAGATGGAAGAAACCCTGAAGGCCTATCCGGTGCAGGATGGCACCGAGCCTGTGCTGGAGTTGATCCGCAAGGCGGAAAAGGCCTGATCCTTTTCCAAAGCAACTGTTGTTTTCCAACCGATACAAGGATTACAAAACTGAAAATCCCCTTGCTGGTTCACAATAGCCATAGCCGGAGGAACACAAACGGCTGCCGGAGCTGATCAAAGCCCCGGCGGCCTGTTTTGTTGCCTTCAAAGGGACAAGCCTGCATCATCAGGGAGGAAGGGGAACAACATGAGAAAACTATTGGCGATTGTCATTGCGGCAGGGATGCTTTTGGCGCTGTCGGTGATCTTTGCTGCCGCAGAGGCGCCCAAGGGCGGCACAACTGCGCCTGCCAAAGCTTCGGAAACATCAGAAAACAAGGGGAATGGAACAACACAGCCAGCATCCGGCGGACAGGTGTATTATCTGAACTTCAAGCCGGAACAGGCCATGCAGTGGGAGGAACTGGCCAAGGTTTACACCACTCGTACCGGCGTCCCGGTTACGGTGATGACAGCTGCATCCGACACCTATGAGGATACCCTGCGTTCCGAGATGGAAAAGGCGCAGATGCCCACGCTGTTTCAGGTCAACGGCCCGGTGGGGCTGCGCACCTGGCGGGATTATTGTCTGGATCTGAGCGGCACCGCACTGGTGGAACAGCTGAAAAGCGATGAATTTGCCCTGCGGGAGAATGGTCAGGTGCTGGGCGTTGCCTATGCCATCGAAACCTATGGGCTGATTTATCGCAAGGATCTGCTGGAAACATACTGTGCTCTGCCCGGGGCAGTGATCACAGCCCCGGAAGACATTCGGGATTTTGCCACCCTGAAAGCGGTGGCGGAGGATATCCAGCGCCGCAGGGATGAAGTGGGCGTGCTGGGCGCTTTCACTTCTGCCGGAATGGATTCCAGCTCCGACTGGCGCTTCAAGACCCATCTGGCAAACCTGCCCATCTACTATGAATACAAAGCTGGGGATGTGAATGTCAGCGATGCTGTTCAGGGCACCTATCTGGATGGATACCGGGCAGTGTGGGATCTGTATATTCACAATGCCACCTGCGCCCCCACGCTGATTGGCGGCAAAACCAACGAGGATGCCCTGGCAGAGTTTGCCCTTGGCGAGGCGGTGTTCTACCAGAACGGCACATGGGCGTACGAAGGGCTGATTGAAGCCGGACTTGAGGATGAACAACTGGGGATGCTGCCGATTTATATTGGTGCACCCGGCGAAGAAAATCAGGGCTTGTGCACCGGTTCGGAAAACTACTGGTGTGTCAACCGCAAAGCCAGCGAAGCGGATATCAGCGCAACGATCGCCTTTCTGGAATGGTGCATCACCAGCGACGAGGGCAGGGACGCCTTGGCGCACAAGATGGGCTTTGTGACGCCTTTCCGTACCTTTGGTGAGGAATACACAGCAGACAATCCGCTGCAAAAGGCGGCGGCAGACTATCTGGAACTGGGCAAAACGCCTGTCAGCTGGAGCTTTACCACCATCCCGTCAGAAACGTGGAAAAACAATGTGGGTGCAGCACTTTTGGAGTATGCGCAAGGCACCGGAGATTGGGAAGCGGTGCGAACAGCCTTTGTGGATGGCTGGGCCAAAGAATACCAGGCGGCCAACGAACGGTAGCAATCGTCTGTTTTCTCATGAAACCAGCCTTCCAAGCCACCCCATCAACCAAAGCCATTTCGCAGGTATGCTTTCCCATCCTTTGGGCCATGCTATCCGGGCAGGCGTGCCCTGCGGAAGGAGATGGCGGTTTGGAACGCTTCATCGGAAAATACTGGCCTGTGTTTGTACTGCCAACGCTGCTGGCGTTTGCCATCGGCTTTCTGGCACCCTTCGGGATGGGACTGTATCTGTCCTTTTGCGATTTCACCACGCTGTCGGATGCGGTTTTCACCGGTTTTGACAACTATATCCGCGCCTTTTCGGATGGAGGCGGCGGATTTTTGCATTCCCTGTGGTTCACGGCGCTGTTTGCGGTCCTGTCCACGGCGACGATTAATGTATTTGGCCTGAGCATGGCGCTCTTGCTTACCCGGGCCATCCGGGGCAGGGATGTTTTCCGCACGGTGCTGTTTCTGCCCAATCTGATTGGCGGCATTGTGCTGGGCTGGCTGTGGCAGGTGATCTTCAACGGGATTCTGAATCCGCTGGGGCTAACCATTGTGACCAATGAATGGTACGGCTTCTGGGGGCTTTTGCTGATCATGTTGTGGCAGCAGGCAGGCTACATGATGATCATCTACATCTCCGGCCTCTCCACCATTCCGGAAGAACTCAGCGAAGCGGCGGGCATCGACGGTGCCTCAGCCTGGCAGACCTTCTGGCACGTGCGCCTGCCCATGCTGAGGCCGTCCATTACCATCTGTACGTTTCTGACGCTGACCAACGGCTTCAAACTGTTCGACCAGAATCTGTCGCTGACCAATGGTATGCCCTCCGGGCGGTCGGAATTGCTGGCGCTGAATATCTATAACACCTTCTACGGCCGCAGCGGCTGGGAGGGCGCAGGACAGGCCAAGGCAGTGGTGTTCTGCCTGATTGTGGTTGGCATTGCGCTGCTTCAGCTGCGCCTGACGCAAAGGGGAGAGGTGGAGGCATGAACAAAACAATGAAAAAGAGGAAAAACAGCAACAGCCTGCTCAACCGCCTCATCAGCGTGGGAATGGTGCTTTTGTCGCTGGTGTATGTGTATCCCTTTGTGATGGTGCTACTGAACAGTTTCAAAAAGAAAATCTATATCAGCCGGATGCCCTTTGCGCTGCCGGATGCCAAAACCTGTGCCGGGATTGCCAATTATCAGACGGGGATCGCCCGAACGGATTTCCCCATGGCCATGCTGTACAGCACCATGATCACCGTGCTTTCCGTGTTGGCCATCCTGCTGTTTACATCCATGTGCGCATGGTATCTGAGCCGGGTGCGCAACCGGGCGACCAGGCTTTTGTACCGGCTGTTCATTCTGTCCATGGTGGTGCCTTTTCAGATGGTCATGTTCACCCTGAGCAAGATTGCCAATGTGCTCCGGCTGAACACGCCCATTGGCATTGTGCCGGTGTATCTGGGTTTCGGGGCCGGGCTGGCCGTTTTCCTGTTTTCCGGGTACATGAAAAGCGTGCCGGTTGCCATGGAGGAATCCGCTATGATCGACGGGGCCAAACCGCTGCGGGTGTTTTTCTCGGTGGTGCTGCCCATATTACAGCCCTGCTTTGTGTCGGTGGGCATTCTGCAAGCCATGTGGATCTGGAATGACTATCTGCTGCCCTATCTGGTGCTGGATCTGAAGCGATACAAGACCATCCCCATTGCGGTGCAGTACCTGAAAGGTGGCTATGGCTCCGTGGATATGGGCGCTATGATGGCTATGCTGGTGCTGGCGATTCTGCCCATTGTGGTGGTGTATCTGGTGTGTCAGAAGTATATTGTTTTCGGCGTGATGGCCGGGGCGGTGAAGGGATAAGAACAGTTGTAATGTTTGTTACAGCCAACCTGTGATATACTGTAGAGGAGCACAAGGCGCAGGGCAGTCTGCGTCCATGGAGGGATACCAATGAAAGAACGTTTGAATATTCGTGGTTTTCTGGCACGCCTGTGGAGCAATTTTGCTCCAACGGCGTTGCTTTGCGTTGCCTTTTCCGGGCTGTTGGTTGCCTGGGATTGGATTTCCTATGAAAAACAGCAGCTTAGCGATCTGATGAATCATGGTGCTATGTCTGCTTTGATGGGCATCGGCTTTGCAACGCTGGCCTGTTTGCTTCAAAAGCGGTTTGCATTGAATAAATGGCTGGGATGGGCAGCGGCTGCTGCTGGAGTGCTGCTGGGCGGTATTCTCTGGCAAGGCGGCACGATGGCCTATTGGGGCATTTGGATTGCGGTCCTTTTGTTGTGCGTGCATTTCGCTTCCGGCAAAGAGCATCGTCCCCAACGGCTCAGTCAGATTGCCGGTTGCGCATTCAGCAGTTTTGGATTGGCGCTGTGTCTGGAACTGGCGATTCAGCTTTGCCTGGCGGCAGTGTCAGCGCTGTTCTTGGAAGATGCGTGGCGTATTCAGAATAATCTGAACTCAATGGCAATGATCCTGTGCTTTATGCTGGTGATGCCGTGGCTGTTTCTGGGCAGGTTGCCGGATGAGGACACCTCTCCTGACAACAGAGGCGGTTTTCGGAAGATTGCGGCAAACCTGTTTTTGCCTGTGTACTTGGTGTTCTTGGCGATATTGCTTTGTTACATCCTGTTGATTGCTATCCGCTGGGAGATGCCGGTTGGCCAGATGAACTGGCTTGGCCTGACCGCACTGGCGCTGTTTACCGTGCTTCATCTGTGCCTCACCGGTGAGGAAAACCGCTTTGCTCGCTGGTTCACCCGCTGGGGTGCATGGCTGCTGCCGCCGGTGGCAGTGGTGCAGCAGATTGGCGTATGGATGCGCTACGATGCCTATGGTATCACCCCCAACCGCTATATTGGCATGGTGATCACGTTTCTTTGGATATTGGTCGTTCTGTGGGGCCTTCTGCGCAAACGCGCCAACTGGTTCTGGATCGGTGCTGCCATTGCGGTGCTGCTGCTTACGGTTTCGCCGGTGAACATGAAGGATGTGGCCCGCTGGAATCAGGAAGCCCGGCTGAAAAAGTCGCTGGTGCAGTGCAATATGCTGGATACCGCTACCCAGCGGATCGTAGCCAATCCGGATGCAGCGCCTGATCATCAGGAGAAAATTCTCTCGGCTGCGGACTACCTGTATGATCTGGAAAATGTGCCCGCCGGTTCCTTCACGGCGCTTTTTCAGCAGCAGAAAAAACAGGATGGTCATTTCGTCACGAATCAGGAATTGTTTGGATTTGGCTATGCAGGCAGCAGCGTGACCAAAACCTATTACGTTAGCGGCACTAATTCTGCAGATTTCGTCTGGGTGGATGGTTTCCGCTATGCTGAATGGTATCGCTTCGATTCCAGTCTTGATGATTGGGATAGCGAGGATACCCTTGGATTGTCAGCCGAAGACTTGCTGAAGTGTGCGGATTTTGCCTCGGAAACCTTGCTCAAGGAGGAATTGCTCCTGAAGGATGGTCGCACGTTGCGCATCTGCAACCTTCGCCTGTGGGAACGGGATGGACAGCCTGCGGAACTCATGGTGCAGGGCTGGCTGCTGACCCCGTAACCGCCGTTTGATTCAGAACCGCCGAAAAACTTGCAACCACTCCTGCTTTACGCTATACTACTTGTGATATGGCATTTTTGCTGCCAAACGCTGACAGCAATGAAGGAGTGAAATCAATGCGGAATTTGCAGATGGAACTGTTGCAGATTTTGAAAGAGGATTGCAGGCTGCCTTTAGAGCAGCTGGCCACCATGACCGGCGCAAGCTTGGAGGAAGTAGCAGCCGCTATTGCCGAGATGGAAAAGTCCGGTGTCATTTTGCGCTATTCTCCCGTGATCAACTGGGATAAGGTTGCCAAAGAGCGTGTGGAAGCCATGATCGAAGTGCGGGTCACCCCTCAGCGGGATCAGGGCTTTGATGCTATCGCTGAACGAATCTATCGTTTTGACGAAGTAAAGTCTGTTTATTTGATGAGCGGCGCCTATGACCTTTTGCTGCTGGTGGAAGCCCCCACCCTCAAAGAACTGGCCTTTTTTGTCAGCACCAAGCTGAGCACGTTGGAAACCGTCACCGGCACTGCCACCCACTTTGTGCTCAAGCGCTACAAGAGTGAGGGCATCATCTTTGAGGATGGTAAGGAAGACAAAAGACTGGTGGTGATGGCGTGAGTCTGAATGCCAAAGATTATTTGAATCGTGATATTGTGAATGTGCCCAAAAGCGGTATCCGCAAGTTTTTCGATGTGGCCCAGACCATGCCTGGAGCCATCTCTTTGGGCGTGGGCGAGCCGGATTTCGTTACGCCCTACCATATCCGCAATGCTGCCATCAACAGCATTCTGGATGGCGAAACCCAGTACACCAGCAACTGGGGTCTGCTGGAATTGCGGCAGGAGATCGCCTTGTATATGAAGAGCCGCTTTCAGCTGACCTACGATCCGGCAAAGGAAGTGCTGATCACGGTCGGCGCCAGCGAGGGCATCGATCTGGCCCTGCGGATACTGGTCAATCCCGGCGATGAGGTGCTGGTACCCCAGCCCAGCTATGTGAGCTACGCCCCCGGCGTGGTGTTTGCCGGCGGCAAGCCGGTGTCTGTGCGCACCGATGCCTCCAATGGTTTCGCCCTCACCCCGGAGGCAGTGCTGGAAGCGCTGACGCCGAATACCAAGGCAATCATTTTGCCCTATCCCAACAACCCCACCGGCGGTATTCTGGATCGGGAAGGGCTGGAAAAACTGGCGAAACTGTTCGTTGAAAAAGACCTGATCGTCATCAGCGACGAGATTTATGCCGAGCTGACCTACACCGATGAAGGCCATGTCAGCATTGCCACCATGCCCGGGATGTGGGAGCGTACCATTGTGATCAATGGTTTCAGCAAATCTTTCGCCATGACCGGCTGGCGCATGGGCTATCTGTGCGCTCCGGCGGCTTTCTGCGATGTGATGTGCAAGATTCATCAGTATACCATCATGTGCGCCCCCCGTCAGGGACAGGTGGCAGCCCTGCAGGCGCTGCGTCAGGGCCGGGAGGATGGCTGGCAGGATGTTGCGCAGATGCGGAGTAGCTACAACCAGCGCCGCCGCCTGATGGTGAAAGCCTTCCGGGATATGGGACTGGAGTGTTTCGAGCCCATGGGCGCATTCTATGTGTTCCCGGCCATTCCCAAAGTGGGTCTCACCAGCGAGCAGTTCTGCGAAAAGCTGCTCCGGGAGATGGAAGTGGTGGCTGTGCCCGGCACAGCCTTCGGCGAGTGCGGCGAGGGCCACATCCGCTGCTGCTATGCCACTGCGCTGAATCTGCTCAACGAAGCGCTGAGCCGTATCGCCCAATTCGTGAAGAACCTGTAACCAACCAGAAACGGAGGTTTCTCCCCATGTTCAAAAAGCGTATTCTGCCGCTTGTAATGCTGCTGTGCCTGCTGGTATGCGCCTTTGCAGCGGTTGTACTCGCCGAGGAAGAGGAAGAAGTCATCCTGATCATCTATGACGCTGAAGGCAATGTGGTCGGCGGCGGGGGAGAGGATGGCACCGAGCCGATCCTGACCCCTGCCCCCACGCCCGAACCCACTCCGGATCCCAGCCTGCCTGTCTATGAAGCGGATGGTTCCATCCTGCTGACCATGTCCTTTACCGGCGATGTGACCATCGGCAGCAACACCCAGTCCGGCGGCAAGTCCATCTTCGATAAGGAACTGGATGCCAATGACGGCGATATCAACTTTCCTTTCAAGAACACCCGGGATATTTTTCTGGAAGACGACCTGACCATGGTGAATTTTGAGGGTACCCTCACCACCGCAGGCAAGAACCGGGATCGGCTGGATAACAGCTTCCTCTTCCGGGCAGACCCCAAGTTCGTCAGTATGCTGCCCTATGGCGGCGTGGAAACGGTTTCGCTGGAAAACAACCACGTGCTGGATATGGGCGAGGATGGCCTGGCGGAAACCAAACAAACACTGCTGGATGCAGGCATTACCTATGCCAGTGAGGATGAACCGGCCATTTTTACCGTCAAGGGCGTAAAGATTGGATCTCTGGCCTATCAGGGCTGGCGGGATCGCCGGGAAAAGCTGCTGGAAAAGATCCCCGGCGATATTGAGGAACTGCGTGCCAAGGGCTGTCAGATTGTCATTGTCAGCTTCCACTGGGGCAACGAGAAGGACTACGCTCCCACCGAGACCCAGATTATGCTGGGCCGTGCCACCATCGATGCCGGAGCGGATCTGGTGGTGGGCCACCACAGTCACCGCATCAATCCCATTGAGTATTACAACGGCAGATACATCTGCTATTCGCTGGGCAATTTCAGTTTTGCCGGCCATAACAAGCCCGACGATATGAGCACCTTCATCTTCCAGATCCGTATGCGGGTGCGGGATGGGGTTACCACCAGCGAGGAGTTCAAGATCATTCCCTGCCGCATTTCCAGCCGCACGGATAAGAACGACCTGATTCCCACCCCCTACGAGAAGGGGAACCATATCGAAGCCGTGCTCACCAACCTGAGCAAGAACGGCAAGTCGCTGGACTACGCAGTGGAGGAATATCCGCTGAAGTGGAGCGATGAGGAATAAAGTGAACGCCCGTATCCATGGTGGTGGATACGGGCGTTGCTTTTATCTCAGTATCAGCAATCCGTCGATGCATGATAGCCGTTTGCCAGTGCAAGAACCTGCTGGCTTGGGCCCCGGAGAATCACCCGTGGCATACCAGAAATACTATCAAAGGAGAATTGCAGGTCGTGAAAATCACCTTGATTGATGCTGTTACAGAAATACTCGATGATGCGTTGGTCATTGGCTTTCGGCAGATCGAGAATCAGACAGCACTGATTGCTTGATTTGTGTTCGTTGAGCAGAAAATCGTAGATGATAGCGTTTTTCTTGGCAAGAATGGCAGCCCGAGCCGTGGGGTGCGTAATAAGAGCCTGAGCCTGCTCAGGCGTAAAGTGCCATACACCGTTGGTTTTTTCCCCTTGCAGGATACCGCTGGCAAGGTAGTTGCGCAAAGTCCGGTCGGTCAAGCCGGTGAACAGGGTCAGATGACCTAAGGTATAGTAGTTTCCGATGGCGGAAGGTTCATTCATGGAGAGGCTCCTTTCAGCAGATGTAGCATATATGCTGTACTTTGATGATACAGATACTCCATCAAAAAATCAATTTGAAAAGGAACTGCTTTTTCATAACAGTTCCTTTCAATGCTTGATTATAGAAACGCTGCCAGCGTGTTGAGCGCCACCAGACTGCCCTGCACCTTCAACTTGCCGGTGAGCAGTGCTTTGGCGGGTTTCAGTTGCTTGTTGAAGATAGCCAGCAGGTGCTCTTCCTTGCCCAGAATGGTCACATCCACCGGCTCATTTTCTGCCAGGGGTACATAATTTCCATCCTCCAGCGCAAAGCCACGGGTCACGCCTGTATCGGAGGCAGCCAGACGATAACGGTAGGTAACGCCGGCGAAGGTGTCCTCATGGCGCTTGAGAAGTTCAATCAGGCCATCCAACACCTGCGAAAGGTTCATATTTCCGCTGCCCTGCGTGAGCATAGCTTCCAAATCCTGCTGAAATTGTTCCTTTGCCATGGTTTTCTTCTCCTTTGCTTTTCCCTTACCCCGGGAACAATTCATCCAGAAGTGCGCTTACGCCCCGGTTCACATCCCGCCAGGTGGTTTCAAAATCGCCGGTATACCACGGATCTGCCACATCGGAGGAATCGCCGCAGAAATCCAGCAGCTTGTGGATTTTTCCTTCCGGGTCGCCACCGCAGATGCGGTGAATGGAACGGATGTTGCCGCTGTCCATACCGATGAGATAGTCGAAATCATGATAATCCTGCGCATCCATGCGGCGGGCAGTTTTGCCTTTACAGGAGATTCCATGCTCGTTAAGCACCCGCCGGGTGCCTGGATGCACGGGATTGCCCTGCTCTTCATAACTGGTGGCAGCGGATTCCACATAACACAAGCGGCTAAGTCCCCGTTTTTCCAGCATATCTTTGCAGACAAACTCCGCCATGGGACTGCGGCAGATATTTCCCAGACAGATAAAGAGAATTCTTTTCATGATATTCCCGAACCTCCAAAAGCTTCCGTCACCTCCGGCAGCCTTCGTAACCATAAGAAATGCCGGTGTGACGCATTTATCATATCACACCGGCATCGATTTTACCATCATTTCATGGCCATACAGACCGTTTTCATATCCTGCTGTACCAGACTGAAACAATCCTTTGCCTGTTGGCACAGCGGGAGAGAACCATAATTGTTTTCCAGCACGATGGTACCGGCATAACCACGCTCCCGCAGGGTTTCCATCACCTGCGCAAAAGGACTGCTGCCGGTGCCCAACAGCATGGTTCCCATGTCGCCCCCGTCCTTCACATGAAGGTGATTCCCCAACCTGTTCCAATGGGTTTTCAGGACATCCACCGCATCATCATGTCCGAAGACGGAGTAGTTCTGGCTGTCGAACAGAAGGCGGAGACAGTCAGAGCCGCAATCCCGAAACAGCCGCTCCATGGCCTGCGCATCCAGAACATTCTCCGTATAGACCGTTAATCCCAAGGCGGCAGCTTTTTCGCAGGTGAAGCGCAAGGCCTCCACGGTGTGCTCGTAATGCGCCTGTGTTTTGATCTCACCGGCTCCAAAACTGGGCAGGGTGACACCTTCCAGCCCCATATCGGCGGCTGCTTCCAGGGCAGCCAGAATGGTATCTTTGGCAATCTGACCATCCGGCGTGTCCAAACCATCCACTATGCCATAGCGGCACAGAGCATTGATCGTCAGCGGAAGCAAACGGATTCCCAAAGCCTCGCTGTCGTGCCTATAAAGCGCCCGCAGCCGTTTGTGGGACAGCGCCATGCCCGCTTCCCAACTGCCAAATTCCAGCTGGACTGCATCGAAACCCAGCTGTTTGGCCAGTTGCAGGGTGTAGCCATGGTTTCCGGGCAGGCTCCATTGAGTGATTCCCAAGGTCCACACGGCTTATTCACCAACCTCTCCCGGGTAGACGATGCCGTGCTTGTGACGAATCTCGGTACAGAGCTTGCTGACCTTGTAGGATTCTGCCAGCGGCATCACCGGGGATTCCAGCAACCCCTGCTGAATACAGGCAGTCGCATGGTCGAATTCGTAATGATAGGGCTCGTTTGGCAGATCGAAGGTCAGCAATTGATCCTCCTGGCCTTCCCGGCAGATGGTAAAGCGGTCAGCACGCCAGAATCCCGGCAACACGATATGCCCCTTGGTTCCGTAAATCTGCATATAGTCGTTGCTGCAAGCGTCCATGCCGCAGAAGAACTGGGCAATGGCACCGTTCTGATACTGCATCTGAACGCTGGTGTTCATGTCAACGCCCTCCGGCGTTTTGCGGCACAGGCTCTGAATAGTCTCCGGTTCGTCGCCCAGTACCTGCATACAGAACATCAGCGGATAAACGCCCAGATCCAGCAATGCACCGCCAGCCAGGGCAGGATCAAACAGGCGGCTGGAAGGATCGTAGCTGTCCTGACAGCTCCAGCTGAACTCACCGAAGATGTTGCGGACTTCGCCAATCACGCCGTCATGGAGCATCCGTATCAGGGTTTTGACGCAGGGCTGGAAGCGGGTCCACATGGCTTCCATCAGAAAAACGCCATTCTCTCTGGCGCAGTCGATCATCTGCTGTACTTCGTTTTGATTGATAGCCATGGGCTTTTCGCAAATGACGTGCTTGCCATGGCGCATCATCAGCATGGCCTGTTCTGCATGGAAGGTGTGCGGCGTGGCGATGTAGGCCAGATCCACTTCGCTGCTCTGTGCCAGTTCAAGATAACTGCCGTAAGCATGGGGAATGTGATACTGCTCGGCTGCTGCCTGTGCCCGTTCCAGGTCTCGGGCGGCAATAGCGGTGATCTCTACATTCTCCAGAAGATGCATATCCTTCATCACCCGGGCAACGATGGCACCTGCACTGACAATACCCAATCGGATCTTCTTCATATCCATTCTCCTTGTCTGCGTATTGGATTTGGGTTCACAGATGCCTACTGTCCCTTTGGGATTGGACAAAAGAGCCATACTGTTCAGATTTGCAATACGCATTGTTTCTGCTTGTCATGATACAATGTCCGCTTTCGTCTGTCAACAGGGGCGATAATAAAACAGCGCCCGCTGGTTCGAGAACCGGCGGGCACTTCAGGTCGTTCTAAAACTCGCCTGCGGCTCGCCGGGCGGCAAACGCAGGTTTCGGTTTGGCAATCAGAGGGCTGCGGCCCTCCGATACCTCCGAGGTTTATTCTTCAATGGATTGGGTTGTTTCCTGCGCCTTGTTTCCCAGCTTGCTCCAGAAGCCGAAGGTCATGGGCCAGACGACACTGGCCATGACAGCCATCAGGAAATAGCGGATGCCGTTGGTGAACTGGGCATCACTGAAGATAGCGTTCAGAACAGGCTTCATGCCAAGGCGCACCGCCATGACCAGCCCGGCGCCGATGAGCAGCTTCAACAGCTGCGCCCACCAGACCGCCTTGGTTTCGTATTGCAGGTGATGGACATCAACCCACCAGCCGACAATCAGACCAGCCATGGTGCCAAAGCAGACCCATGCGCTTTTTTGACCGTGGGCATCAAATTCCGGATTGTTGGCCTCCCGTACCGGCGCAAAATTCACATACAGCACCAGGACCAGCGCAAAAGCCAGCGCACCCAGCAGCAGTCCCAGCATGGCTTTGGGATTGTTTTCAATCCGATTCAGCAGCCAGTTCAGACCGATGACGATGATCAACCCGGTTCCCAGCGATACACCCACATCCAGCGGCGTATGAACGCCCAGATACATCCGGCTGAAGCCTACCAGCAGCGTCATCAAGATGCAGAGGATGGTCACCCAGTTTTTGCGGGCCCATGCGGCAACGGTGCCGAAAACGCCGGCCGCAGTCTGGGTATGGCCGCTGGGGAAGGAATAGCCGGTGGCAGCCGCCCGGGCGGATTCCACAATGGGGAACTCCGGGTCCAGCACCCAGGGACGGGGAATCAGGAAAATGGCTTTGAGCAACTGGTTCAGGGTGTTGCCCACCATGCCTACCAGAAAGAAACGATAGCCCCATTTTTTGTTGATGCACCAGAGGATCAGCATTCCCACCACCATGAGGACGGTTTCCTCGCCCAGGCGGGTAATGACGGACATCACCGCATCCATGGCGGGAGTGCGGATGGATTGCAGCCAGTAAAGAAACGACATAGGAATACCTCCAATGTTATTGTTTGGGTACTGAGACAATCATACCATAAAAGGGTGGGAAGAGGAAAGAGTGGGTTTATCAAAGGAGTTTCGGTGTAATTTGCGATAACAACGAAAAAATCCGAACCCTAACGGCTCGGATTTTCTGGTACACCATCAGGGACTCGAACCCTGGACACCCTGATTAAGAGTCAGGTGCTCTACCAACTGAGCTAATGGTGCATACGGTATTTCAACCAGCGAATGATATTATACACCTTATGGAATGAATGTCAACCCCTTTTTTGAAATTTTCCAAAACGGTAAGTGCCAATGGTAAACAATCCAAATTGACGAAAAGGATCGCTTTGTGCTATTCTTTGCTTGTTTCTCTATACCATCCGGCACGGGAGGAAGTGACACCTGCATGAATATCCTGCACGTGAAATATGCTTATGAGGTTGCCAGGGCAGGCTCGATGAAAAAGGCTTCCGAAAAGCTGTTTGTGGCAATGCCAAATATCAGCCGCAGCATTAAGGAACTGGAAGCCGATCTGGGCATTACCATCTTTGACCGCACCGTTAAGGGAATGCGCCTCACGCCGGATGGTGAGGAGTTTATGAACTACGCCAAACAAGTGCTGAAGATGATTGGTGAAATGGAATCCCTCTATAAAGGCGCATCCAATAAGAAACAGCACTTTTCCATTTCCGGCCCCCGTGCCAGCTATATCGCTGAGGCTTTTGCCGAGTTTTCAAAATCCATCGGTACGGATGAGGCGGAACTGTTCTATAAGGAAACCAACGCACAGCGAACCATCCGCAATATTCTTGAACATGACTATAAACTGGGCATTCTGCGTTATGCAGCCCACTATGATGTGTATTTCAAAAACCTTCTGGAAGAGAAAAACCTGTGCAGCGAGTTGGTTACGGAATTCAGTTATCAGCTGGTAATGAGCAAGGACAGCCCGCTGGCGTCCCTTGAGGAGATCACCTTTGATGACCTGAAAAACCTGATTGAGGTGGCCCATGCAGACCCCTATGTGCCATCGCTGCCTCTTTCCACGGTGGTGAAGGAAGAACTGCCCGATCACATCCTGCGCCGGATTTTTGTTTTTGAGCGTGCCAGCCAGTTTGAGCTTTTGAACCGCAATCCGGAGACCTTTATGTGGGCTTCGCCCATTCCGGATAATCTGCTGGAGCGGTATACGCTTGTGCAAAGGCCCTGCCTGCAAAATGAACGCTTGTATAAGGATTTGCTCATTTACCGCAACGATTACCGGCTGACGGAGCTGGATCATCATTTCATTGAGATGCTTTACCAGACAAAGCGCAGATATATGGGATAAGCAATGCGGTTATCGTGTTTGATAACTACGGTGGAATGTTTTGATGGTTTATTGGCTTGATTCTGTTTATCAGCCAGAACAATTGGATTGTGTACAAAGCAGAACTTTCGGGCTGACGATCCGGAGGGATGAAGATGAGAAATTCCTTGATTCACATGGCTTTCTACGAAGGGTTATCACTTACGATAACCCTTGTTTCAACAAAAAGAATTGTATACAGAATACATATATGCTAAAATTTTAACGATCTTAGGATCGGATGTATAGGGCGCAGCAATCAGCCGTATACAGGATGAGTCGGAAGGAGTGTTCCCGAAATGCCCAGCAGGAAAATCACAGTCATTGGTGCAGGGGCGGTTGGCTCTGCTACCGCTTTTGCGCTTGCCGTCAAGAGCATTGCCAGTGAGATTGTTATTGTAGATATCAACGAAGAAAAAGCCAAAGGCGAAGCCATGGATATTCTTCAGGCTACGCCGCTGATGAGCAAGCCGGTGGAGATTTATGCCGGTTCCTATGCCACTGCGGAGGGAAGCGATATCGTGATTATCACCTCCGGCGTGGGCCGCAAGCCCGGCCAGACCCGTATGGATCTGGTGAACACCAATGTGGAGATCCTGAAGGACATTGCACCCAAGATCACGGAAGTATGTCCTGATGCTACCTACATTATGGTTGCCAATCCGGTGGATATTCTTACCTACGCCTTTTGCAAGCTGACCAATATTCCTGAGGATCGGGTCATTGGTTCCGGCACGCTGCTGGATACTGCCCGCCTGCGTGCCCGCATCGCCGAATATTTGTCCGTCAGCCAGAAGAATGTGCACGCCTATGTTTTCGGCGAGCATGGCGAAACCAGCTTTGTGCCTTGGTCCATTGCCGAAATTTCCACCATCAATATCAACGATTACAAGGATAAGATCAAGCTGAAAAACGGCATCATGGTGGATTTGAACTATGAGGAGATTGACGAATATATGCGCTCTTCCGGTTCAAAGATCATTGCCCGCAAGGGTTGCACCAACTATGCCATTGCCTTTGCCGTCTGCTCCATCTGTGAGTATCTCTACGGCAGCCTGAATGCAGTTGCCACGGTTTCCACCATGCTCCACGGCGAGTACGGGCTGGATGATGTGTGCCTGTCCCTGCCGGTTTTGCTGGCGGAAGGGGAAGTGCAGGGAAAGATCCTGCCGGCGTTGAGCGATGAGGAAAATGCAAAATTGCAGCATTCTGCCGCATCCCTCAAAAGCATTATCGACCAGTTGGAACTGTAAGAATGCTGAGTCTGAACAGTTGCAGCGCATACGCTGAATAGATGGAGGAAACACGAGAATGCAGTATCGTATCGAACGCGATTCCATGGGGGAGATGCAGGTGCCCGCCGACCGTTATTGGGGTGCCCAGACCCAGCGCAGCAAAGAAAATTTTGTCATCGGCGGCGAAGTGATGCCCCGGGAGATCACCCATGCCTTCGGTATTTTGAAGAAGGCAGCCGCTTTGGCCAACAATGCCATCAAGCCCGATCAGATGGATGATGTACGCCTCAATGCCATTTGCAAAGCCTGCGACGAGGTGATTGCCGGTCAGCTGAACGATCATTTCCCGCTGGTGGTATGGCAGACCGGCAGTGGCACCCAGTCCAATATGAATGCCAACGAAGTCATTGCCAACCGTGCCAATGAAATACTGGGCGAGAAGCTGTGCCATCCCAACGATCATGTCAATATGTCCCAGTCCTCCAACGATACGTTTCCTACCGCCATGCACATTGCAGCGGTACAGGCCATCGAGGACAATCTGTTCCCGGCCATTGACCAGCTGCACGCTACCTTCCTTCGGCTGGAAGCGGAAAACGAAGGCATTGTGAAGACGGGCCGCACCCATCTGCAGGATGCCACCCCCATCGCTTTCTCTCAGGAGATCTCCGGCTGGCGCACCATGCTGGAAAAGGCCAAGGAACAGCTCTCGCTGGCGCTGCCCGGCTTGCGGGAACTGGCGCTGGGTGGAACCGCTGTCGGCACCGGGCTCAACTGCCCTGCCGGTTTTGCCGGGAAGGTGGCAGAGGAAGTGTCCAAAATCACCGGCAAGCCGTTTGTCACTGCCCAAAACAAGTTCCATTCCCTCACGGCCAAGGATGAATTGGTATTTGCCCATGGCGCGCTGAAAGCGCTGGCTGCCAACCTGATGAAGATTGCCAATGATGTGCGCTGGCTGGCCAGCGGCCCCCGGGATGGTCTGGGTGAAATCTTCATTCCTGAAAATGAACCCGGTTCTTCCATCATGCCCGGCAAGGTGAACCCCACCCAGTGCGAATCCGCCACCATGGTGGCCGTGCAGGTGATGGCCAACGATACTGCCGTTGGTATGGCTGCCTCTCAGGGCAATTTTGAGCTGAATGTGTTCATGCCTGTGATCATCTACAATTTCCTCCAGTCCGTGCGTCTTCTGGCTGATTCCCTGCGCTCCTTTGACAAGAACTGCGCCAGCGGCATCACCGCCAACAGGGAAAAAATGCACCACAACCTGTACAATTCCCTGATGCTGGTCACGGCGCTGAATCCCTACATTGGCTATGACAACGCTGCCAAGACCGCCAAGAAGGCTTACAAGGAGAATATCTCCCTCAAGGAAGCCTGCGTGGAGCTGGGGTTCCTGACGCCCGAAAAGTTCGACGAGGTATTCAAACCCGAAGAGATGTGCTGAGAAGGAGTAACCCACAATGATCTACAGCTATTATCCGGGCTGCACCCTGAAGGATCGGGCAAAGCAGATGGATATCTACGCCCGCAAGTGCGCAGATGTTCTGGGTATTGCGCTGAAGGAACTGCCCGAGTGGCAGTGCTGCGGTGCCGTGTATCCTGCCGCTTCCGACGAAATTGCCCCCCGCCTGTCGGCAGTGCGTGCGCTGATGAATACCGAGGAAGGCAAACTGGTCACCATGTGCTCTGCTTGCCACCATGTTCTCAAACGCACCAATTTCGACTGGAACCGGGACGAGAACTTCCGCCAGAAGGCCAACAACTATATGAAGCCTGAAACGCCCTACGATGGCAGTGTGGAAGTGATTCACTTTCTGGAGCTTCTGCGGGATGAAATCGGCTTTGATGCCTTGAAAGAAAAGGTGGTCAATCCCCTGACCGGGCGAAAGATCGGCGCTTTCTACGGCTGCCTTCTGCTGCGCCCCGGCAAGGTGTTGGCTTTCGATGACCCGGAGAATCCCTCCATTATCGAGGATTTCATTCGGGCGCTGGGCGCAGAGCCGGTGCGCTACCCCTACCGCAACGAGTGCTGCGGCGCTTATGTGGCGCTGGAAAACAAGGCCTGCGCTGAAATGCAGGTGGAGCGTGCGCTGAATTCTGCAGTGGCTGCTGGCTGCGAAGAATTGATCACCGCCTGTCCACTGTGTATGTACAATCTTGTGGAAAATGCAACTGCCCACAAGCTGCCTGTCAGCTACTTTACCGAACTGCTGGCAGAAGCCCTGGGCGTGAAGGAGGGCTGAGGCATGGAAAACAGCGTAAAGTTCCTGACCGAAACTGTCCTGCGCATCAGCGGCGTGGATCCCAGAAAGTGCATGAAGTGCGGCAAATGCTCCGGCACCTGCCCCAACTACGATGCTATGGAATACCATCCCCATCAGTTTGTGAGCATGGTGGAAAAAGGCCAGATTGAAAAGCTGATGAACAGCGATTCCATTTATCTGTGCCTTGGCTGCATGGCCTGTGTGGAGCGTTGCCCCCGCAATGTGGCCCCCGGAAAGCTGGTGGGCGCAGTGGCTCAGCTGAAGCTGCGCCAGCAGGATATGAACCGCAAGGGCGGCAACGATGTAGCAGCCTTTGCCGATGAAATTGTTCCCCAGCAGCTGTTGATGGCTGCTATGCGTAAATACAGAAAGTAAGGAGGAATACCACAATGCAGAAAATCGGCGTATTTGTCTGCTGGTGCGGCTCCAACATTGCCGGTACGGTGGATGTGGAGGCAGTGGCCGAGGCGATGAAAACCGTCCCCGGCGTGGTGTTCTCCACTCATTATCAATATATGTGCTCTGCGGCAGGTCAGAAGCTGATCGCCGATGCCATCCATGAGCATCATCTGGACGGCATCGTGGTGGCGTCCTGCTCGCCCCGTATGCACGAGAATACCTTCCGCAAGACGGCGGAAGCGGCTGGTTTGAACCCCTACATGGTGGAAATCGCCAATATCCGTGAACAGTGTTCCTGGATTCATAAGGACAAGGAAGAGGGCACCGCCAAGGCCATCGTGCTGGCGAAAGCTGCCGTGGCCAAGCTGCTTCACAACAAGCCCCTGACCGCTGGCACCAGCGCTGTTACCAAGCGCTGCCTGGTGATCGGCGGCGGCATTGCCGGTATTCAGACTGCGCTGGATGTGGCGGATGCGGGCTATGAAGTGGATATCGTGGAACAGCGTCCCACCATCGGCGGCCGCATGGCTCAGCTGGACAAGACCTTCCCCACGCTGGACTGCTCTGCCTGCATCCTGACCCCCAAGATGGTGGAAGCCGCCCAGAATGAAAAGATCAACATCATCTCCTATGCCAAGGTGGAAAAAGTGGATGGCTTTGTGGGCAATTTCCGTGCCACCATCCGCAAAAAAGCCCGCTGTGTGGATGAAACCAAGTGCACCGGCTGCTCCCTGTACATGAACAAATGCCCCTCCAAGAAGGGCAAGGACGAGTTCAACATGGAAATGAACAACCGTCCCGCTATCTACATCCCCTTTGCGCAGGCCATTCCCAATGTGGCGGTAATCGACCCGGAGCAGTGCGTGAAGCTCAAAACCGGCAAGTGCGGTCTGTGTCAGAAGGTCTGCACCGCAGGCGCTATCGACTACACCCAGCAGGATGAACTGATGGAGCGGGAATACGGTGCCATCGTGGTGGCCACCGGCTTCAAGCCCATTGATCCTTCTCCCCTGAATGAGTATGGCTATGCAGAGAACGCCGATGTGATCACCTCGCTGGAATTGGAGCGTCTGATGAACGCCGCAGGCCCCACCAAGGGCACTCTGCTGCGTCCCTCCGATTTGAAGCATCCCCACGAGATTGTGTTCATCCAGTGCGTGGGTTCCCGGTGCGATGAGAATACCAAGCGGGGCAAGCCTTACTGTTCCAAGATCTGCTGTATGTATACCGCCAAGCACGCCATGCTCATCCGGGACAAGTACCCGGATACCAAGGTGCACGTGTTCTATATCGATGTGCGCACCCCCGGCAAGAACTTCGACGAGTTCTACCGCCGTGCGGTGGAGCAGTATGGCGTGGATTACATCAAGGGCATGGTGGGCAAGGTTGCCAGAGAAGGCGACAAATTGATGGTTCGTGGCAGCGACCTGATCAGCAACCAGCAGGTGGAGATCGCCGCCGATCTGGTGGTGCTGGCTACCGCCATTGAGCCTGACCCCAGCGCCCGTTCCATCGGTACCATGCTGACCGCCTCTATGGATACCAACGATTTCTTCACCGAGGCACACGCCAAGCTGCGCCCGGTGGAAAGCCCCACCGCCGGTATTTTCCTCTCCGGTGTGGCACAGGGCCCCAAGGATGTGCCCGAAACCGTTGCTCAGGCCAGTGCAGCCGCCGCCAAGGTGATCGGCCTTCTGGCCAAGGATCATCTGGTGACCAATCCCTGCGTGGCCGGTTCCGATGAACTGCTGTGCAACGGCTGCTCCCAGTGCGAGAAGGTATGCCCCTACGGTGCCATCACCTATGTGGATAAGGAAGTCCGTGGCCCCGGCGTGCGTGAGGTGCGCAGAGTGGCCCAGGTGAACCCGGCAGTCTGCCAGGGCTGTGGCGCCTGTACCGTTACCTGCCCCAGCGGCGCAATGGATCTGAAGGGCTTTACCAACCAGCAGATCATGGCGGAGGTGGACGCAATATGTCTGTAAACAATCCCAACTGGAAGCCGAAAATTGTGGCCTTCTGCTGCAACTGGTGTTCCTATGCTGGTGCTGACCTGGCAGGCTCCGGTCGCATGAATTACCCCGCCGATGTGAAGATCATCCGTGTGCCCTGTTCCTGCCGTGTGAATCCTTTGTTCATCCTCCGTGCCTTTGAGCGGGGTGCGGATGGCGTGATTATCTGCGGCTGCCATCCGGGCGACTGCCACTACACCAGCGGCAATTACTACGCCCGCCGCCGCCTGACCATGCTGTTCTCCCTGCTGGATTATCTGGGCATCGAGCGGGACCGCACCCGTGTGGAATGGGTCTCCGCCGCCGAGGGCGCCAAGTTTGCCAAGACCATGAATGAGTTCGTCGAGACCATTTACAGCCTCGGCGAAAACAGAAAGCTGAGTGATATCAGATGCAAGAAATCATGAACAGGATGAAAGCCCGTGCCATTGCTTTGCTTGCTGATGGTACGGTCAGCCGGGTCATGGGCTGGGAGAAGGGCGAGGGCGAATACGACTGGTCTCCCGCCCTGTTTGAGAACGCAGAGGAGATGGAAGCCTTCGTCTATGGCGACTATGCCGGCGCAAACCTTTCCAAGTATTGTCTGAAGCTGGGCAAGCTGGAGGGCAAAACACTGGTGATTCTCAAGCCCTGCGACACCCTTTCCTTCAAGCAGCTCATCCACGAGCACCGTCTGGAGAGGGAAAAGTTTTACATCATCGGCGCTGGCTGCACCGGCATGAAGGACGAAAAAGGCGCTTTGCTCAAATGCAACGCCTGCAAGAGCAAGGAATTTGCCATCTACGATGAGATCATCGACAGTGAAGAATCCCGCAAGCCAACCGGCGTGATGGACCGGATGGCGGGCGTTGCCGATCTGGAGCAGATGACGGCCCAGGAACGTTATGATTTCTGGCAGGGCGAATTGTCCCGCTGCATCCGCTGCAATGCCTGCCGTAATGTGTGCCCTGCCTGCACCTGCATCAAGTGCGTGTTTGATAATCCCGCCTCCGGCGTGCAGTCCAAGGCTCCTGTAACCAGTTTTGAGGAGAATATGTTCCATATCATCCGGGCGTATCATGTGGCGGGACGCTGCACCGACTGCGGCGAATGCAGCCGGGTCTGTCCCCAGAATATCCCCCTGCACCTGCTCAACCGTAAGCTCATCAAGGATATGAACGAACTCTACGGCGAGTATCAGGCGGGGGAGGGCGATGAGGAACGCACGCCCCTGACCAGCTACACCAAGGAAGATGCGGAACCCGGTATCGTCCACGAAAGGGGGAGGGCCTGATGCGCAAGTTTGCCGCTGATCAGCTGACGAAGATTATCAGCAGCATTTCCACGCCGGTGTATGCCCCCGTGGAGGACGGCAGCATGGTGGTCTATGACCGCTACGAGGACGGCATGACCCTCCGGCTGGACAAGGTGGGCACCGACAAGACCCCCAAGGATATCCTGTTCCCCCAGTGGGAAAACCTGATGCATTTCCGCATGGAGGGCAAGACCATCCAGCTGACCGAGGAAGAGCGTGCCAAAGAGGATTATGTGATCTTTGGCGTGCGTGCCTGCGATATTCAGGCCATCAAGGTGCTGGATCGGGTGTTCCTGGCTGATCCCATCGACACCTATTACGCCGCCCGCCGGGAGCATGGCACCATCGTGGGTCTGGCTTGTGGTGAACCTGCCAAGTCCTGCTTCTGCAAGAATTTTGGCGTTGATCCTGCAAAGCCCGATGCGGATGTGGTGCTCTGGCCCGCTGGCGATTGCTGGTACTGCGAAGCCTATACGGACAAAGGCCGTGCTTTGATGGAAAGCTGGCCAACCGAAGCAGCTGATGAAGCCGCTGTGGAAACAATCAAGGCGGAGATTGCGGTCAAGTACGATGCGCTGCCCTTTGCCAAACTGAACCTGAATGGTTTTGACGGCGACCACCTGATGGAGAAATTCGACTCTCCCAAGTGGAAGAAACTCTCCATGCCCTGTCTGGGCTGCGGCAGCTGCACCTTTGCCTGCCCTACCTGCCAGTGCTACGATATCCGGGATTACGATACCGGCAACGGCATCCAGCGCTACCGCTGCTGGGACAGCTGTATGTACTCTGATTTCACTTTGATGGCCCACGGCACCAACCGTCCCACCCAGGTGGAACGGTACCGCCAGCGCTTTATGCACAAGCTGGTGTACTTCCCCTCCCGCAACGATGGAATGTACTCCTGCGTGGGCTGCGGCCGCTGCATTGAAAAATGCCCCATGAACCTGAATATCGTCAAGGTGATCAAGGCTTTGGGAGAAGGTGACAGCAATGACTAAGGAAACGTTGGTGCCGGTGCTCGGCATCGTTACGGATGTGCGGGTGGATACCCCCGATGTAAAAACCTTCCGGGTGAATGCAGTAGACGGCGGCAAGTGTTTTGAGCATATGCCCGGCCAGTGTGCCATGCTGTCCATCCCCGGGGTGGGCGAGGCCATGTTTTCCATTACCTCCAGCCCCACCAACAAGGAATTCATGGAGTTCTCCATCAAGAAGTGCGGCTGTTTGACCAACTGGCTGCACCAGATGGATGTGGGGCAGATGATCACCGTCCGTGGCCCTTATGGCAATGCCTTCCCCGTGGAAGAGGATCTGAAGGGACAGGATCTGCTGTTTATCGCCGGTGGTATCGGCCTTGCGCCTCTTCGCAGCGTGATCAACTATGTGCGGGCCAACCGGGAAAACTATGGCAAAGTGCGCATTGTGTACGGTTCCCGCACCAAGGAGGATCTGGTGGATTATCCTGAGATCGTCAATGAATGGTGTCAGGAAGCCGGAATCGAAGTGTTCCTGACCATCGACCAGGCACAGGAGGGCTGGGACGGACACGTGGGCTTTGTGCCCGCTTATGTGACGGAACTGGGCTTCGATCCCCATGGCCGGGTGCTGGTTTGCGGCCCGCCCATTATGATCAAGTTCACCACCCAGGCGCTGTTGGAGATGGGCTTTGACAAGACCCAGATCTACACCACCATGGAGCTTCGCATGAAGTGCGGCGTGGGCAAGTGTGGCCGCTGCAACATCGGCGACCAGTATGTATGCAAGGATGGCCCCGTGTTCCGCTTCGACCAGCTGGGCGAATTGCCCGCCGAATACTGATTCATTCAACTGCCGCAATAACGGAGGATGAAACAAAAATGGTCAATGTATACTTGATGGGCAAAAAGTACGAAGTGCCCGAAGGTCTTACCATTATGGGTGCAATGGAATACGCCGGTTATCAGCTGCTGCGCGGCTGCGGCTGCCGCAACGGCTTCTGCGGCGCCTGCGCCACTGTATACCGCATCAAGGGCGAGCGGGAGCTCCACGCTGCCCTGGCCTGCCAGATCACCGTGGAAAATGATATGTATGTGGCGACGCTGCCCTTCTTCCCGCTGGAAAAGCAGGTGTATGATATCAATGCAATCAAGCCGGACGCGCAGGTGATGATGCAGTTGTACCCGGAGATCTATTCCTGCATCGGCTGCAACGCCTGCACCAAGAGCTGCACCCAGAGCCTGAATGTGATGCAGTACATCGCTGCTGCCCAGCGTGGCGATTTCGCCGCTTGCGCCGAAATGAGCTTTGACTGCGTGATGTGCGGCGTGTGTTCCTCCCGCTGCCCCGCTGGCATCTCCCATCCCCAGGTGGCGGAGTTGGCCCGCCGCATCAATGGCAAGTACCTGATGCCCGAAGCCAAGCATCTGACCCAGCGGGTGAAGGAAATCGAAGATGGGTTGTGTCAGGCGGAGATCGAAGCCATTATGGCCAAGCCCATCGAGGAACTCAAGGAACTCTATAACCACCGTGATATCGAACAGTAAGGAGGCAGCCACCATGATCTATACCCCCGAAATGCTTGCTTCCATGAAAAAGGTGGAGGCTGCCCGTGAGGCGAATATTGCTCTGGAGCCCCGCCGCCTGACTGCGGAGGAGAAGGAAGCGCTGCTCAAGCAGTACCATCCCGACTACAGGGATGATGGCTTTACCACCATTCAGGTGGGCCCCAACAAGGGCGAAAAAGCGCCTCTGGAACTGAACGCTATGCTGGAGGCTCACAGCCGCCTGACCGATGCCAAGGTGGATCTGACAAAGATTGATTACGATGTGGATGTGCTGGTGATTGGCGGCGGCGGCGCAGGTTCCTCTGCTGCCATCGAAGCCCATGAAGCTGGTGCCAATGTGATGATCGTCACCAAGCTGCGCATCGGCGACGCCAATACCATGATGGCCGAAGGCGGCATTCAGGCTGCCGACAAGCCGGGTGATTCCCCTGCCCAGCACTATCTGGATGTGATGGGCGGCGGTCACTATGCCAACCGTCCCGAACTGGTGCGTAAACTGGTCATGGAGGGCCCCGGTGCCATCAAGTGGCTCAATGAGCTGGGCGTGGAGTTTGACAAGGCCGAGGATGGCACCATGATCACCACCCACGGCGGCGGCACCAGTCGCAAGCGTATGCACGCCGCTGCCGACTATTCCGGCGCAGAGATCATGCGCACCCTGCGGGACGAGGTTCTCAACCGCCAGATTCCCGTGGTGGATTTCACCGCTGCGATTGAGCTGATTCTGGACACCGATGGCAAAGTTGCCGGTGCTGTATTGCAGAACATGGAAACCGGCGAGTTGCTGGTTGCCCGTGCCAAAACCGTGGTCATCGCCACCGGCGGCGCAGGCCGTATGCACTATCAGGGATTTCCTACCTCCAACCACTACGGCGCTACCGCTGACGGTTTGATTCTGGGCTATCGTGCCGGTGCCAAGCTGCTCTATCAGGATACCCTGCAATATCACCCCACCGGTGTGGCGTTCCCCCAGCAGATTTTCGGCGCACTGGTCACCGAAAAGGTGCGCTCCATGGGTGCCAAGCTCATCAACAGCGAGGGCGAAGCCTACATCCATCCTCTGGAAACCCGGGATGTGAACGCTGCCGGTGTCATCCGGGAATGCACCACCAACGGCAAGGGCGTGGATACCGGTATGGGTAAGGCCGTGTGGCTGGATACCCCCATGATCGACAGGATCCACGGCAAGGGCACTTTGGAGAAGCGTCTGCCTGCCATGCTGCGTATGTACCTGAAATACGGCATTGATATGCGTGAGGTGCCGATTCTGATCTATCCCACCCTGCACTATCAGAACGGCGGTCTGGAAATCACAGAGGATGGTCAGACCTGCGTGAAGAATCTGTACGTGGCCGGTGAAGCCGTTGGCGGCATCCATGGCCGCAACCGTCTGATGGGCAACTCCCTGCTGGATATCATCGTGTTCGGCCGCAATGCCGGACAGCACGCCGCAGCCAGCGCCAAGGAGACTCAGCTCAAGGAACTGACCCTGAGCCATGTGGACAAGTACGAGGCGGAACTGAAAGCTGCCGGTATCGACAGCGATGCAGTATCCCCTAAGCTGCTGCCCACCTATGCCCGTGGTGCAAAGGCATTCTGATTCCCAATCACAAAAGGAGAGATGTACTATGAGTTCTATTCTGGAAACCGTTATGCTGGTCTGCTTTGGCTTTTCCTGGCCGCTGAACCTGATGAAGGCCTATAAGGCCCAGACCGCCAAGGGCACCAGCCTGATTTTCATCATTCTGATCATCACCGGCTATATCGCTGGTATCTGTGCCAAGCTCATTTCCGGCAATATCAATTATGTGTTGATCGCCTATATCCTCAATCTGGTCATGGTTTCTCTGAATCTTGTGGTGTATTTCCGCAATGTGGCGCTGGACAAGAAGCGTGCGCAGGAAGAGGCCAGCCAAACTGCCGAATAAAGAGAATCAAAATGCAGAAAATACCTTGCCGAAAGATGCTCGGCAAGGTGTTTTCATTCATCTTTCGGAATTGGAAGGGAAAACAAAAAGCCGAACCCTACGGTTCGGCTTTGGTACACCATCAGGGACTCGAACCCTGGACACCCTGATTAAGAGTCAGGTGCTCTACCAACTGAGCTAATGGTGCATACGCTGTTTCAACCAGCAAAAAGTATTATACACCTTTTGTGCTGAATGTCAATACCTTTTTTCGGATTTTGTTGAAAAAGGATGAGGAGGTGCCGTTTGCAAAGGATGAGCGCCTGTGCTACAATATCGCTGCTGAGTTTTGCGTTGCTACAGCAAGGAAAAGGCGGGGGAGAGACCATGAAAAAGCACATCAATAAGCCAATCAAGCAGATCCTGTGGGATTGGAATGGAACCCTGCTGGATGACCTGTGGTATGCCATCGGTGTTCGCAACCGGGTTTTTCCGACCTTCGGCCTGCCCACCATCGATTGTCTGGAATCCTATTATCAGCAATTTACGTTCCCTGTGAGGCTTTATTACGAACGGGCCGGGGTAACCGATGAGAATTTTGTCCAGGTGGCCCACGCCTGGATGGATGAATATGTCCGTGGCTGCTGCACCATTCCGCTGCATGAGGATGCGGTGGAGGTTCTGAAACGCTTTCGCCAAGCGGGGCTTTTGCAGGTGGTGCTTTCCGCCAGCCAGATGGATATTCTGCGTCAGCAGCTTAGCTATTATCCTGGGCTGGAGGGGTGCTTTGATGAGCTGCTTGCCCTTTCCGATATTTACGCCCGAAGCAAGGAAGCCATTGGGCGTAAATATCTGGAGCGTTGCGGCATTGCCCCGGAGCACAGCGTCATGCTGGGCGATACCTTGCATGATGCCGATGTGGCACGGGCCATGGGCACTCAATGCATCTTGATCGCCCGTGGGCATCAGAGCCGGGAA
Source organism: Clostridia bacterium (assembly GCA_017501255.1). Lineage (GTDB taxonomy): Bacteria > Bacillota > Clostridia > Christensenellales > Aristaeellaceae > Limiplasma. The sequence goes on along the minus strand of JAFVXE010000061.1, from coordinate 181,498 downwards.
ACGTTGGAAACAGCAGGGGTTCCTGTATGCGGTAGCTTGCGGGAAGCAGCCAGTCTGATACTGGATTGATTTGAACAAAGCAAAAGAGGCTGTTGCGGTTTGTGCCGTAACAGCCTCTTTTGTGGTTGATTCTATTGGAAAAATGCGAAAAACAAATCATCAGGAAATAGCTTCGTTGCTCAGACCCAGCACGTAATCGGCGCTGACATGATAAAACTTGCACAGTGTAATCAGGTGGTGAATAGGCAGCGCATTCACACCGTTTTCGTAGCGGGAATATACCTGCTGCGTGGTTTCCAGAATCAGAGCAATATCGGATTGTTTCAAACCGCGGCGTTCCCGCAGCTCTCTTAGTTTTTCGCAGTAAGTCTTCACGACGGGTCCCCTCCCAAGGTTTCACAGGTGATACCAATACATATTATACAAGAATTGGAAAATAAAAGTCAACATTTGTTTGTACTTTTGTTTCTCAAAACAATGAAAAGTGCAAGCATACTCCCTAAGTGGTGTACGTCGAACGGCTGAAAGAATAGCGAAATCGTTCGTTGCATAAGCTGTATCTATCAGGAAGTCTGGAGGGAAAAGCAATGAATCAGCGAACGGAATCAAAAACCAACTGGAAGGAGTTATTGATTTTTCTGGCCATTCCATTGGGTGTCGGTATCCTGTCAGCATTGATTTCCATGAACGGCATGAAGAACTTTGACCAGGTGGCACAGCCTGCATTGACACCGCCCAGCTGGCTGTTTCCTGTGGCATGGACGATCCTCTATCTGCTGATGGGCTACGCTTCCTATCTGGTATGGCGTTCCCGTGCCTCCAAAAAACAGATTGAAAAGGCGCTGACATGGTATGGTGCCCAGCTGGCAGCCAATTTTCTGTGGAGCCCCCTGTTCTTTCAGTGGAAGATGTATCTGGTAGCGCTGATCCTGCTGATTGTACTGGTGGTGCTGGTGGTGATCACATTGCTGCGCTTCCGGCAGCTGAATGCCACAGCCGGCTGGCTGCTGGTTCCGTATCTGTGCTGGCTGCTGTTTGCCGGTTATCTGAATGCCGGTGTGTGGCTCTTGCAACGGTAGGGAAAACAGAATACAAAGAATCAAAACAAGCCGAACCTTTGCGGTTTGGCTTGTCAGACTGTCAAAGAACCCCTCGGAGGTATCGGAGGGCCGCAGCCCTCTGATTGCAGATCCGAAACCAGCGGCGTGTACGGTGGTTTCGGAACCCTTGCATAGCAAGGGATTCCTATCGCCGTTTGCCGCCCGGCGAGCCGAAGGCTCGTAGGCAAACGGTGCAAAAGTCGTCAAAAAAGTCGCCAAGGCGAGTTTTTTGACGAGCTGACAAGCCGAACCTTTGCGGTTTGGCTTGTTTACGTATCGAAAATGTGCTAAGATATTCTTCCAAAGATATGCTCAAAGGATCATAGGAGGTGCGCCGCCGTGACATTTACCGATTTTCATTATTTCTCCGATGCGCTGGGTGTGCAGGTTTCCGTGTTCGTGCTGATGCCGCCCATGGATGTGATGCAGCAGAAGGAAGAAAAACTGCCCTGCCTGTATCTGCTCCATGGCCTCAGCGATGACCATACCATGTGGATGCGTCAGACCCGGCTGGAGTATTATGCCCGCAAATACCGGGCAGCTATCGTTATGCCGGCGGTGAACCGTTCCTTCTATACGGATATGGCGCAGGGGGCCAAGTATTTCACCTTTGTTTCCCAGGAGCTTCCGCAGGTGATGGAACGCTATTTCCCCATCAGCAATGCCCGGGAGGATCGCTTTGCGGCAGGCCTGTCCATGGGCGGATACGGCGCTATGAAGCTGGGTCTGCTCTGCCCCGAGCGCTATGCCGCCGTTGCCAGCTTCTCCGGTGCATTGGAAATGGAAAAAAGCTGGCAGGATTCTCGCCGTGGAGATGATTTCCTCCGGGAACTGGACACCGTATTCGGCGGCGAGGAAGCCATGCAGAACAGCGATAACAATCTGTCCCGTATGGCTGCCAAACTGGCCAAAACGCCCGAGGCAGCCCCCCGCATCTATGTGGCTTGCGGCACGGAGGATTTCCTTTTTGAAGCCAACAACAGCTTTGTGAAGAATTTCGGCAAGGCGCTGAAGATGGAATACTTCACTGAGCCCGGTGCCCATACCTGGGATTTCTGGGACAAGCATATCGAAAAGGCCCTGAAATGGTTCGGTCTGCCGGAGGCAGAAAACGTATGGTAAAAAAGACCACAGCCATGGAGCGGCTATTGAAGGAAGGCTTTTTTGAAAGCAAGGAAGCAGCCTTGCCCTATCTGATGAGCGGCGCTGTCACCTGCGGCGCAATCCCTGTGCGCACCGGCGGGCAGATTGTTCCGCTGGATCTGCCCATGAACGTGAAGGGACTTGGCGAAAAGTATGTGGGCAAGGGCGGCTACAAGCTGGAAGGTGCGATTGCGGATTTCGGCATCGATGTAACGGGACGCATCTGTATAGATGCCGGCGCTTGTACCGGCGGTTTTACCGATTGTCTGCGGCAGCACGGAGCCGGATTGGTGTATGCAGTGGAGGTGGGTTTTGGTCAGCTGGCAGGCAGCCTGATGCAGGATCCCATCATCGTCAATCTGGAAAAGACCAATATTGGCGATGAGAAATTGCTGGCATTGGATCCCAAGCCGGATCTGGGCAGCGTGGATCTGAGCTACCTATCGCTGGTGAAGGCGGTGCCCCAGTTCCGGGCCATCATGCACGATCAGGGCGAATTGATGTGTCTGGTGAAGCCGCTGTTTGAAATTGATGATGCCAACGCCCGGCGTACCGGCGAGATTGAGCAGGATGCCTATCTGCCCCTGCTTTTGCGATTGATGGAGGCCATGAACGCCCAGCCCAACACCTGGGTGAAGAATGTGACCCACAGCCCGGTTACCGGCAACAATGGCACCCATGAGTTTTTCCTGCATATCTGTTTCGGAGCGCGGCAGGAAGTGCCGGATTTGGCAGATGCTGCCGCCGAGGCGGTGCAGCGTGCAGTGCAGCTCGAAAAATATCACAAAAAATGAGGAACATCGGGAAGATTTCCCCCCGTTTGTTCGTTACATAAGTAACAGAGAAAATACCAAGGAGGTCGTCGTGATGAAAGCAGCGTTCGCAAAGAAAAAATGGTTTGTAGCAGCGCTTTCGCTGGTGCTTTCCCTGCTGATGACCGTCAGCGCACTGGCGGCCGAGTTCGGTGTGGTCACCGGCACCAATTCTCTCAATCTGCGTTCGGCAGGCAGTTCTTCCAGCCAGTGGCTGGGTTCTTATTCCGGCGGCACATGGGTGGAGATCATCGGTAGTCAGAATAATTTCTATCAGGTGGTCACTCCGGATGGCAAAGTGGGCTACATGAGCAAAAACTACGTGGATGCAGGCAGCGCTGCCCAGTATCTGCGCATTGCCACTGTCAACAACAATAACGGCGGCGCATTTCTCAATTTCCGGGAATCTCCCAGCTATAACGCCAAGGTGCTGGGCATTCTGTACAATGGCGTACCGCTGTTGGTGCTTGGCCAGCAGAATGGCTGGTACTGCGTGCAGCTGAATGGTCAGGTGGGTTATGTGCGCAGCGAATTCGTTACTGTGCGCAATATCATTGGCAGCAGCACTATCGCCACCATCAAGACCCCCAATAACAGCGCCATGAACCTGCGTGCAGGCCCCGGCAAGCAGTATGGCGTCATCCGTCAGTATGCCGGCGACCAGTACGTGATGGTGCTGGCCAAGGGTTCCGGCTGGAGCTATGTTTCCGTTGGCGGCCAGACCGGTTACATGAGCAACGATTTTCTTTCCGAGGGGCTCAAAACCAGTCGGGATTTGGCAGCCACCCAGGGCGGCGGTGTCAGCGGCGGCAGCTATGCGGTGGTCAGCAATCCCCGTGCCACCCAGGCGCTGAATCTGCGCCAGTATCCGTCTACTGCTTCTGCTGTGCTGCGCAAGCTCTATAACGGCGATGAACTGTGGGTGGACGAACATGGTGCCGAGTGGTGCGCTGTTACCGATAAAGAAACCGGCATCAGCGGCTATGTCATGACCCGGTACATCACCCTGTACAATACCCCCACCACAACCTTGCGCACAGTGGTGCACCCCAGCGGCACCTATGTGAACCTGCGTCAGAGTCAGAGCCTGACAGCGCCGGTGCTGATGCGGGTGCCCCATGGCCGTCAGGTGACCATCTTATCCGCTGGCGCTGAGTGGTGCAAAGTCAGCTATAATGGAACGCAGGGCTATATGCTCACCTATTTCCTCAAGTAAAGCCAGCGATATCCGTCGCACAGAAAGCGCATCAGCAGCATACACAGCATTTCCAAAGAAGCCACATACACACCGTATCCCGGGCGGATGAGAAACGCCAATGGCGTACCTGAAGGCGCTGCCCGAAGGAAGAGATAGTTGCTGCCAAGAATGCTGTTGATGCAGGCAGTGAAAACGAGAAAACCGTTGCCCAGCAGAAAGGCCCGTCGGGCATCTGCGGGCGGCGGTTTTTTCTGTGCCCAGATAAAAACGGCTACGGCAATGATGAGGCAATGGAGCCGGAGAAAGGCGATGCGCATCAACAGCGGATGAGAGGACTGCACCACTGATGGGAAGCAAAGCGCCAGAAAGGCGCCGGGCACCCCCAGCAACAGCAGCAGATGGTAGCCTGCCGCCAGAGGAAACCAGCACAGGGGAATGCACAGTACCGCCATCATCCCGCACAGATGCAGCGGCAGACCGGTATGCAGGTTCAGCTGGTCATCCAGCCGTAATAGCCACAATTGGCTGCCCATGGAAACCATCAGCCCACCGGCCAACACCGCTGCTGTGATGCGCCGCCTTGCAGGTGTGGCGCCATAGCGGGCCAGTGTTCCCCATAGCATCAGACCAAGCCATTGCATCCCGTCGCCTCCCTTGCTAATATTTTGCCGGAACCCCTCTCGGACAATGCACCCTGTTTGACGGTACCGGCCATCTGCGCTACAATAAAGGAAGGGAATATCCAAGGAGGAATCAGATGATGGAACATTCACCTCAATGGCCAGCAGAAATGGAGGAATTGATCCGGGGATTTGTGGACCTTCGCTGCCGTTATCAGGCTGCCTTGACGGAAGTGAAAACCAAGCTGGATATCCTCAATGAAGAATTCCGTATCCGCTATTCCCGCAACCCGATCCATCATATGGAAAGCCGCATCAAAGCGCCTGCCAGCGTAGCCAAAAAGCTGGAGCGCAAGGGCCTTGCCCCAACGCCGGAAAACGCCGTGGCACATCTGTGGGATATTGCGGGCATCCGGGTGGTCTGCGCCTACCGGGATGATGTGTATACCATCGCCCAACTGCTTACCAGTCAGGATGATATCCGCCTTCTGCGCAGCCGGGACTATATCAGGGAACCCAAGGCCAATGGCTATCGCAGCCTGCATTTGATTGTGGAAATCCCGGTGTTTTTGTCCACCGGCAAGCAGTACCTGCCGGTGGAGGTGCAGATACGCACCATTGCCATGGACTTCTGGGCCAGTCTGGAACATCGCATCCGCTACAAAGTGGAGTTTGATGTGCCGGAGGATTTGAACCGGGAACTGTTCGATGCAGCACAGCGCATTGCCGAGGTGGATGAAGATATGCAGCGCATCCACAATCGGATGGTGACGCTGGCGAACAACAGCGGTATTCAGTCGCCGCCCCAGCCGCCGCAGGTGGACTGGGAAGAATAAGAATATCGCCTTCCTGTGCATTCTATTGCAAAGGGAGGCGATATTTTTGATCGGGTTTTTGTTTGCAGTTGTTGCCGGTGCTGCCATGAGCGTGCAGGGCGTGATGAATACACGATTGCAGGAGCACGTGGGCTTATGGGAAGCCAATGCCTATACCCAGGGTACGGCGCTGATTCTGTCGCTGATCGTATTATGGCTCTTTGGCAAGGGAGACCTTGCCAAACTGGCCAGCGTCCCCAAGGGTTATCTGTTCAGCGGCGCATTGGGGCTGGTAATCACCGTCACGGTGATGCTGTCCATCAAGGGCCTCAGTCCGACGGTGGCCATCTCCACCATTTTGATTGCCCAGCTGTTGGTTGCTGCCATGATTGACGGCTTTGGCTGGATGGGACAAGAAAAAATCAGCATGAACGCAAAGCAGTTCATCGGCCTTGGGCTCATGCTGGGCGGTGTGATTCTGTTCAAGTGGAAATGAGCAATTATTGAACCGTATCAAATCCCAGAATGCCGTTGGTCATGTTGCTCAGGTTGTTGATGGCTTCCGTCAGGGAATTGAGGGAATCATTCACCTTTTGACCGCTGGCCAACTTGGCATCATAGGTATCCAGAATGGTATAGATGTTGTCAAACACCGACTGGGAGTACAGACGGCCTACTTCGCCATACATACTCACGTTCAGTTCATTGATCAGCTCCACTCCGTGCACATATTGACGGATCTTGGACAGCTCAATGGTGGTACTGGATGCGCCCAGACGGCTCAGCTTGTTGGTGGCGGCCAGTGCGTACTGCACCTCGCTGCGGAGCTTGGCGTTTCGCTGATTGGTAAAGTTGGTTTCGTTCAGCCCGCCAACGCCGGACATCCGGAAGATCAGAAAAGCGACCAGCAGGATGCCAACGATTAACAGAATGGGAATGAGCGGGTTGCTGGAGCGGGTATTCTGATAGCGATACCCTTTTTGTCTCCGATTGCCACGATAGTGAATCATCGTCCGTTTCCTCCTTGTGGCCGGGAAAAGCCATATGTACGTATGATTGCACACATATTATACCATATCCGGCATGAAAAGCAAACGAGGCAGCTCGGGAACTGCCCGATACAAAGCATCCCTGCGCTGAAAAACACAGGCGCAGGGATGCTTGGTTGATCTTTGGGAACTTAAGCCAGCCGGAGCCGGTAACCGCATTTGTAAACAGTCTCGATGGTTTCACAGCCCAGCTTTTTGCGCAGGCGCTGCACGTGCACATCCACAGTGCGTGTCTCGCCGATGCTTTGGTAGCCCCATGCCTTGCGCAGAAGCTGCTCCCGGCTGACGGGGGTATCCGGCTTTTCCAGCAGGGCCTGTAAAAGCGCCATTTCCTGCGCTGTCAGCTCTACACGGCGGCCATCCAGCATAACGACCCGTTCCTCTTCGTCCACCCGCAGCTTGCAGGTATGGTCCGCACAGCCGCAAAGCTCAGTCAGCTTGTTGCGCAAGGCTTTGGCTTGCACCGGCAGCGTAGCAACCTGGCAAGGGCCTGCATACAGCGCTTCCAGATGGGCGTGAGCGCTGGCACGCTTGTCGGAAGTCAGGAACAGCAAAGGCAGGTTCTGCTTGCGGCAGGCATCCAGAATGGGACGGCACACGCTCCAGCGCATACTGGCATCCAGCATGACCAGCAATGGCTGATTGTCTTCACACATTGCGGGCACAGCGTCCGCTTCATCCATCAGCTGGATTTCGTAGGCTTCCTGCTTCAAAACATCCTGAATCTTCCAGGCAATCTGCTCGTTGGGTTCCCAAATCAGCAACTTGGTCATGTTATCACCTCTTGCCTATTCAACGAACCAGCTGGGCGATTTCTTCCATGGAATGTGAACAATTTGTAACGAATCGGAAAGGCGTTTGCCATTGGGGAAGAACAGAAAAAAGCCAATGGGTGACGGCACATTCTGGTATAATTGATGGGTATCTGGTGCAAGAGGAGTGTTACGATGAAGGGGATGAAACGCAAAGGAGGCCGCAGATGGGCGGCGGTGGCGGCGCTGCTGGCACTCCTTGCGCTGGGCGTTGCAGTCAGCTTGCTTTTTGTTTTTCCTTTGGGTGTGCTGCCGATGCAAGGCAATCCGCATCAGACTGTGCTGCCGCAGGATCAGTTGCTGACGGCGCAGCAGATTCAGCAGGATCGTGAGGAATGCATCCGCATGGTGGAGGAAACCCATCCTTATTTTCTGCTGGAAGAGGATCTGGTTGCGTATGAAGCTGCCAAGGCGGACTATCTGACCAATACCTCCGGCGAGATGACAGTGGGCGATTTTGAGGAGGTCACCGCCGAGTACCTGTGCTTCTTCGGAGACGGTCATACAGGTGTTCGCTTGGTGGAAACGGAATATCTGAACCTGCCGCAGATGTACATGAACGGCAAAACATGGCTTTGCTGGGAAGGAACAGCCACCGGTGTGTGGGTGGAGACCATTGGCGGCGTGCCTGTGGAAAACATCTATCAGACCATTGAACGCATGGTTCCTGCCGAAAATGAGATGGCCCGAATCAAGAACCGGGATCAGCGCATCACACGGCGGGGTCTTCTCCTGCGGGCTGGGGTGGAAATCACCGAAGGTCAAACGATTGTGACTTTTTCCGATGGCACGGAAGCCACCTATTCCTTTGAAGAACCGGAACAGTCAGTCGGCCAGACCGCCGACGATGGCGCCATTAACCGCTGGTACATGGACGGCGATGTGTTTGTGGTGGATTTCAACGCCTGCAATGACGATGAAGAATGGAAGGCCATCGTAGCCGAATTGAAAAAGGCGGTGGAAGCGGATTGCCGGAAGGTGATCATTGATGTTCGGGGCAATGGCGGCGGCAACTCCAATGCCTGCACCCGTCTGCTGAACGCCATGGGTATGCAAGCGCCCCAGTACGATGTGCTGGTGCGGTATTCTCCGCTGGCCCGTCAGCAGCGTGGTTATCTGCGAACCGAAGGTCAGTACCGCTTCCGTGGTTCCAACGCTCCGGCAAAGCGAAATGAACAGGTGAAGCTGGCAGTGCTTTGTGACCGCTACACTTTCTCCTCAGCCACCATGATGTGTGTTTATGTGCGGGATGGAGGCCATGGCGTGCTCGTCGGTGAGCCCAGCAGCAATATGCCCAGCGCCTATGGGGACATTCTTTCCTTCTCCCTGACCCATTCCCATGTGAACGGGGTTATTTCCCATAAGCAGTTCATCCGGCCTGATGAAAACAACACTGAGCGTATGCTGGAGATGGATATTGCCATTGATCCGCAGGCGGCTTACGAGGCGGCTATGGAATGGCTGGCGCAGTAAAGTGCATCAAACAAAAGAGCTTTTCGGAGTTGCAATCCGAAAAGCTCTTTTCCCTTATAAACTATACAGCCCCACGCTGGTTTCTCCATCGATTTCCATAACCCGCACCACCACTTTTTCATTCTTGGCGGTGGGGATATTCTTGCCTACAAAATCCGGGCGGAAAGGCAGCTCCCGGTGACCCCGGTCGATGAGCACTGCCAACCGGATGGCTTTGGGCCGCCCCTGACGGAAAATCGCTTCGATAGCAGCCCGCACGGTGCGTCCGGTATGCAGCACATCGTCCACCAGAATCACGGTGCTTTCCTCCAGCTTGCAGGGGATATGGCAGTCGGCGGCAGTCAATGGGGGTGCTGCATTGCCAAGATCATCCCGGAAATGGGAAATGTCGATCACGCCCACCGGAACGTCCACCTGCTCAAACCGGCGCAGGTTATCGGCCAGCATCTGTGCCAGCGGTACGCCCCTGCGCTTGATGCCCAGCAGGCACAAACCTTCCACGCCATGGTGCTTTTCGATGATCTCGTGGGTCAGCCGGGCCATGGTGCGGTGAATCTGCGCTGCATCCATCAGCTGGGATTTGAATTCCATGGAGCGAACCTCCTTTTGGCTCTTGCTATGCCTCACAGGCGGTGATCAGGGTAACCTCTGCTGCGCCAGCATCAAGCAGCGCTTTGGCGCAGGCGGAGGCTGTAGCGCCGGTGGTGAGCACATCGTCCACCAGCAGAATGTGAAGCCCGCTTGCCTGTGTGCTGGCTTCAAATACGCCCTGCATGGCAGAAAAGCGTTCTGCGGCCGTTCTCTTGGTTTGGGAAGCGGTGGCCTTGATGCGGAACAAAAGATCATCCCGAAGCATCAGGCGAAAACAATCAGCAATCTGTTGACCCAGCAACCGGGCCTGATTGTAGCCACGCCGGCGCAGCTTTGAGGGATGCAGCGGCACGGGAACCACAGCATCCCAACGCCGTTCTGCCGGGCTTTCCAGCAAAGCGGCACACATATACCAGCCCAGCAGTGATGCGATGGTGGTATTGTGGTGATACTTCAGGTGATGGATCAGTTTGCGGGCGATGCCTTCGTAAGCAAAGGCACTGATGCACAGTGCAAGGCTTTCGTGGGTGGACAGCTGTTCCAATGGGGTTAGAATGCATTGCCGCAGCTTCGCTTCGCAGTGGATGCACACCATGTGTTCTGTACTGACAAGAGCACGTTGGCAATGGCAGCACAGATTATCCCATGGGAAGAACAGATTCAGCAGGCACTCCTTGAAACGCTGCCACACGGCGAACCGCCACCCTTCACCAGCTTTTGTACAGAGGTACGATACGCTTACTGCATCAGATCAAAGGCGTTGACATACTCCAGACCCAGGCTGGCAGCCACGTTCTGATTGGTGCACTGGTGGCCGTAGATGTTGATACCGTTGGCCAGACCGGCATCCTTTTTGGCAGCGGCTTCCAGACCGTAATCAGCCATCAGCATACCATAGCGGAAGGTGGAGTTGGACAGGGCGATAGTGGAGGTGTAGGGCACAGCGCCGGGCATATTGCCAACGCAGTAGTGCACAACGCCTTCTTCAATGAATACGGGATTATCGTGGGTGGTGGTATGGGAGGATTCGCAGCAGCCGCCCTGGTCAATGGCGATATCCACGATGACAGCGCCCTTCTTCATCAGCTTCAGGTGCTCCCGGCGAATCAGCTTGGGGGTGGAGCCGCCGGGGATCAGTACGGAACCGATCACCAGATCAGCCTCGGCAAGGCACTTGCGGATGTTGGCATCGGTGCTGTACAGGGTGGTAACGGAAGCGCCGAACACATCCTCCAGATAGGAAAGGCGGTTCAGGTTAATGTCCAGCAGAGTGACCTGAGCATCCATGCCTACGGCAGCCTTGGCAGCGTAGGTACCGGCGATACCGCCGCCAATGATGGCGATCTTGCCGCGTTCCACGCCGGGTACGCCGCCCAGCAGAAGACCACGACCGCCGAAACTGCGCTCCAGATACTTGGCGCCTTCCTGAATGCTCAGACGGCCAGCCACCTGACTCATGGGGCGCAGACAGGGCAGATTGCCCTCTTTATCGGTGATGGTTTCATAGGCAACGGCTTTCACGCCACGATCCATCAGTACCTTGGCCAGCTGGAGATTGGGGGCCAGATGCAGATAGGTGAACAGGATCTGGCCTTCACGCAGCAGTTTGTACTCGCAGGGCTCAGGCTCCTTCACCTTCACGATCATGTCCGCTTTGGCATATACTTCGGCAGGGGTATCCACCACGATGCCACCGGCGTTGCGGTAGTCCTCATCGGTAAAGCCGCAGCCTTCACCTGCGCGGGTTTCCACATAAACGGTATGCCCCTTGGCCACATAGGCGGAAACATTGTCGGGGGTCAAACCGACACGGTATTCATGGTTTTTCAGTTCTTTGGTGGTTCCGACGATCATGGGGATCACTCCTTGCAAAAATGAATCGGCGGCGCTGCGCCGGGAAAGATAAGTTACCAGATGGGGGTCAGCCAATGGGTATAGGCTGCATCCTGCCCACGTACGATGCGGTCATACTGGTAGGCCAGGCGGTAGGTCAGGCTGTTTTCACTCTGGGGAGGAATTTCATAGCCGTCAATGGCGGTGATGGGGGTCAGGCCCATGGCGGAGCCGCACAGGAAGGCTTCTTCGCACAGGTACAGTTCGGTACGGTCCACAGAACGCTCCTCGGTGGGAATGCCCATATCCTTTGCCATGCGCAAAACCGTATCCCGTGTGATGCTCTCCAGCACGCTGTCAGTAATGAGGGGCGTTACCAGAATGCCATCCCGTACCAGGAACAGGCAGGAACCGGGGCCTTCCGCCACCTTGCCCTGATGGTTGAGGAAGATGGTGGTATCATAGCCGTTGCGCAGCGCTTCCAGCTGCGCCATGCGGCTGTTGATGTAGTTGGCGCCGCACTTGATGCGGGGGGAAAGGCTGTTGTCGTTGATGCGCTGCCAGGAGGAAACGCAGCAGCGAAGCCCAGCCTTGTTGTATTCAGCGCTGGTATGCCGCTTGGGGATGGGCGCAATGAACATCCCTACCTCCATACGGGTGGTCCAGGAACCGAAGCCATCGGCAAACAGCGTCTGGCGAACAGCAATGTCTTCCTTGTATTCGTTGGCTTTCACCACATCAGCCATGGCGGAGGCCATCTGGTCGATGGTGTAGGGGCAGCTGAGCTGCAAAAGCCGTGCGCTGCGCTCCAGACGGCGGTAGTGTTCTGGAAGGCGGAAGGCGTACAGCTGCTGCTGTTCCTTGTTCCAGTAGCAGCGGATGCCCTCGAAAACGTTCAGGCCGAACTGGGCAGTGGGGGAGAGCACATTGATCTTTGCATCGTTTACGTTCATCACCTGACCGTTGAGCCAGATCAAGCGATTGTTCACATCGGTAGCCATAGGGTTTCTCCTTTCCGGGCATCAGAAAGCATAGGTGGTAAACAGGTCATCAAAATCCTCTGGACGCTTCACCTGACAGGTTATGCCGTCGGCTTTGTCCACCACGGCAAAGTTGGGCAGGATGAAGGGCGGCTTGAGCACCACGGAATAGGAGCCCACATTGCCGAACACCAGATAGTCCCCCTGAGCCAGCGAACCCTGATATCCCTTGTAGAGATAGTCGGATTCGATGCAGGTGAATCCGCCCACGTTCAGGTCGATATAGGGGCTGGTCTCGGCGCCGCAATGATACACTTCCAGCGGAGGATTCTTGCCGTTCAGGGTGGGGTTGATGTTGTATACACTGCCCAGCACCGTGGCAATGGCATGACCCCGTACCTGCTTGATGGTTTTCACCTTGCAGCAGAAGCGCATCACATCGCCGCTGAGAGCGCTGCCGGGTTCAATGAGCAAGAGAGGTTTTTCTTCCTCCGGCACATCCTGATAATGAGCTGCAAACAGCGTGGCAGCAGCCTGTGCGTACTCCTCGTAGGTGGGGATGGGGGAGGAGAACTGCGCTTTCAGACTGTCGTGCATCTTGCCGAACAGGCCGCCGCCCAAGTCCACCATTTTTGGCTTGAGGCCATGCTTGCTGATCAGGTTCAGCATCCCCTGCGCTCTGGGCGGCCAGGTATCCAGCCGACGGGTGGCAAAGTGGCATTGCAGGGAGGTAAGCTCCATATTGGCATGGGCATTGATGAAGGCCAGTACCGTGGGCAGGTCGCTGTCCGCATCCACGCCAAAGCGGGATACCACACCGTCGCCGATGTCAAAGTTGATACGGATGCCCATGTGCAGCAGAACTGCCGGGTTGCGGTTTGCGATTTCGTCCAGCAGGGGCAGCTCGTCCAGAGAGTCGATGTTCACCACACCGCCGCTGAGCAGCAGGCCTTCCACCGCATCCGGATGCTTGAAGGGGCCGTTGAAAATGATCTTTTCGCCCGGAACACCGCAACGGCGGGCAATTTCCCACTCCATGCTGGAAACCACTTCCGCATAGCCGCCCAGCTGGTTCAGACGCTTGCAGATGGCAGGAATGTAGTTGGTTTTGTAGGAATAAGCAATGGCGAATTTGGGGTAGCGGCTGGCAAAGGCCTGATGCAGCTCGCTGAAATTGGCGGCATACTGATCGGTATCCAGCAGATAAAAACTTTCGCCATAGCTTTGTCCGATACGGTTCAGGGTTTCATAATCCAATGTTTCCACTGCCACGGAAGCGGGGCTGGTCATGCGGGCTTTGTGACGCTTTTTCTCCCGGATGGACTCGGCGATCTTTGCTACAGTGGCAGCCACAACCTCATGATTGTGCTGGAAGTAGGCAGCATCTTTCTTTTCCAGCCGTTCCTCAAATTCCCGGATTTCCCGTACGCCGTACTGGAAAACCTGACGGATTTCTTCGGTTTCCTGCTTGAGCCAGGTATCGTAGAAACTGCGGGAAAGAATAACCATTTCCGAGCCCAGACGGTGATGCTCTGCAATGATGAAGCGGGCAGGCAGCATTCCTTCATCCAGCCGGGCGATACCCCCAAAGCCAAAGGGAATGCCGGCGGCTTTGATCTTCTCTGCCAGCCGGTCCACCTGACCATTGGCCAGCGGCTGGAACATAAAGTCCATGCCATGGGATAGGTGCAGGTCGTTCAGGCCGATATGGATTTCATCGATGCCGGGAACGGTGAGAATCTCATCAATGGCCGCTTCGGCGTCCTTGTTTTCCAATAGCAGCATGGCCTTGGCACGGCCGTTCACCATGCCCACAAAGGTGCGGGCATCCTCGGCGGTGCGGAACATGGGCAGCATCACAATATCTGCGCCCCGGTTGATCACTTCGTCAATTTCGCTCTGGGAATGCTGATGGAGCGGATTGACACGCACCAGCAGCTCTGCCTTGCGGATGACCTGCCGGATGGCAGATACATCCTCAAAGGTATGCCGGGACTTGACGGTATTCATACCCGCCTGACGCTCTTCCTTGCCCAGCGTTTCCAGATCCACAAAAATCCGATCCACGGAGCATTCCTCGGCAATGCGGGCAATCTCCGGCTGGTTGGTGATGTACATCAGTTTCAGCATACGCTACTCCTTCTAAACAGGCGATGGATGGCGGTTTTCGACGCCTGAAATGGCAACCTTTATTATAATCCAACAGCAAAGGGCCTGTCAAATCCTGCCCTTCGGGCATTGCCGGTCATATGGGACAATACCATTTTGCCCGAAAGAAAACGAAAACAACCCAAAGGAAACAGGACAACCGGGGAAATCCGGTTGTCCTGCTTGCAAAAATCAATATGCGATTATCTCACTTCATCCATCCAGACCCGCATCTGGTTTTCGCCGCGGTTGGCCCAGGTATAGTAGGGAATGGCAACGGCAGTGCAGGCTTCCTCCACCGGCGGGGTGGTGGAATACAGGTCGCCGTCGTCCTTGCGGCGAACGGCATCCGCCTGCAGCGTGACCACACCGCTGAGCAGCGTTTCATCAAAGGCAGAGGGAGTGATCTGCCCGCCGCGCTTCAAGGCCACGGACAGCACATCGCCGTCGTTGTCCACGCCTTCAAAGCAGTAGACGATGGGGCCACGGCCCAGCGCCACCTTGCCGGTGAGCTGAGGTACCTTGTGGGAGGCATATACGGTGCGCACGCTGTCATCCAGCTGCATAACCACCACATCGCCATCGGTGACGCTCAGGTACTGGTAGCCATCCACAGGGGTCAGTGCCACAGCCTGACCATTGAGCGTAATGGCAGTGGTATTGCTCCACCCCGGCAGACGAATGGCCAGCTTTCCGCCTTTTTCAATGCGGTAGGTGACGGTGAAACCATAAGGATAGGCGGTTTCGCAGTGGATTTTCACGCCATTGGCAAAGGTCACCTGACCGGCAGCGATCAGATGGCAGTAGGCGGTATCGTCACTTTCGCCATAGGCAAACTGCCCGTAGGAGGAAATCAGGCGGGCTACATTGGGCGGGCAACAGGCGCAGGCATACCAGCCGGGACGGGTGGTCAGGTCGTGGCGATGAGTAACAGCCACCCCGGAAATGCCGGGAATGCATTCGAGCGGATTCACATAATAGAACCGCTTGCCATCCAGCTGCATACCACCCAGAACGGTATTGTAGAAGGCTTTCTCCATGATATCCGCATAGTCGCTGATCGGCTGATGCTCCAGCATACGGGAGCCAAAGAACATCAGACCGATGGAGGCGCAGGTTTCCGCATAGGCGGTGTCGCCGGGCAGATCATAGTCCACGGTGAAGGCTTCGCCCTGCACAGTGGAACCAATGCCGCCGGTCAGATACATCCGGCGGGCGGTGATGCTGTCCCAAAGCACCTTGCAGGCATTGACGAGGCTCTCGTCGCCGGTGATGGAAGCCAGATCAGCCATGGCGGTATACAGGTACACAGCACGCACGGAGTGGCCGGTGGCATCGGTCTGTTCCCGGACGGGTTTGCCGCTCTGCTGATAATCCGGGTTCTTGCCGTCGCTGCCCCACACGCTCCAGTTGCGGGCGGCCACCTCTTTTTCGTAATACAGGGGATCCACGCCGCGCACATTGATGAAATGCGCTGCCAGATCCAGGCAGTGCTGGTTGCCGGTCATGCGGTACATCTTTACCAGCGCCAGTTCCACCTCCGGATGGCCGGGATAGCCCGGGGCCCCTTCCACGATAAAGTGCTGATAGATGTGCTCGGCGTTTTTCAGCATCACATCCAGCAGCTTGCGCTTGCCGGTGGCGTCGTAGTAAGCGCAGGCGGCTTCCATCATGTGACCGCTGCAATACAGCTCATGGCCTTCCAACAGGTTGGTCCAGCGTTTGTCCTGATCCTTGATGGTATAGTAGGTATTCAGGTAGCCGTCCTCGTCCTGGGCATCGGCGATGATGTCGATCAGTTTATCGGCTGTGGCTTCCAGCTCGGGGTCGGGCAGCACGGCCAGCGAATAGGCCACTGCTTCCAGCCACTTGGCGGCATCGCTGTCCTGAAACACCATGCCATAGAAACCGTCGCCCACATCCTCGCCACGGATGGCCTTGCCGGCGTTGATGAAGTTCTGCACCACATGGCTCTTTTCTGCGCCGGGCGCTTCATCGCAAAGGACGCTGTACTGGTAGGGGATCACGGTGTCTTTGATGAGCCGCTGATATTTGCCGATAAAGCCTTCGGAGCGGTAAGCGGTGATGGATACCTGCTGTTGCTTTTTCATTTGGATGGCTCCCTTCAGATACTTTTGGGTGGTTGACAGAATGGATTGTATGTATTATATTCTCATCAGAAGAGGAAAAACATAGAATCTTATCGGGTTGATATGGAGGATTGTCGTGCATCGGGTGTGTTTGAGCAATGATCGGCTGCCAAGGGCGGAGGGGTGCGGTCTGCTGGCAACGGCAGAGGGCTTTATCCATGCGGATCGGAATTTGCCCTTTCATGTGCTCATCTATGTGCTGGAAGGCACGATCTATGTGACGGAAGATGGGGTGGATTATGCGGTTGGCCCCGGTCAGCTTTTGTTTCTGAAAAGCGAACTGCGCCATTTCGGCAGGCAGATGATCCCCCGGGGTACCCGTTGGTACTATGTGCATTTTTCTCTGCCCCAGCCGGTGCATGAAGTGACTGAAAATCAGGAACAGTGGTTGTTTTTGCCCAAAATGCTGTCCCATCTTTCCGGCAGCAGCCTGGAGATGGAACTGGCTGCCTTTGTGGAAGCCAGCCGGAGCCGGGAGGAAACCAGCCGGTGGTATCGGAATCAGCAGCTGTTTGTTTTGCTCAGCCACATTGCTCATTACGCCCGCCCCAAGCAAACAGCGCCGGAGCTGGCGGACAGAATCGCCGCCTATTTGAGCAGGCACGCCTGCCAGCCCTTTGCGGCAAAGGAATTGGAAAAAGCCTTTTTTCTCAGCTATAAGCATATGGCAGCGGTATTCCATAAGCGGATGGGAATGACCATGCAGGCATATCATCAGCGGCTGCGGATGGAGGAGGGGGCACGCCTGCTCCGGGAAACGCTGCTGCCGGTGGGCGAGGTCAGCGAAAAACTGGGCTTTTCCGATCAACTGTATTTCAGCCGATGCTTCCATCGCTTTGCCGGCATCAGCCCCACCGGCTACCGGCGGCAGATCAAGGATTATTGAACCAAGTGGAACAACAGGAGGTTTTGTGATGCGCCAGCTTTATTCCGTACCCGAGAAAAAACGGATCCGTGTTTTGGTGGATACCGATGCTGCCTGCGAGGTGGATGACCCCTTTGCCATTGCCCATGCGCTGATGTCGCCCAAACTGGATGTGAAAGGGATCCTGTCGGAACATTTCGCCCAGCCGGATACCGAGGCGGCTTCCTACCGGGAAATCGAGAATATCCTTGCATTGATGGGCCTTGCCGGGCAGGTGCCGCTGTATCACGGTGCAGAAAAACCGTTGGCTTCTCCGGACCAGTGGCAGGAATGTCAGGCGGCTGACGCCATCATTCAGGAGGCATTGAAGGAGGATGAACGCCCCCTGATGGTGCTTTGCCAGGGCGCTGTCACCAATCTGGCCTGTGCGCTGCTGAAATGCCCGGAGATTGGCAGCCGCCTTACCTGCATCTGGATTGGCGGCAGCGCTTATCCGGAGGGCGGCTGGGAGTTCAATATGAACAATGATATTCATGCTGCCAATGTACTGTTTGCCTCCGGTACGGAACTGTGGCAGGTACCCAAGGAATGCTACACTTCCATGCAGGTGGGCTACGCAGAGCTGCTCACAAAAGTAGCGCCCTGCGGAAAGCTGGGCGCATATCTGTGTGAAAATCTGATGGCTTTCGGCGCATCCCCTCAAGGGGAATGGTCGCCGGGGGAAAGCTGGGTGTTTGGGGATTCCCCTGCGGTGGGCCTTGCGCTGCATACGCCCCTGACGGGTTTTGAAATGCGGGAAGCGCCGCAGGTGAAGGATGATTGCACATACCGTCTGAATACCGGCTTGAAGCCCATCCGGGTGTGGCAGCAGGTGAATGTGCGCTTCATTCTGGAAGATTTTTTTGCCAAGCTGCAGTTGTGGACACAGGGGGAATAATCAGCCCTCGACCCATTCCACCTTGCTCAGCCCATGGAAGGCAGCCAGCCGTTCCAGCTCTTTTTCCAGTTCTTTGCGGAAAGCTTCTGTCTGCCGGAATCCTTTTTCCGGCCAGAAGTTGCGAACGGTCAATACCTTGCGCTTGCGGTCGGCCACCGGTTCGATACGCCCGGCAAAGCGTTCACCGTAGAGAACCGGCAGCACGTAATAGCTGTATTTCCGCTTGGCGGCAGGCGTGTAGATCTCCCATGTGTATGCAAAACCGAAGATGGCTTCAATCAGGCGGCGATCCCACATCAGGCAGTCCAGCGGGGCAAGCATCCGCACCCGTTTCTGGCCGGTGAAGGGGGTGGCCGCCGCTTTCCAGTCCTCCAGTTCGCCGGCACGGATGTACAGCGTGGCGGGTATTCCCTCCACCTGCACAGGAAGAATGTCGCCCTGTGCCTCCAGCGAATGAAAAATCTCCTGCCGCTGGGGGCTTTTCATGCCATCCACGCCCAGCCATGCATCGCTGGGACGGTTCCACAGGGCGCCGATCGCACCGATGCGGCGCAGCACCTGCCAGCGCATCCGGGTGATATCGTCCGGGAAGGGGCAGGGGGCATTCAGTATATCAGCAGGCAGCGTATCGGAGGCCAGCGCATAGCTTTTGATGCTCCCCTTTTTGTGGTGGATCACCAAATCACCCCGGAAATACAGGCTTTCCAAGGCTACCCTGCTCAGGCTGGAACCGCTCCAGTACCAATCGGCACGGCCTTCCAGTCCCAGTGTATCCGCACTGACATGGCCCCGCTGGTGCACGGTTTCCAGCACCTGTTCAGATACCTGATTCACCTGTTCCATACTGCGGCCGTTTTCCCGGTACCAGCGGCGGATGTGTTCCAGACAGGGCCAGTCCTCCACCGGCATGATGCACAGGTTCTTATCAAAGAAGTCGATCAGTTGGCGTTTGTCATATAAAAGATCATCCAGCATATGATGAGAAAAGTCGTGGATGCGTGCCAACAGCGCCAACTCGTGGCTCTTGCCGCATACATCCACCGGGTCGAACTGGATGCAGCCGCATTGCCGGATGTACTGCATCAATCCATCCGGCCCACGGAATCGCCTTGCCCCCAGCAGACCATGCCTGCGCAGCAGAAAACGCCGGAGTTGTTCCAAACTTGCCTGCATTGTGTTCACCTCGCTTTTGATCATTATAGCATGAGAACACCCGTTCGTCAACAAATGGTGAAAGTGTGCAACCAATATTGCATTTGCACAAAGGGTGCGGTATACTATTTCCGTTTCCAGGAAGAAAATTCAACCTTTTTGCATCCAGATACGAATGGAGGCACGCCTATGCGTATTACAATGATTTGTATTGGCTCCACAGGCGATGTACGGCCCTATATTGTTTTGGGCAGAGAACTGAAGCGCCGGGGCCACGATGTGAAAATTGCCGCTTTTGATACCTTTGAACAGGCAGTGCTGAAAGAGGGAATGCGCT
This sequence comes from Clostridia bacterium, assembly GCA_017501255.1. Lineage (GTDB taxonomy): Bacteria > Bacillota > Clostridia > Christensenellales > Aristaeellaceae > Limiplasma. The sequence continues at coordinate 161,483 of JAFVXE010000061.1, read as the reverse complement.
TTCATTGCATCTCCGGCGACGTGCGGGATTTCATGGCAACGGTCATGAGCAACGGGGCCAACGGCGTTGCATTCTTAAAGCAGGTGCGCAATTCGCTGGTGGATATTATCGACCCGTTTCTGGAAGATCTGGAAGCGGCCTGCGAGGATGCCGAGGCTTTGATTGCCACTTTCTTCGGGCAGATCATTCAGTCCATCGCAGAAGTGAAGCATATCCCCTTTATCCAGACCCACTACTATCCTATGGACCGCAATAAAACTGCCCCCATTGCCGCCGCACCCGGCCAGCGGGTGGGCAGGGCATGGAACAACATGACCTACCCGGTGGGCTATCTGCTCATCAGTGCATTGGAGAAATATTATCTTTCCGATTGGCGCAAGGCCCGGGGGATGACGCCCCGCAAGTTGGATGCCAAGCCCAATTATCAGCTGAATGGACATATCGTGCCTGTGGTGTACGCCATGAGCCCCTTGTTGATGCCGCGCCCTGTGGACTGGGGTGCCAACATCCACATGACCGGTTTCTGGCTGGATGATCAGGCGGCGGCGGATTATCATCCGGAACCGGAGCTGGAAGCTTTCCTGGCTGCCGGGGAAGCGCCTGTTTACATCGGCTTTGGCTCCATGGTCAGCGGGGATATGGGCGAAACCCAGCGCATCGTTCTGGAGGCAGTTGGGCGCAGCGGCGTGCGGGCGATCATGGCAAAAGGCTGGGGCGGCGTGGAACTGCCGGATACGCCCAATGTATATATGGCGGATTTTGTGCCCCACGACTGGCTGTTTTCCAAGGTGAAAGCCGTGGTGCATCACGGCGGCGCAGGTACCACAGCCGCAGGCATTCTGGCTGGCAAGCCTACGCTGGTCATTCCTTTTGGCGGCGATCAGCCCTTCTGGGGCAACCGGGTACGTCAGCTGGGCGTGGGCCCCAAGCCCATTTCCCGTGAACACTTGACGGTACGCCGCCTGAGCAAGGCCCTCACCCAATTGGTCAGCACCAAAAGCTATGAGGTGGCTGCCAAGGAACTGGGCCAGCGCATGAAGAATGAAGATGGCGACGCTTTGGCGGTTGACCTGATCGAACACGAACTGCGCAAGTGGCTGCGTCAGGAGGGGCTCCCCCCGGTGCTGGTGGAACCCTACGGCCAGACAGCCGCCGAAGCCTGATGTACCAAAGCGTACGGCCTTTTCCGTGCTGCTGATGAACGAAAGAGGAAAGATCATCAGCGGAAACGGGGGACTGAACGTTGGTCATCGGACTGGCTGGAAACCAGAATTGCGGAAAAACCACCCTGTTCAATCGGTTGACCGGGGCTCATCAGCACGTGGGCAACTGGCCGGGCGTCACGGTGGAAAAGAAAAGCGGTGCTTTGCTGTCCTGTTGGTTCCAGACCATGGAAGCTGTACCGGAAGTGGTTGATTTGCCGGGGGTCTATTCCCTTGCGCCTTTTTCGCAGGAGGAGCAGATCACCCGGCACTTTCTTTTGAATGAGCCGCCGGATGTGATTATCAATGTGGTGGATGCCACCCATCTGGAACGCAATCTGTACCTGACATTGCAGCTGTTGCAGCTGAACTGCCCGATGGTGCTGGCCCTCAATATGATGGATGAATTGCAGCGCAACGGGGGACGGGTGCAGGTTTCTGTATTGGAGAAAGAACTGGGAATTCCCGTGGTGCCCGTCTGCGCCCGGAGTGGACAGGGTGTGGATGTACTGATACGCAAAGCATTGAAAGCGGCAGCGGAACAGGCATTGCCGCCGGTGGAGCAGCATGGGACAAACGCTGCCGCTGGACGCTACCGCTATCTGGAAAGGGTAGTGGCCGCTTGCCTGCAAGCAGGGACGGGCCGTTCTCACCGGCTGGATGCCGTGCTGGTGCATTCTCCATGGGCAGTACCGATTTTGCTGGGATGCCTGGCATTCGTTTTCCTGACATCCTTCGGCTGGCCCGGGCAGGCGCTGACGGAATGCTTTTCCGACCTGCTGCAATGGGGCATCGATCGGCTATCCCAGTTCCTTGCCCGGGCAGGGGTTGCGGCTCAACTGCGCAATCTTCTGACGGAGGGCCTTCTGCCCGGCGTCTGCACGGTGCTGAGCTTTCTGCCGCCGCTGATGCTGCTCATGTTTCAGCTGAATCTGTTGGAGGAAAGCGGCTACCTGCCAAGGGCGGCCTTTCTGATGGATCGCCCTTTGCGGGCCATCGGGCTTTCGGGCCGCAGCCTGATTCCCTTTTTGATGGGGTTCGGCTGCACCGTTCCCGCTGCCCTCAGCGCCCGTGGCTTGAAAAATCCCCGGGAGAGACGCCGGACAGTGGCATTGATTCCCCTGATGAGCTGCGGGGCAAAATTGCCGGTGTATGTGTTGCTGAGCCGTGCTTTTTTCCCCCATCACGCGATGGGGGTGCTGCTGAGCCTGTATTTGCTGGGGATCCTTCTGGCAGTTCTGGCAGGCTTTTTGGCGAAACGGTTTGCTTTCCCAAACGATGAGGAACCCTTTTTGCTGGAACTGCCGCCATACCGCCTCCCTTCCCTTGGCAACGCCCTGCGGGAATTATGCCAGAAGTGCCGGGCGTTTCTCAGCCGCACATTTACGGTGATTCTGCTGGCAACCATGGCGGTCTGGGTGCTTGGCAACCACAACTTCGCTTTGCAACCAGTCCATGCCCTTGCGGATAGTATGCTGGGCACGGCTGCCGGTTGGTTGGCGCAGTTCGTCCGTCCTTGCGGGTTTGGCAATGCAGCGGCAGTTGCGGCACTGCTTACCGGGCTTCTGGCCAAGGAGAACATCGTCAGCACGCTGGCGGTGCTGGCTGGCGGCGGCGTAACGCTTGCCGGTTTACAGGCGGTTTTCCCCAGCGGTCTTTCTGTGTTTTCTTTTTTGGTGTTTGTTTTGTTGTATCCGCCCTGCGCTGCTGCCACGGTCACCATCAGCCGGGAACTGGGCAAGTCCCGGTATGGCGTAATGATTTATGGGGCATATCTGCTGCTGGCGTGGACGGTTTCTGCCAGTGTTTATCAGATGGGCTGCCTGCTTGGACTTGGTTGACGCTATCGTGTGGAAAGGATGAAATAGAATGGAGAATGAAAAAATGCGTATTTATGGCGTTGTGACGGATTCCATTGTGGATGGCCCGGGCTACCGCACCGCCATTTTCACCCAGGGCTGTCCCCATCACTGCCCGGGGTGCCACAACCCGGAAAGCCACGATCCTCAAGGCGGCACCGAGTGGATGCTGGATGCGCTGGAAGCCAAGTTTACTGGCAATCCGCTGCTGGATGGCATCACCCTGTCCGGCGGCGAACCCTTTGTGCAGCCTGCTGCCTGTGCAGAGCTGGCGAAGCGGGCCCACGCCAAGGGCTTGACGGTGTGGACCTTTACCGGCTACCTGTATGAAAAGCTGCTGGAGAAGGCGGGGGACGACCCTGCCATCAGCGAGCTGCTCCGGCAGACAGATGTACTGGTGGACGGCCCGTTTCTGCTGGAGCAGCGCTCGTTGGAACTGCTGTACAAGGGCAGCAAAAACCAGCGCACCATCGATCTGAACAAAACCCGTGCAGCGGGCGAAATCGTCCTCTACACGCAACCGGAGTGGTAAACAAATGAGTATTGCCTTATTGGCCACCGGCGGCACTATTGCCTGTACGCAGACTGAAAACGGTCTTGCGCCCACCCTTTCTGCCAGCGATCTGCTGAAGTATCTTCACAGCCCCCTGCCCTGCCCGGTGGTTCCCCAGGATGTATTCTGCATGGATTCCAGCAATATGCAGCCGGAAGAATGGTGTGTGCTGGCACGGGAAGTGGATCGGGTGCTGCAAACCTGCGATGGCGTGGTCATCACTCACGGCACCGATACTATGGCCTACACCGCCGCTGCCCTCAGCTATATGCTGGCCGGCATCGGCAAGCCGGTTATCCTGACGGGTTCCCAGCTGCCCATGCTGCATCCCCTCAGCGATGCGCCCCGCAACCTGATGTACGCTCTCACAGCAGCGGCGCAGGGGGTGGGCGGCGTGTATGTGTGCTTTGGCACCCACCTGATTTCCGGTGTGCGCTGCGTGAAGACCCATACCACTTCCATGCACGCCTTTTCCAGCGTGAATGCGCCGCCTGCGGGCCGTATCGACTCCGACGGCGTCCATTTTGATGAGCCGCAGCCCTTTCAGCCCCTTGTTTCCGGTGAGGGATACCGCCTCCGGGATACCATCGATCCCCGGGTGCTGCTTTTGAAACTGGCTCCCGGTACCTCCCCGGATGTGCTCCGCTTTGCTGCGGATGCAGGATACCGGGGGCTGGTGATCGAGGCCTTTGGCTTGGGCGGTCTGCACTATATCCGCCGCAATCTGGTCAAAGCGCTGGATGAGCTCAGCGAAAAAGGAATTTATGTGCTGGTGGTCAGTCAATGCCTGTACGAAAAAGCGGATGTGAGTATTTACGAAGTTGGCCGGGGACTGATGCGGGAGCACGTGATCAGCGGCAGGGATATGACTACTGAAAGCGCTGTGTGCAAGCTGATGTGGGCTTTGGGACAGGAAGATCCCCGAGCATGGCTGGAGCACCGGCTGGTGGGGGAATACCGATGAAAGTGGTGGAATATGGTACCCAGCATCAGGAAACCATTCTTTTATTGCATGGTGGCGGGCTGAACGGATGGAATTATCAGCAGGCGGCCCAGCAACTGAGCGGCCGTTATCATGTGGTATTGCCTACGCTGGACGGCCATGCCGGCAGCGATGTTTCCTTTACAACCATCGAAAACAACGCCGACGAAATCATCCGCTGGGTGGATACCCACTGTGCAGGACAAGTGCTGCTGATGGGCGGTTTGTCCCTGGGCGGGCAGATTCTTGTGGACATTCTGAGCCGTCGGGCAGACATCTGCCGCTATGCGGTGATCGAAAGCGCACTGGTTTTTCCCATGAAGTGGACAGCTGCTATGATTAGGCCTGCATATAACCTGTGCTATCCGCTTATCCGAAAGCGCTGGTTTGCCCGTTTGCAATTCTGGTCGCTGCATATCAAGCCGGAACTGTTTGAAAAGTATTTTGCCGATACAGCCGCCATTTCCAAAGAAAATATGACGGCTTTTCTGGAAGCCAATGCCCGCTATCGGCTAAAGGAAAGTCTGGCTGCCTGCCGGGCGAAAACGCTGGTGCTTGCAGGCAGCAAAGAGTTACCCATCATGAAACGGTCGGCCAAAGCGATTGCGAAGCGTATGCCCCATGCAAGTCTGGAAGTGCTGCCGGGATATGTTCATGGGGAACTGAGTCTGAATCACCCGGAAGCGTATGTAAACAAACTGCTGTCATTGCTTGAAGAATGAAAAAACCCGGAGCGTCACGCAGGCGCTCCGGGTTTTGCCAATCGACCATCAATGATTGGTATTCTCTTCTGTGTTCTGGTTGGGCTTTACCTTCTGCCCGATCTTGTTTTCCGTGCCGTTGAGCAGCCGCCCGATGTTGGAACGGTGGCGGATCACGCACAGCACGAACAGAATCACGCAGAACAGGCAGGTGAACCACTCACCCCAGTGAGCGATGCACATGAAAATCATGTAGGTAAACAGCATGGTCATGCTGCCAAGGCTGATGAAACGTGTAATGGCGATGACCGAGACACACAGTACAATGGCAATAATGCCCCACAGGGGATCCACATAGAAAATCACCGCCACGGAGCAGGCAACGCCCTTGCCGCCCTTGAAACCATAGAAAACAGGCCAGTTGTGGCCGATGATCACCATCAGGCCGGCCAGCAGCGTGCCAAAACGGACAATGCCGAAGGTATCGCCGGGAAGGATGATGCTGCCCAGCCAGCAGGCCAGCACCGCTTTGAAAAAGTCGCCAAGAAAGCAGATCAGGCCGCTTTTGAGCCCCAGTACCCGCAGCACGTTGCTGGCGCCGGTGTTTTTGCTGCCTTCGTTGCGGATATTTACGCCCTGTGCGTTGGAGATGATGGTGCCAGTGGAAAAGCAGCCCAGCAGATAGGCAATCAGCGCCACCAGAACCGTAAGCAGAATCTCGCGCATGGGAAACCTCCTTTTGTTTCCGTTTGTTGCCGCATCTGGCAACAAATCTCGTGTAGTATACCACAGAATGCGCTAAATAACAACCGAAATACAGCGATATACACAGGAGATACGGCTCTGTCAAACGGCCAGTTCGGAGAGTAGCGAAACCGTTACATCCCGTGCGATCGCCGAAGCTCTGGCACAGTTTTCCTCGAAATGTTCCGCACCGCTGTGCTTTGCATCATCGGTGATGCAGCGGATAGCAATAAACGGGATTTGGTTCACATAGCACACATGAGCAATGCTGGCGGTTTCCATATCCACGCTCAGCGGAGCGTACTGCTGGTTGATCCCGTCTCTGCCAGCATCCGTAACAAAAGCTTCGCCGGTTACCATGCGTCCGAAACGAACTGTTCCTGTCAACGGGCGCTTTTCCACTGCCTTTCGGGCCAAATGCAGCAATGCGGGGTCAGCTTTGAAAAACGCATTTTCCATCCATGGATGGAACTCCGTCAGAATATGAGGCGCAACATCGTGATAGGCCACTTCGGTGGAGATGACCACATCCAGAATGGAAAGTTCCGGGTTCATGCCGCCTGCGGTGCCCGCATTGATGATCAGATCCACTCCAAAGGTGTCGATCAGGATCTGTGCAGCGATGGCGGCGTTCACTTTGCACACGCCGCAATACAACGTGACCACATCCACGCCGCCGATGGTTCCCTCGTGAAAGGTCAGCATGGCTTTTTCTGTTTTTTGATCTTCGTTGAGAACCTCCAGAAAGGGAACGACTTCCCGATCCCCGGCGCAAAGAATGCCGATTCGCATGGATATACCTCCAATGTTAAGAATCGGCGCAGCAGATGATACTGCTGCGCCGATGAGAATGAGCTGGATAACTGTTTACTGCATGGGGATCAGGTTCATCACCATGCTGAACAGATCGGAGGGCAGGTTGCCCAGACCGGTGAACAGTGCGCCCATGGCATCGCCGGAGATGGCGTTGATCTCATTGTTCAGCGCATCCTGATCCATCTGGAGCAACTGCACGGAAGTTTCGGGGGTGGCGTTGTTCAGGGCGTTCAGCAGAGCAGGAGTCTGGGTTTCCTGCACACGCACAGCGAAGGAAATGATGGCGCTGTCGGACCAGGTGGGCTCCACGATGGCGGTGGAATCGCCACGGGTGTAAATGGACACCAGAGCGTCATACACATCGTTGGTTTCCTTGCCGGTCAGGGTGAAGGTGACCTGCTGGTTGTCCGCCAGAATGCCGATCCAGCCGTTGATGGCATCATCTTCGCCTTCAGCAAAGGCGCCCTGGAAGAGCATTACGGTCTGCTCGCCTTCGGTCAGGTTGCCGTCGAAGGCAACGGTGTCAGCGGCATCGTTCTCAGCAATGTTGGCAACAAAACCGACGGTCTGGGACTGGGTGTTGTCCACCATGGTGGTAACGATGTTCATGTTCTCCACATCGCCGGTGGTCAGCACATTCATATCCAGATCCATGGTCATATCAAAGGTGGCGGTATCGGTGGAAGTCTTACCGGTGGTATCGGTCACTTCCATGGTCACATCGCCCTTCATGACCATATCCAGCTGCATAGCGCACAGGTCATCGCCATTGGTGTAGGCAACGATGTTATAGGTCATGTCCAGCTGGCTGAACACATCCTTCACAGTGGCAAGCAGCTCTTCAGCGGTCATGCCGGTGCTCTGCGCCATGGAACCGTACATTTCCTTGACCATTTCGCTGTCGAAGATCAGCATCATGTCTTCGCTGGTCATCACCAGTTCGGTCTTGGTGGTGGCGGTGTTGTAGGCAGCGTCGGTGAATTCGCCCTCGGTTACCACCATCTTCTCTTCCATGTTCTTGACAAACTGGAGCATGGCAGGATCATTGGCATAGAGTTCCTCGGCGGTCATGTTTTCCAGGGCATCGTCGTCAAACATCATGCCGTTGATGGGAGAACCAGCAGCGGCATTGATGGCGGGCTGACCGGACAACTGAGCCAGGCTCTGCTCCATCTGAGCAATGGTGGCTTCGTCAGCGCCGCTCTGGCGCATCATTTCGATCATGAAAGCGGATACTTCTTCAGCGGAGAAGTACAGCACCCGGTCGCCCAGCAGAGCGCTGGCAACGTAGAAACCCTGCTCGTCAGCACGGATACCGGCGCTGAGAATCTCGCCCTTGTCGGACTCGATGGCCAGAAGGCCGCTTTCGTCTTCCACGATGAGACGCAGGAACAGGTTGTCAAAAATGGTCTTGATGCTTTCATCGGTAGCGGCCAGTTCAGCGCCGGGGACGATCTTCAAGGCGATATCGGTGGCAGCCAAAGAGGTCAGCGGCATCGCCAGCGCCAGCATCAGGCAAAGAACAGAAGCCAGAATCTTACGGAACATTGTGTTTCCTCCTTTATCATGGATGGGTTTGGAATACATTTCAGGAATCATCCTTTTGTCGACGCAACTATCATAGCATAGCCGGTTGGAATTGTCATGACTTATGCTGTAAAAAACCAATATCAGACCATCAAATGTCGCCAAAGTTGTCTGAAAGTGACAAATGAGGGCTGAATAGCCCAAAGGTTATCCCTGAGGGGATACCGGCATGGGGCAGGCATCCGGCGGAGCAGCGGGATCAAAGCGCTCATTGATCCACATCAGAGTGAGCAGGTCGGTATCGCCAACGTTTTCGATGTTGTGGGCATACCCTGGCGGGATGTCCACCACCGTGCGGGTTTCCCCGCTTACCTTATAGGTGAGCAATGTAGGATTGCCGGGCTTGCGCAGCCGAATGACGCCTTCCCCCTGAATGACGATGAATTTCTCGTGCTTGGTATGGTGCCAGTGTTCACCCTTGACGATGCCGGGTTTGGATACATTCAGGCTTATCTGACCATAACCGCCGAAATGCATCAGCTCCGTGAAGGAACCCCGGTTGTCGGCATGAACCTCTGGCATACGGGCAAAGTCGTACACCGGCAGGAAGCTGAGATACGTAGCGTACAGCTTGCTGGTCAAGGGGTCGGACTGGTCCGGCACATCCAGCCGGTCCCGCATCCGGCCATAGGAAGTGAGCCGGGCAACCAGCTCGCCCATTTTGATGGTGTAGATGGGCTCTACCGTGCAGAGGGGAGGAGTGTCCTTCGGCTGCTCGTCCAGTACCCGAAGCCAGGCGGCAATGATGTCATCAATGTACGTCAGTTGGAGTTCGCCTTCCGGGTCAAAGTCCCCGGGAGGCAGCCCTTGGCTCAGGCGGTTGCACAGGTTGGCAACGGGATTCAGATGGGGCAGGCTCCACTTGCCAAAAGGATGGGGCAGGCAATAGAGGTAGACAGGCGCACCGGTGCGCTGACTGTAACTGAGCAGCGCTTCATGGGATATTTTCTCGGGCGCAGCAAACAAAACGGGAGGTTTCTTTGCATCGGCTAATTCAGCCAGCAAAGCGGCGGTAAAGTCCGGGGCTGCGTCCGTCAGATGAAAGACAAAATCGGCGGTGGCTGCATTTTGTGCAATGATATCGCTGGCAGCAGTCACCTCAAGCGGATGCAGCACATGGCCACTTTCCGGCAAAGCCTGTTCCAGATGGGCCAGCAGATTGCAGCCGAAAAACCCGGCAGGTTCTGTGATCAAAATATGCAAATGCGATCCCTCCTTGGTTGCGGGCGAGGAATAAGGTCTACCGTCATCTTACAGGATAATGGGTGGGGTGTCAATCTTGACGGAGCGGAAATTGCCTTTTATAATAGTAAAAAAAGGAGGTGCGGGCAGATGCCGGTAAGCCATATTCTGGTCATGCTCAATGGTCTGGAAAATGCCGAAGCTGCCCGCCGTACGGTTCTTGCAGCATATGATCAGGCATCGGCGCCGGTGGCGCTTCGTTTTGCGTTGCCAAAAGATCTGCAACAGGCGCTTTCTCCCGAGGCGGAGGAAAACGCCGAACTGCCGCAAAATGCTCTTCTGTTTTATGAGGACACCGGCAAGCTGGCAGCTATCGCTGATTTGGTAACGGATGAGAGCTTTTTTCTGTCCCTGATGGGCGAGTACGATTTTTCTGCCATGTGGGACAAGGAATTGCTCGGCCGTTTTGCCAAAGTGGAATACCATGCCCTGATGACTGGTGCTATGGGCTATGCCAGCGAGGGATTGGAACCGCAGGCCTATCTGCCCGCTTTTTCCCGGCGGCTGGATGATGGCAGGGTGCAGATTGAACGGGGTTTGCCCATTGTCAGCAGTGCAGCCCCTGTGCGCACAATGGTGGCAGATCCGGCGCTGCTGTTTGGCCGGGTGTCGCTGCTTGCAAAAATGGAACTGGAATGGGAAACCTTGAGTTTGGCAGCTCATGTAACCAATGTGCCTGTTTATGCGCTGGACAGGCCTGTGCTCTGGCCGGTAAAACCATTGCCCATGCGCTGGCTGAAACGTCCCGGTCAGGAAATGATGCGGGTGCCTTCTGTGGCCCGCTTTGAACAGCTGGCTGGTTTTTGCAAGGAACCCGGCGCATTGTCCATCCGTTTTGATCTGGGGCTGTATGTGGGCTCGGAAACCTATGAGCAGAAATTGCCCGCAGGAATGGCGATCAAGGGGCGTATCCGTTCGCTTCTGCGCAGTCAGGAAGAACCGGACGTTCCCCATCTGATCTCTGCCTTCATCGATTTGCCGGACAAGGCAAAGCCCGATGAAGTCTACCTGCTGCGCTTTACCTATCTCAACGCCCTGCGGCATCTGCCGCTGACGCTGTACACCGGCGGCAGGTGCGAGCGGTATCTGCGGGGTCTGTGCACCAATGCCCGCAGCTATCCGGAGAGGGCGGTGCTGCCAAGAGAATATCTCCAGCGAAAGATGTCCGAGAAGGATCATCTGGGGCGCAGCAAGTGGCTTTTGATGCGTAAAACCGCCATCGAAAACCCCAGCTATACCCATGTGGCGTGGATCAATATGGATATGCTTCACTATCCCATCTGTCCGGATGTGCAGCCGGATTTTTCGCCCCTGATGGATGACCGTATCCATCTGGCGCTGGTGGACGGCGAGCCGGATGCGTCCTTCATTGTTGCGCCGGTGCACCGTTTGGGGCTCATTGGCCGGGAAGTGGAGAGTATGAGCCAGTTTGATGTGGAAGTAGGCCGCAGCCTGACGGAAGAAGCGCTGATCCAGCGGCTGTATGACCGCTACAGCGACTTGTTCGCTTTGCATCCCATGCCCAAGAAGCATCTGTTGTTCCACTGGCTGCTGGATCGCCGTCTGGTGGATGCCCGCCACCGGGCGCTGCTTGCCAAGGCAGGGCAGGTGCAGATGGCGGACAGCGTAAAAATCCGGGTGGATGGCAAGGAGGTTTCATTGTGATTCGAACCAGTGAAAAACGGGTATCTGACAGTCGTACCGAACAGGTGCACATCGTGATGCCCGGCGATGTGAACAGCAGCTTTCGGCTGTTTGGCGGGCTTCTGATGCAGTGGATTGATGTGGTGGCGGCAGTGGTGGCCCGCAGGCACGCCGACCGGGAAGTGCTGACCGCTGCAGTGGATCATCTGTCCTTTCTCAAACCCGCCAGCCTCAATGATATTGTTACCCTTTGCGGCCGGGTGACCTATGTGGGCAACACCAGTATGGAAATCTGCGTGGAAACCTTTGTGGAACGCCCTGAACGCAACAAACAGCGGGCGTTGGTCAATCGGGCCTATCTGACCATGGTGGCTTTGGATGAGGACGGTCAGCCCACCCGTGTGCCACGGCTCCTTTTGGAAACGGAAAAGGAAAAAGCAGATTTTGCAGCTGGTGAACGCCGCAAGCAAAATCGAAAGCGCGATTTGGAATCATGACCCGATAAAGGAGGGAAACCCTTGAAAAAACGTGTCATTCTGATTGTTCTGGACAGCGTGGGTGCAGGTGCTTTGCCCGATGCGGCAGCCTATGGCGACGCTGGTTCCAACACCCTTGGACATATCTACGAACAGCAAGCCCCCAGCCTGCCGTTGATGGAGGCTATGGGTCTGGGCTGCATTGAAGGCCTTGGCTATCCTGTGCCCACGGAAGGCGCAGGCGTCTATGGGCGTTCGCTGGAGGCTTCTGCCGGTAAGGATACCACCACCGGCCACTGGGAACTGATGGGCATCCGGCTGCAAAAGCCCTTCCCCCTGTACCCGGAAGGCTTCCCGCCGGAAGTGATGGACGCGTTTGAAGCAGCCATCGGCACCAAAACGTTGGGCAATCGTCCTGCCAGCGGAACCGCCATTCTGGATGAACTGGGCGAGGAGCACATCCGCACGGGCTATCCCATTGTGTACACCTCCGGCGACAGCGTGTTCCAGATTGCCTGCCATGAGGAACTGTATCCCCCGGAAAAGCTCTACGAAATGTGTGAAAAAGCCCGTGCTATTCTGAGTGGCGATCATGCAGTGGGCAGGGTCATCGCCCGTCCCTTTGTGGGCAAGGAAAAGGGCGCTTTCGTGCGCACCGGCAACCGCCGGGACTTTTCGCTGGAACCTGTGGGCCGCACCCTGCTGGATGCCATGAGCGAAAAAGGCCTGTTCACCATGGGCATTGGCAAAATTGAGGATATCTTCTGTATGCGGGGTCTTGCCAAGAGCAATCATGCGGCTGGCAATCCCGCCTGCATCGATGCCACGCTGGAAGCTATGCAGCAGGATTTTACCGGTCTGCTCTTTGTCAATCTGGTGGATTTCGACTCCTCCTATGGTCATCGCCGGGATGTAAAGGGCTATGCGGATGCGCTGCGTTATTTCGATGAGCGTCTGGCAGAGATCAAAGCTGCTATGGGCGAGGATGATCTGCTGATTCTGACAGCCGACCATGGCTGTGATCCGGCCCATACCGGCACCGATCATACCCGCGAATACATTCCCATTCTGTGCTACCATCAGGGAATGCAGGGACGCAGCAGCATTGGCACCCGCCAAACCTATGCGGACATTGCTGCCACCATTGCGGAAAACTTCGGGCTTGAGGAACGTTTTGGAGCGGAAAGCTTCCTGAACCAGCTTTCATAAGACAGTACGGGCGCAATACCGTGACTGTCCGGGAAATAAACATTTCATTCAAAGGAGAGATACCCATGAGTGTTGAATTGACCATGAAAAAGATCCATCGGGCTGCCAAAATGCTGCGTGAACGCTGCGGCGAAGCGGAAATCGGCGTCATTCTGGGCAGCGGTCTGGGCGATTATGTCAACGCCCTGGATGACGCTACCAGCGTTTCCTACGAAGGCATTCCCGGCTTCCCGATCTCCACTGCTCCCGGCCATGAAGGCCGCTGGTACTGCGGAACCCTTCACGGCAAGCGGGTTTGCATGATGCAGGGCCGTTTCCATTCCTACGAAGGCTATGGCATGGACGAGGTGACCCTGCCCATCCGTGTGATGAAGCTGCTGGGCGTGAAGACCCTGATCGTTACCAATGCCGCAGGCGGCGTGAATTACGACTTCACCCCCGGCGACCTGATGCTGATTGACGATTTCATCAACCTGTCCGGCAAGAATCCGCTGACCGGCCCCAATCTGGGCGATTTCGGTCTGCGTTTCCCGGATATGACCCATGCCTATGATGTGGAACTGAAGAAGCTGGCTATGGATGTGGCTGCCGAGCTGAAGATCGACCTGAAGCGGGGCGTTTACTGCTGGCTCAACGGCCCCACCTACGAAACCCCTGCTGAAATCCGCATGACCCGTATTCTGGGCGCTGATGCCGTGGGTATGTCCACCGTGCCGGAAACCATCGTTGCCCGTCATTGCGGCATCAACGTGCTGGGTATCAGCTGCATCACCAATATGGCCGCCGGTATGCTGGATCAGCCCCTGAGCCACATTGAAGTGATGGAAACCGGCATCCGGGTGCGGGATGTTTTCCGCTCTCTGGTGGATGGTATCATCGCCAAGCTGTAATTCTTTTTTGCTCATAGAAGCAGACGTAAACGTCCTATTTCGCTCCTTCCGTGCGTATGCTGTCCACAAAAGGACGGCCATGGAAGGAGCGTTTTGTATGGGGAAGAGTGAAGGAATCAAAAGGCTGGCAGCGTGGCTGCTTGCACTGGTTGCGGCTTGGGGCAGTGTGGGGGCATCCGCTGCTCAGGCTCCCATGGAGGATGGAATTCCGGTGGAACTGACCGCCGCCAGTGCGATGCTTCTGGAAGAGGAAACCGGGACGGTCATTTACGAAAAGAATGCGGATGAACAGCGGCCTGTTGCCAGCGTGACCAAGCTGATGACCCTGCTGCTTTGCATGGAGGAGTTGGAAGCGGGACGGCTTTCCTTGGAGGACAAGGTGACCGTGAGCCAGAATGCCGCCGGACAGATCGGCTCCCAGGCGTTGTTGGATGCAGGGGCCGCTTATCCCCTGAAAGATCTTCTCCATGCCACCATCATTGCCAGCGCCAACGATGCTGCTGTTGCTCTGGCGGAGCACATGGCAGGCACGGAAGCGGACTTTGCTGTTTTGATGAACCAACGGGCGCAGGAACTGGGCATGACCAACACCTGCTATGTCAATGCCACCGGTCTGCCGGTGGATGGGCAGCATACCACAGCCCGGGATGTGGCGCTGCTTGCCTGTGAAATTTGCCGCCATCCCATGTATTTCGACCATGCTGCCGTCTGGATGGATACCCTGACCCATCCCAGCGGACGAACCACCGATCTGACCAATACCAACCGGTTGGTGCGCTTCTACGAAGGCTGCGACGGCCTGAAAACCGGCTCCGCAGATGATTCCCGATACTGCCTTGCTGCCACTGCGCAGAAGGATGAGATGCGGCTGATCGCCATTGTGCTGGGGGTGCCCAACAGCCAGACCCGCTTCGATGAAGCCCGGGCGATGCTGGACTATGGCTTTGCCGGGTATCGGCGCATCCATCTGCTCAATAAAGGCGATTTGCTGGGGAAATATGCGCCGGTGCATCTGGGCATGGCGGAGCAGGTGGAGGCAGCTGTGGGCAGCGGCGTGAGTATGCTGCTCAAAGCCGGACAGGAAAAGCAGCTGGCCTTGGAAGTGGAACTGCCCCAGCAGGTGGAAGCCCCTGTTTCCGAAGGGCAGACCATTGGGATGGTGCGGGTTTTGCTCAATGGGCAGGTGATTGCCAAAGTGCCTGCGGTGGCAGCGCAAAGCGTCGGGATGCCGGGCTTGGTGGAAGCGTTTCTGCGCATTGGCCGCAACTGGCGGTAGGATTCTGAAAACAGGAAAAGCGCAGGAACCCCATTTTGCGTTGGGTTTCCTGCGCTTTGTGCTCCTTATTCTTCATCCGGTACATACCACACGTCGATTTCCTCCCGGCAAGGAGGCTCAAACCAGGATACGCACTTGGCTTTCAGACCTTCATCCACAAAGTAGGCGGAGGTTTCGCCCCGCTGAACAGCGGCATTCCGCTGGGCGATCTGCGCATTCCAGCGGCTCTCGGAAATATCAATGTAGTGCCAAACATGGTTGATCTTTTCGCTGGTCAGGGTACTTTCCATTTCCTCCCGGTCTGTCTTTTTCCAGAAGCCCCAGTCGAAAATCACATCCAGATCAGCGGCCAGCGCCTCTTTGGCTTTTTCCATCAGCCAGGTTTTCACCAGCGGCGTGGTCAAATCGTGGTTTTCCGGGGGAATCACACTGGAAAGCGCCAGCGTCACTTCATCCACGGAGAGCAGCAATGCGGGTTTCTGTGCCATCATCCGGCGGGCGTAGGTGGTTTTGCCGCTGGATATGGTACCGCAAATCAGGTGTAAGGTCGCCATGGTTATCCTCCTTCAGCCCTTGAGCTGCAATGATTCTGCCATGATCTTATCACGAAAGAACGAATGCTGCAAGATTGCAAAATGGTCGGCTATCCGGTATACTGTGCAAAAGAAAAGGGGAGACGACGATGGCGTTTTTGACTTCGGATGGAGCATTGTTTTATGAAGTGACAGGGCAGGGGCAGCCGCTTTTGTTGATACATGGCAACGGCGAGGATCACAGCATTTTTGATAAAGCGGTGGCGGTGTTGAAAGATCACTTCCGGGTCTACGCACTGGACAGCCGGGGCCATGGGCAGAGCTTCCCGGTGGATGTATATCATTATCAGGATATGGCAGAGGATGTACATCAGTTCATCACCGGGCTTTCGCTGGAAAAGCCCATTCTGTGCGGCTTCAGCGATGGCGGGATTCTGGGCTTGCTGCTGGCCAGCCAGTATCCCGACTTGCTGGGCGGTGTAATCGCCTGCGGTGTCAACACCCGCCCGGAGGGAATCAAGCCATTCTGGCGGATGCTGTTCCGCCTCATGTACCGCTTCAATCGCTCGCCGCTGTTCCAGCTGATGCTCACTGAGCCGGATATATCACCCGACCAGCTTGCACGCATCACCTGCCCGGTGCTGATTACCGGTGGCAGCCGGGATATGATCAGCCCCAAACATCTGGAAGAAGTGACCCGGCAGATTCCCGGCGCAAAGCTGCATATCCTACCCGGGGAAGGGCATGGCAGCTATATCATCGGCAGTGAGAAGATTGCACAGATTGTTCTGGATTTTGCTGGAAAACGAGAATAAAAAAATAAAGGGGCTGTTGCAGATTCGCTCTACAATAGCCCCTTGGTATTACACACGCCGCATATACAGCCCGTGCCGGTTGCAGTATGCGTACAGGATGCCCCGCCCCCGCAGTTGGATGCGGGTTTCGGCGTTGCCTTCCGGATACCATTTCACCAGCGTCAGCCGGTCGCCGGTAACCCATGCCAGAAAACTCAGGGAATGTTCCTTGGTCATGGGGTGGGCCATGGTAATGAAATGTTCATTCTCCACGTTCTCAATCCGGAAGCGATGCTCATCATCCTCCGGCTCTGCCTCCAGCGGCGGCAGAACGATGCCGCAGCAGCTGAACGCCCCCTCGCCCATGGCATGAATGATATTGCCGCACACAGGGCATACATAGAACTTGCTGCGCAACAGGTTTCCGCTGCGGTTCTTGTTCTGCATACACTGGCCGGACAGCAGCTCCGATACCGATACGCCCAAGGTGGCTGCCAGAGGGTTGATCAGGGTGATATCGGGCAGTCCCCGGTTGGTCTCCCATTTGGAGATGGTTTTATCACTGAGACAAAGCTGATCGGCAAGCTGTTTCTGGGTCAGTCCGGCTTTTTCTCTGAGCATACGAATGGTATCGCCGGTAACAAAGGTGCTCATAGCGGTTCCTCCCTGGTTGATCTTTGATGGATACAGCATAATGGAGCGCAGGGGGAAATGCAACCTGCGTATGGTAGAGTGCCGCTGTTTGCACAAAACAGCCGCAACGCAGGAGTAGGCGTTGCGGCTGAAAAACGCAGTTTAGAATTCGAATGCAACGGGGTTGTCATTGGGCTTTTCGCCTTCTTCAGAGGTGTTGCTTTCCTCGGCGGAGGATTCTTCCTGAGCGGGTGCCACGGCTTCGGGAGCGGCTTCTTCCTCGTCAAAAACGATGGTAACGGTTTCTTCCGTGGCTTCGGCAGCAGCTTCTTCGGCAGTGGTCTCATCCGTGACTTCTTCAGCAGCTTCTGCTGCGGTTTCCGCTGCCACAGGCTCTGCATCGCTGCCATCGGTGATGGCGGGCTTCATCTTCTTGGCCAGACGAGCGGCACGGAAAGCAGCCAGTTCTTCCTCCAGACCATTCAGCTCAGATAGTACATCGCTGAGTTCCTCGGGCAGCTCCACGCCGTCCTTCCACATTTGCAAAAGACGGTTGGGCAGGTCGGCCACCACTTCCTTACGGCGGGCTTCCATGTTGATCTCGTTGAGCTTCTGCTTGGCGTTGTCGGCCATGTTGGCAGCGCTTTGGCCAAGGGTCTCAATGCACTTGTACCAAGTGGACTTGATTTTGTCGGTCAGGTTTGCCATTGCAAAGCATCCTTTCTGTTCGTCATGTTTTCGGATTCAGTATAGCATAAACAGAAGAAAAAGAGGGGAAAATCAGCAGATTCATGGAAATTTTACAATCCTCACCAATGAACCTTCAAAGCGTCGGTTTCCAGCGTGAAGGAGGTGTCGTCAATGGGCAGCACTTCGCCGTCCAGGTTCAGGCGCATCCCCGGAGAGGACAGGCGGCACTTGTCGGCCTTGTACAGATGGGCAGGCTTGCGGCTGGGCAGGAGCCCCAGCATGATGGCGGGCAGGTAGAAGGGAATCTTCCACCGTGGCACGGCATCCACCACCAGAATATCCAACAGGCCATCGGTCACATCCGCTTGCTTGGCAATGGGAATACCGCCGCCGATGTACTTTCCGTTGGCGATGGAACACAGCATATAGTCGCCTTCCATCACCTGATCGTCGCCGATTTCCACCCGCATCCGGAAGGGTTTGTAGTTCTTGATGGCACGGATGATGCCATAGAAATAGGGCCAGATACCGCTGCAATGCTTCTTGGCCTCAATGGAATAGTCCAGCACCATCACATCAAAGCCTGCACCGCAGGCATTCATGAAGAAGCGATCATTCATGGTGCCGGTATTCACCGGACGGGCGGGATGGGTCAGGATGAAATCCAGCGCACGGCGCCAATCCTTGGGAATGCCGATGGCTTTGATAAAATCGTTGCCGGTGCCGGAGGGTACGATGCCCAGCGCCGTATTGGTGTGGGCAAGGCCACGGGCCACCTCGGTAATGGTGCCGTCACCGCCCATGGCAACGACGGTTTCCACACCGCGGGCAGCAGCATCCCGGGCCAGTTCGGTGGCATGATCGGGCTGTTCGGTATAGACCAGTTGGAAGGGAATGCCCTTCTCTGTCAGATAAGCGGATGCTTCCTGAGCAATCACTTTGGCGCGGCCGTTGCCGGCTGCGGGGTTAACGATGATCTCCAACACTTCACCCAGCGCCTTTCCTATCAAGAATGTGCTAATTGTACAACAAATCGACAAAAAAGGCAATGTTGCGTCCTGTGAATTGGTTGGTGCTGGCCGGTGTGAAATTCCTCTGCTGGATGGCGTGGAATGGCTCAATATGGTATAATGCCTGCAACAGGACTGGAAGCGAAAGGATGACGGCGCATGGAAGGTATGTTTGACAGAACCCGGCTATTGCTGGGCGCAGAGGCCATGGAGAAGCTGGCGGGAAGCCATGTGGCGGTATTCGGCCTGGGCGGCGTGGGGGGCCATGCAGCGGAAGGCCTTTGCCGTAGCGGCATAGGAGCGCTGGATCTGTTTGATAACGACGAAGTGAGCCTGACCAATCTGAACCGTCAGTTGATCGCTACGCAGCAAACCCTCGGAATGCCCAAAACCGAGGCTATGAAGCAGCGGCTTATGTCCATTAACCCGGATGTAAGAATTGAAGCCCGGCAGCTTTTTTATCTGCCGGAAAACGCCGATCAGGTGGATCTGTCCCGGTATGACTATGTGATCGATGCCATTGATACCGTGTCTGCCAAGCTGGAGTTGGCGGTGCGTTGCCACCGGCTGGGGGTGAAACTCATCAGCGCCATGGGGGCAGGCAACAAGCTGGATCCCACTAAGCTGGTGGTGACGGATATCAGCAAAACCAGCGTGTGCCGGTTGGCCCGGGTGATGCGTCAGGAACTGCGCAAGCGGGGCATTGATCACCTGAAAGTGTGTTATTCCACCGAACCGGCCCTGACCCCGCTGGCGGACGAAACCGCCGGAGAGATGGCTCCCGGCAAGCGGCAAACGCCGGGCAGCACTTCCTTTGTGCCCTCTGTGATGGGACTCATCATCGCCGGGCAGGTGGTGCGGGAACTGTCTGGGCTGGAATGAATAAAGAACAATCAGAACAAGGAGAATACCTGCAATGGCAATTACCACCAAGAATTTTCAAATTCTCAGCGATAATCAGCTGGCGTGGGATCTGCTGATCCGAAACTATGTCCCCTGCTTTGCCAAGGGTATGCCAGCGCCGTTTTTTGAGTATGCACTCAGCTCCTCATGGATGGATACCAGCCTGACTTATCTGAACCGCTTCTGGCTGGAGGATGGCAAACCGGTGGGTTTTGTCTACTACGAAAGCCCGGTTACTCATGTGTTTTTCAGCCTGCTGGACGGCTATGAGTTTCTTGCAGATGAGATGATTGCCTATGCCGACAGCACCATGCCCGGCAAACCTGGCGAGAAGGAATTTGTCTTTTTTCCCGGTCAGACTGCACTGATGGAGGCCGCTCAAAAGTTGGGTTATGCAGAAGCCTACGCCTACGACGATATGCTGCTGGACTTTTCAAAAACGAAGCTGAGCCGTCCTCTGCCGGAAGGCTATCACTTTGTGGAGGCTGAGGATGTGGATCCGGTCAAGCTGGGCGCCTGCACCTGGAAGGGATTCAACCATGAGGATAAGGGTCCCTTTGAAAATTGGGATGGTGAGGATCCGGGCACTGACTGGAACCCGGTCAAGTCCTATCGGGGCATCATCAGCAGCATGATGGCGCCGCCGCCTCATTCCACCTACGAGTATGAGGTCATCATTGCTGATGAAGCCGGAGAATATGTGTGCTATTCCGGTATGTGTTGGGTGCCGGAGAACAAACTGGCCTATATGGAACCTTTGTGCACCGTACCACAGCACCGGCACAAGGGGCTGGCAGAGGCTGCCCTGACCCGGCATTATCAGCGGATGGGTGCGCTGGGGGCAGCGTACATGACCGGCGGCGGGGATCCGTTCTACAAGAAAATCGGGTATACGGAGGCAGTTCGATGGAGCCATTGGAAAAGATAACGATCTGCGGAAACCTGCATAACTGCGTGCAGGTTTCCTTTTTCTTCAACTTGACATATACCCCATGGGGGTATATTATAATGATGAAATCAACCATCTAATTCACCGATCCACCCAAAGGAAGTGACAGCCCATGCCCTGCAAGCATTGCCATGAAACCAAACAGCGTACGCCTCAGGAGTATGACAAGCTCATTCACCGTCTCAACCGCATCGAGGGACAGATTCGCGGCATCCGGGGTATGCTGGAGAAGGATGCCTACTGTATTGATATTCTGATGCAGGTATCCGCTGCCAACGCCGCCTTGAATGCGTTCAGCAAGGAATTGCTGGGCAATCATATCCGTACCTGCGTGAAGGAGGACATCCTCGCCGGGCAGGAGGATACGGTGGAAGAACTGGTGGCCACTCTGCAAAAATTGATGAAATAAGGGGCTGACAGCATGAAACAATACAATGTAACGGGCATGAGCTGCGCAGCGTGCAGCGCCCGTGTGGAAAAGGCGGTCTCTGCGTTGGATGGGGTCACTGCCTGCTCGGTCAGTCTGCTGATGGGCAGCATGGGCGTGGAAGGTACTGCCAGTGAGACGGCTGTCATCGCTGCTGTAGAGGCTGCTGGATATGGTGCCAGCGTCAAAGGCAGCGCAGCAGCGGAAAGCAGCACAGCCGCTTCACAGGCGGATGCAGATGCCCTTGTGGACCATGAAACGCCCAAACTGAAACGCCGACTGATTGCCTCACTGGGCTTTCTGATGGCGCTGATGTATGTTTCCATGGGACATACCATGTGGAACTGGCCTCTGCCTGCTTTCTTTGAGGGAAATCCCGTTGCGGTGGGGCTTTTGCAGCTGTTGCTCTCTGCCGTTGTGATGGTCATTAACCAGAAATTTTTCATCAGCGGTTTCAAAGGGCTGGTGAAAGGCGCACCCAATATGGATACGCTGGTGGCCATGGGTTCAGCGGCATCCTTCGGGTACAGCGTATATGCCCTGTTCGCCATGACGGGTGCACAGGCAGCCGGGGATGCGGCGCACGCTGCCCATTATCTCCATGAATTCTATTTCGAATCCGCTGCCATGATTCTGACCCTGATCACGGTGGGCAAAATGCTGGAAGCCCGCTCCAAGGGCAAGACCACCGATGCACTGAAAAGCCTGATGAAGCTCTCGCCCAAAACCGCCATTTTGCTGGTGGATGGTCAGGAGATCGAAACGCCCATTGAGCAGGTCAGGACCGGGGATGTATTCGTGGTTCGTCCCGGGGAGCACATCCCAGTGGACGGCCAGGTGCTGGAGGGGGACAGCGCCGTGGATGAATCCGCCCTCACCGGCGAAAGCATCCCGGTGGATAAAGCAGTCGGCAGTACCGTCTCCGCTGCCACCACCAACCAGAGCGGCTATCTGCGCTGCCGTGCTACCCGTGTGGGGCAGGATACCACCCTCTCCCAGATTATCCGCATGGTCAGCGATGCAGCGGCCACCAAGGCGCCCATTGCCAAGATTGCGGATAAGGTGTCCGGCGTGTTTGTGCCGGTGGTGCTGACGATTGCAGCCATTACAGTGCTGGGTTGGCTGCTTTGTGGAGAAACCATTGGTTTTGCCCTTGCCCGGGGGATTTCCGTGCTGGTGATCAGTTGTCCCTGTGCGCTGGGACTGGCAACCCCGGTAGCCATTATGGTGGGCAATGGCGTGGGTGCTCAAAACGGCATCCTGTTCAAAACAGCAGCTTCGCTGGAAACAACGGGAAAGAGCCAGATTGTGGTGCTGGATAAGACAGGCACCCTGACCAATGGCTCCCCGCAGGTGACGGATGTTCAGCCTGTTGACGGTGTTTCTGCAGAGGAACTTCTGGGCGTTGCCTACGCATTGGAAGCCAAAAGCGAGCATCCGCTGGCAAAGGCCATCATCAGCCACGGCAGGGAAAAAGGCCTGTCTCCTGTTGCGGTGGAAGGCTTTCAGGCGGTATCCGGCAACGGCTTGACGGCCCGCCTTGGCGAAAGCACGCTCAGGGGCGGCAATTTCGCTTATTTGAGCCAGTATGCACGGATGGACACTCAGATTCGTACTGCGGCGGATGAACTGGCCGCTCAGGGCAAGACACCGCTGTTTTTCAGCCGGGATGAACAGCTGCTGGGCATCATCGCTGTGGCGGATACCCTGAAGCCTGACAGTCAGCAGGCGGTTGCGGAAATGAAGAATATGGGCATCCGTGTGGTGATGCTCACCGGGGACAATTGTCGCACGGCTGAAGCCATCGGGCGGCAGGCTGGCGTGGATGAGGTGATTGCCGATGTGCTGCCGCAGGGCAAGGAAGCGGTGGTTCGCCATCTGCAAGCCAGCGGCCAGGTGGCTATGGTGGGGAATGGCATCAATGATGCTCCTGCTTTGACCCGTGCGGATATGGGCATTGCCATCGGCGCAGGCACGGATGTAGCCATCGATGCGGCTGATGTGGTGCTGATGAACAGCCGCCTCAGCGATGTGACGGCTGCCATACGTCTCAGCCGGGCTACGTTGCGCAATATCCGCCAAAACCTGTTCTGGGCGTTCTGCTATAATGTGATCGGGATTCCGCTGGCAGCGGGCGTCTTTATCGGTCTGCTGGGCTGGAAGCTGAATCCCATGTTCGGTGCTGCGGCCATGAGCCTCAGCAGCTTCTGTGTGGTATCCAATGCGTTGCGGTTGAATCTGATCGACATCCACAGCGCAAGGAAGGATAGAAAGATCAAACCTGCCAAGGAGGTTGAACCAATGGAAAAGACCATGAAAATCGAAGGGATGATGTGCGGTCACTGCTCCGGCTGTGTGAAGAAGGTGCTGGAGGAGCTGCCCCAGGTGGTGGAGGCTGTTGTCAGCCATGAAACAGGTACGGCGGTCATTACCCTGAATGCGCCCGTGGACGATGCGCTGCTGAAGAAGACGGTGGAGGATCAGGGCTATACCGTTATCGGGTAAGTTGTGTTCGACAATGGGAAACCAGAAAGGGCAGCGCCGATGCACAGGCGCTGCCCTTTGACTATCCCAAAAGGATAAAGAGAAACACCAAACAAAAGACCGGAACCTTTCGATTCCGGTCTTTTGTTTGGCTTATCGCAAATGGCTGGGGTAGCAGGATTTGAACCTACGAATGCGGGAGTCAAAGTCCCGTGCCTTACCACTTGGCGATACCCCAAGGTAAGTGGGGTGGATAGTGGGGTTCGAACCCACGACTTCCAGAGCCACAATCTGGCGCTCTACCACTGAACTATATCCACCATAGCTGGCGCGCCTGAAGGGATTCGAACCCCTGACCCACGGCTTAGAAGGCCGTTGCTCTATCCGGCTGAGCTACAGGCGCACGCCCTTGGGGGGAACCTCTACGAGGCCGCTAACAATATGGAATTGTAGCACAAGTCGCCTCTGATGTCAACGGGTTGGGAAAGAAAATTTGAGAAAATCGGAAAACGATTGCTACCCGAGCACAAGCCTCATCGAATGATACTTGGCTACAGCTTCTTCAAAACCAAGGGAACGATAGAGGGGATAGCCGTCCTCTGTCGCTTTCAGTTCGACAATGCTGACATCAAGCGCTTTTGCATCCTTCAATAGTAGCGTCATCAGTTTTCTGGCATAACCCTTGTGCCGGTGCTCCGGCATTGTGTACACATTCATCACCGTTGCGGTTTTTCCAGTGATGAAAGCCGGACTCATGGGTTTTTCCACGATCAACAGAAAGGCACAGGAAATGATGGTGCCGCCCTCCCGGGCTACAAATGCCATCAGATCATTATTCAAATGCTTTTCGAAATAGACCGGCAATGCTGCCCCGATCGAATGCAGAGTATCTTCCGCAATAGCACCCAAATCTTCTTGCAGATAGGCAATTCGCAGGTCTGTCAGGGCTGGAATATCGGATAAAACAGCTTTCTCAAAGTGCATTGGTCATTTCCTCTGGATAACAGGTGCTCATTTCTTCCCATGCAGCCTGCGGTACAACTGTTTTTCTGCATACATGGCGCTGTCCGCTTCGTCTGTTTGTTTGATCACGTTCACGTTGCCGCTGCGGTAGCTGTAACCAGTGGAGACATTGGCCCCCTGCTGCTCCATGGTTTCGTTCATGCGGTTGATCAGTTCCTTCAACGCTTCCTCGTCCACATGGGTCAGCATGGCAACAAATTCGTCTCCGCCGATGCGGAACGTATGCTCGCCAAAGGTTTCCCGGATGATATCGGCAGCGGTCTGTATCAGCATATCTCCCGCATCGTGCCCGAAGGTGTCGTTGGTGGTTTTCAGGTTGTTCAAATCCATGTATACCACTGCCAGCTGAGGCGGTACGTGGCGGGTGAGTTCCTCAATGGATAAATTGAACCGGTGACGGTTAAACAGACCGGTCAGGCCATCCTCGTAACTGAGCCGTTCCAGCATGGCACGATAGGCACGCTTGTCCAGCGCATTCAGAATGAAAAAGCTCACGGAGGACAGAAGGGAAATATCATCATAGTTTTTGCGGGGATTATCCACACCGAAGAAACCGATGATGTGTCCGTCCTTCTCCAGCGGTACTGCGATCAGGCTGTGAATGCCCTGCATTTCAAGAATACGATAGGTATCGGATTCCCGATCCACATTCTCATCCAGATCGGAAATATAGAAACTGCCCACAGCGGCAAAGGCATCAATCCATGTCTGAATTACGCTCAGAGGAACGTTCTGGAGAATATCGATCTCCTTCTCCACACCTTCAGCGGCCCATTCATAGGTATTGTTGGTTACCTGTTTCACATAGTCAAACTCAAACAGGTATGCCCGATCACCGTTGAAATACCGGGCGACAATCTCCAGAAGATTATCCATGGCACCCTGCGTATCCAGCGTGGATTCCAGGGTTTTGACGCATTGCAGAAGCACCCGTTCTTTATCCAGCTCCCGGCGGACTTTTCGTTCGTTCTGCAGCTGTTCGGTAATCTGCATCGCCATTTCCATATGGCAGTCCACGCCTGCCACTGTGATGATCTTGTCCTTCACCCAATAATGCACGCCGCGGCCTTCGTGAAAGAAATTCCAGCGGTAAAAGTCCTGATGGTTGATGACGCTGCGTTTGCAGTGTTTGCAGGGTTCATCAAAGCCGTACAGCAATTTATGGCATAGTTGGCCTTCGTAGGATGTGTCATCCTCCGGCAATCCGATGTCCAGTTTGGCCTGCTTGTTGATATACAGCAATTGATTGTTGTCCATTCTGGTTACATAAAGAATGCTGTCGCTATCTTCCAGAAGTGCTTCTGCTATGCGCTCCCACAGCAAAATGATCACCTCGTTTTCTGTTTTTTCTCTGTATGTAGTATAGCATTGATCCGGATTTCTGTCAAAGAAAAACAAAACTCAGAGCCTGTGCGATAGTTACATATCACAGGCTCTGAGTTGGCTGTTCCATTGATTCAGGCCAGAAATGGATCGATCAGCCCGCAGGCTTCAGTAAAGGGAGCGGCCTGCATATCCAGCCAATGGATGGTTTCATTGCGCCGGAACCAGGTCATCTGCCGCTTGGCAAATTGCTTGATGGAGGTGCCCAGCAGCGTTTCCAACTCTTCCCGGGTGTCGATTACACCGGTCAGGTACTGGGTGATGATGCGGTATTCCAGCCCCAGTTTCAAAAGGAAGGTGGGGGAGACGCCTTCATACAGCAAGGCCTGCACTTCCTCCAGCATACCTTCCGCAAAGCGGCGGGTCATGCGTTCGTCAATGCGCTGGCACAGGATCTCCCGGGGCCATGTAACCCCAAGGCGCAGCACATCATAGCGGGGTTCCTTGGAGGGGATTACATCGTCGCCGTCGTGGAGCTTTTCCAACAGGCGCATCACCCGGTTGCGGTTGCGGCGTTCCACATCGCAGTCGGGCCGTTGTTCCATCAGCATCCGGTAGAGGGCTTCGGTGCTCATCTCTTCCAGTTTGGCCCGGTAGGCCAGATCCGGCATCTTGTTGCTGAGCACATAGCCGTCCGCAACGGAATCTACATACAGACCGGTACCACCCACCAGAAAAGCGGGCTTGCCACGGGCAATGATATTATCGATGGCCTCATAAGCCAGCCGCTGAAAATCCGCCATGGAGAAAAAGTCGCCCGGGTCACAGATGTCCAGCAGATGATGGGGAACCCCCTGCATTTCTTCCGGCGTGATTTTGCCGCTGCCCAGATCCAGCTTGCGGAATACCTGCCGGGAGTCGGCAGAGACGATCTCGCCGCCGTACTTTTTCGCCAGTTTCACGCCCAGATCGCTTTTGCCGGAGGCGTTGGTACCGGCGATCACAATCAGCTTTGGCAGCATGCTCATTCCTCGACTTTCTCGGTTTTGTGGTAGGCGATGCGGGGGCTACCGTCCGCTACCCAGATGGTGCCGCAGCGAAGGAAACCATTGCGCTCAAAGGCTTTTTGCATGGGAACGTTCAGCTGGTGGGTGTCGCCCCGCAGGTTGCCATGCTGCTGATAGGCATATTCCACAATCAGATCCACCATGCCGCGCTTCTCGCCGGAGGAAGCGATGCGGTGCAGGGTGGCGTAAGGCAGATTGTTCTTCCATGCCCCTTCGATCACCTGATAGGTGGGTTCGTCGCCAGTCATCATTACAAAACTGGCATAGATGTGGCCGTCTTCCTCGCATACATAGCTCTGCCCGCGGTCAATGTCGCCTTCGATCATCTCCCGGGTGGGATAACCGCCCCACCACTGGGCAGCGTTGCCGTGATCCGCCATGAACTGGCGTGCGTTGGCAAACAGCGCCATCAGCTGGTCCATATCCGCCAGGGTCGTCTTTCGGATTGTCATGGGATTCCTCACAATTCATGATAATAGGGACAAATGTCTTCGTAATGTCCGTCCGGCATCAGGAAACCGCCGGGAATGGTACCCAGCTGCTGGAAGCCCAGCTTCTCGTACAGCTTGCGGGCGGTGGTATTGGTCGCCACCACCGCATTGAACTGCAATACCCGGTAGCCCAATTTCTTGCCCTGACGCAGACAGTCGCTCACCAGCGCCTTGCCGATGCCATGGCCCCGCATGCTGCGGTCAACGGCATAGCTGGCATTGCAGATGTGCCCGCAACGGCCTACATTGTTGGGGTGCAGGATGTACAGGCCGACCACCTTGCCATCCAGCTCCGCTACGGCAGTGAGATCCTGCTGCCCAAAGAAGGTCTCAGCAGCAGACAGATCCAGCGTTTCCATTTGGGGGAAAGCGATGCCGTCCTCCACCACTTGATTCCAGATGGCGGCGGCAGCGGGCAGATCATTCGGCTGCATGGGGCGTACGGTGATGGTGTTTTTCATGGTCTCACACATGATCAGCCTACCTCGTTTTTCATGGGGATGCGGTACAGGCGGCAGGTGTTTTCAAAGGCTTTCCGGGCCAGTTCTTCAGCGTCCATGCCTTTCAGCTCTGCCACCATCTGCGCCACGTAGCGCACATTGGCAGGTTCGTTGCGCTGGCCCCGCAGGGGAACGGGCGCAAGGTACGGGCTGTCGGTTTCCACCAGCAGCCGGTCGGTGGGGCAGTACTTGGCTACCTCCTGTAGCTTGGCGGCGTTTTTGAAGGTGACCGGGCCAGCAAAGGACAGGTAGAACCCCATGTCCAGATACTGCCGGGCACATTCCAGACTGCCGCTGAAGCAGTGCAGCACGCCTTCCGGCAAGCGGCCTTTGCGGTGGCTCAGCATGTCCAGTGTATCGCCATGGGCATCCCGGATGTGGAAAGCTACCGGTACCTGTTGTTCCAGAGCAAAGTCCAGCTGGCGCTCCAGCACCTGCCGCTGCACATCCCGGGGGGAGTGGTCGTAGTAGTAATCCAGACCGATCTCGCCCACGCCGACAATTTTCGGTTTTTTCAACCATTGCGCCATCTGCGACAGGTCTTCCTCCCGGAACTGGGAAGCCTCATGGGGATGAAAGCCTACCATGCCGTAGACCTGCGGATATTGATCCGCAAGCGCTACGATCTTGGTGCCGGTGGGCATATCGCTGGAGGCCAGGATGCAGCGGGTCACGCCCACTTCTGCCATGCGACCCAGCACATCCTGTACCTCACCTTGAAAGCGTTCATCCTCCAGATGGCAATGGGAATCAAACAGTTCCATCATCCGACGATGGCACCGTCCTCAACGCCCTCGCCCACGGAGACCAGACGCAGGTTGCCGTTTCCGTCCACAGCGGACAGGATCATGCCGTGGCTTTCGATGCCCATCATCATGCGGGGCTTCAGGTTGGTGATGGCAACGATCTGGCGGCCCACCAGTTCTTCCGGGTTGGGATAGTACTGAGCGATGCCGGAGAGAATGGTGCGCTCGCCATCCTTGCCGAAGGACAGGCGGAATTGCAGCAGCTTCTTGGACTTGGGCACATTCGTGCATTCCAGCACACGGCCCACCTGAATCTTGGACTGGAAGAAGGTGTCAATGTTGATCTCAGCGGGATACTCCGGCTCCTCATGCTTCTTTTCGGCCTTCTTTTCCGCTTTCTTCTCAGCTTTGGCTTCTGCCTTGGGGGCTTCGGCGGGACTGAGAATCTCCAGTTCCTTCTTCACATCGATGCGGGGGAACAGGGCTTCGCCTTTGCACACCTTGATGCCGGCGGGCAGCTGTCCGAAGGTTTGCAGGGATTCCCAGGTCGTCAGTGCTTCCTCTTCAACGCCCAGCTGTGCGAAGATGCGCTCAGGAGTGGTGGGCATGAAGGGATAGATCAGCACAGCCACATAACGGACGCATTCGGCCAGGGTCAGCAGCACATTGGCAAGGCGATCCTTTTTCTCGGGATCCTTGCCCAGCACCCAGGGCTGGGTCAGGTCGATGTACTTGTTGCACTCGCCGATCACCTTCCAAATCTCGGTCAGCGCCTGGCTGAACTGCAGCTTGTCCATCTGCGCTTCCACAAGGGAGGGCAAAGCCTGGCAATGCTCATGCAGGGGCTTGTCCAGTTCTTCGTCCACGGCATTGGTCCAGGCGGGCAGCACGCCGTCGAAATACTTCTCCAGCATGGCAACCGTGCGGCTGACCAGGTTGCCCAGGTCGTTGGCCAGATCGGCGTTCATACGGTTGAGGAAGGCTTCGTTGGTGTAGTTGCCGTCTGCGCCGAAGGGCATTTCACGCATCAGGTAGTAGCGCAGGGCATCGCAGCCATAGCAGGCCACCACAGGCTGGGCATACTGCACATTGCCCTTGGATTTGGCCATCTTGTCGCCGCCAAAGAGCAGCCAGCCGTGGCCGAATACCTGCTTGGGCAGGGGCAGACCCAGAGCGTGCAGCATGATGGGCCAGTAAATGGTATGGAAGCGCACAATTTCCTTACCCACCAGATGCACATTGGCAGGCCAGTACTTCTGCATCAGCTCGTCGTGATCGGTGCCGTAGCCCAGAGCGGTGATGTAGTTGCTCAGAGCGTCAATCCACACGTAGACTACGTGTTTGTCGTCAAAATCAACAGGCACGCCCCACTTGAAGCTGGTGCGGCTGACGCAGAGATCCTGCAGGCCGGGGCGCAGGAAGTTGTTCAGCATTTCGTTGGCACGGGCGGCGGGCTGGATGAAATCCGGATGGGTCTCGATATAGTCGATCAGCCAATCCTGATACTTGCTCATCCGGAAGAAGTAGCTTTCTTCCTTGGTGGGCTTGCAGGGACGGCCGCAGTCAGGACAGACCTTTTCGCCGTTCTTTTCCACCAGCTGGGAGGCGGTCCAGAAGGATTCGCAGGGGGTGCAGTACATACCTTCGTACTCGCTCTTGTAGATGTCGCCCTGCTCGTAGAACTGACGGAAGATCTTCTGCACGATCTTCTCATGGCGCTCGTCGGTGGTGCGGATGAAGTCATCGTACTGGATGTTCATCAACTCCCACAGCTTCTTGGTTTCGGCAACGATCTTGTCCACGAATTCCTTGGGCGTTACGCCAGCCTCAGCGGCCTTTTCTTCGATCTTCTGGCCGTGTTCGTCCGTACCGGTCAGGAAATAGGCATCATGGCCGGTCAGGCGCTTGAAGCGGGTCATGGTATCGGCGGCCACGGTGGTATAGGTGTGACCGATGTGCATATTGCCGCTGGGGTAATAGATGGGGGTTGTGATGTAGAATTTTTCAGCCATTGGGGTTCCCTCCTTGAAGTTCTCCATGGTGGAATGATCTCTTTTGTGTATTGACGAAAGAAAAACCGCCCTTCTCCGCTTCGTAATGAAACGGAAAGGGGCGGAGAATTTCCGCGGTACCACCCTGGTTTGTTGCTTTGATGGCGAGTAACGGTGCCTGCCGTTTTGCCCTACCTATCGGGCAAAAGCGCTCCCGAGCCATGTTCGCCGCTGCCATCCGGGCTGCTTTTCACCAACCGCAGCTCTCTTTTGCCGGTCTCATACGGGTACTCTCTCATTCACAGCGCAATGTATGTACTCGGTTATTATACCCGATTTTTGCCGATTGTCAACGGAAGAAAAGCCCGCATACCCAAAGTCCCGCAAACATTCCCGCAAGGGCGCAGGGGATGGCGTAGCCGGTGCGGCGGTCCTTGCAGCCGCTCAGGTAAACGCAGATGGTATAAAATATGGTTTCGCTGGAACCCATGGCAGTGGAAGCAACGAGCCCGATGCGGCTGTCCGGGCCGTACTGGTTCAGGATGCGCTCCAGTACGGCCAGCGCTGCCGAGCCGCTCAGTGGCCGTACCGCCACCAGCGGGGCCACTTCTTCGGGCAAGCCCATCAGGGAAAGCAGCGGTTCACTCAGGCGGCACAGGGCAGCGATCAGTCCGGTTCGCTCCATCAGGGTGACGGCAATCAGCATTGCAGCCAGATTGGGCAGTATCTGTACCGCTACGTTTATGCCATCCTTGGCGCCTTCCACAAACAGATCGTAGACCGGCAGGCGCTTCCACATGGCGCCGCCCAGCAGCGAAAGCAGCAACAGGGGCCATAACAACTCATGCAGCATCCTTCGCCTCCATCATTTTGCGGCAAAGCAGTCCCAAAAGAACACCCACTCCGGTGGAAACCGCTGTTGCTGCCAGCGATGGCAGCACAATCGCATTGGGATCGGCGGAACCGGCGCCAATGCGCAGTGTGAGTACGGTGGTGGGCAACAGCTGAATGCTGGTGGCGTTGATGATCAGCAGCATATACAGCCCATGCCGGTTGCCGCCGCCAGCAGCTCCATCCAGCAGTTGCGCTGCCTTCATGCCGTAGGGGGTAGCAGCATTGCCAAGCCCCAGCAGATTGGCTGACAGATTCATGCCAACCGCTTCCAAAGCAGCGCTGTTTGTTTTCTTTCCCAGCAATCGGCATAGCACAGGCTGGAAAACGCGGCAAAATGATTCCTGAAGACGTATTTTGCTTACGATAGCGATCATTCCGCAGAAAAACAGATAACCTGCCAGCAATTGCAATGAAATTTGTATGGCATTTGCAGCGCTTTCCAGCGCAGCTGGGAGAATCACACTGCTTTGCCCGGTGAGCATGGCCCACAGGAGCGCGCTGCCGATCATTGTGAACCAAAGAAACTGAAAAAACATTTTTACCTCCTGTGCACGTCGAAAAAGTTCGATTTTTGTTGGATTTCATACACCAAATAATATGTAAACAGGGCGCATTAGTTGCCGTATTGTGCATTGACAGTTGTGCAATTTTCATTTATGATACTCATGTCTGATTTCTTGATATGCTATAAGAACAGGAGGCGGCATAGATGAAATCCACAGGTGTGGTTCGGAAACTGGACAATCTGGGCCGCGTGGTTATCCCGATTGAACTGCGTAAGACTATGGGCA
The DNA here is from genome assembly GCA_017501255.1 of Clostridia bacterium. Lineage (GTDB taxonomy): Bacteria > Bacillota > Clostridia > Christensenellales > Aristaeellaceae > Limiplasma. Next base: position 129,053 of record JAFVXE010000061.1, on the reverse strand, counting down.
TCGAAATTAAGGATACCCTCGAGATCTTCACCGAAGGCGACGAGATCATCCTCAAGAAATATCAGCCCGGCTGTATTTTTTGCAATGATGCACGAAATGTCACGCTTTTCAAGGGAAAGCGCGTGTGCGAGAAGTGCTTGGCCGAAATGAAGGCTCAGGACTGATGATGTACCCTGAACAAAAGCAGGCTTGCAAAATGTAAGCCTGCTTTTGTTTGCCTGCATGGTAAGAAAAAGCGCCTCAGCAGATCGCTGCGGCGCTTTTGTGTTTTGAAATCAAAGCATTTCAACAATGCCCTGTTTGCCCGTGTACCCAACGGATTGATTGGCCGGCTGGCCGCCTTTGAAAACAATCAGCGTGGGGATGCTCATCACGCCGTACCGGGAGGCAATTTCGGGAGCATGGTCCACGTTGAGCTTCACAACCTTTACATCGGGATGCTCTGCGGCGATTTCATCGATGACAGGGGTCAGCATTTTGCAGGGGCCGCACCAGTCGGCGTAAAAATCCACCAGAACGGTCTGGGGACACTGGAGTACTTCGGCGTCAAAGTTCGTGGCGGAAGCGTGCAGAATAGCCATTTACATTCCTCCTGTTGTTGTCATTTTACTGTATGCGCCGGTGCCTTGGCAGCAGAACCTTTCTTTTTGCGGGTGGCTGCATTTTCACCTTCAACCGGCGCAGGATTGGACGGATTGAGCGGGCCGACGCGATAGCTGAACATCACGTTGCTGTTGGGATAGCGCTGGTAGAAGAAACGCTTGATGCGCTCGATGACCATATGGCTGGTTTCGTCGGTGACAGTGGGCAAAAGCAAGGCAAACTGGGACGGGCTGAAGTGGGTGAAGGTATCGCCCTTGCGCAGCCGTTCCTTGAGAATTTCAGCAAGCCCCTTCATAATGTCATCCAGACGCAGGGGATCAATGGGCTCGCCATCCATGCTGCTGACCATGATCATGGCCAGATACATATTGGTGCCGAACCGTTCCAGGTTGCGCATCTGCAGGTTGTAAATCTCACGGAAAACCGCATATTCGCACTCGAAAGCGCCGTGTACATCGCCGTATTCCTGCAGTTCTGCCCGCATACTGTCCAGGTTCATCTCCAGACTGCTGCCGGCCTGAATGATCTGCTTGTAAAACTGCTGAATACCTTCCGGGGGCTTTACGCCCAGATAACGGAAATGCAGATTGGTAACGTGCTTGTACTGCATCAACGCTTCGTTGTTGCGGTTGGTTTTTACCAGTGCGTTCATCAGTTCCAGATGCAGCCGCTCATCGAAGGCGTCGGTTTCCAGTGCAAAGCGGCAGGTCTGGATGATATCGTTGTATTCTTCGGTTTCCTTGAGGAAATCCAGATACTCGTACACCAGCTTCATGTACTTGCCATGGATGCCAACGCTGGCGCTGACCACCCACTCATCCTGTTCGGCGGTGGAAAGCAGGTCGCCGGAATGCAGGGTGATTGCCCGCTGATAGAGTGCACGATTTTCAGGGGTTAATTCATGCACATTGTGCAGCTTGTGGCAAATCTCTTCGAACTCGAACACATCCACGCTCATGCCGGGCAGCAGCACAAAGCGGTAGCCGCCACGGCTGGCTTCAATGCAGCTGCCGAGACCTTCGTGGCACTGGTTGAGCAGCGCACGGAAGCGGCTGACCAACGTTTTCAGCGCATTTTCGGGGTTGCTGCTTTCCTCGTTGGGCCACAGCAGCTCAATGAGACGATAATTGGGTACGACGGTATCGTATTTGAGAATCAGATACTGCAAAAGCGACATACCCTTCTTGGATTTCAGGATACAGGTATTCTTGCAGTCGTTGTTAATATAGAGGTTGAACCCCCCGAACATGCAAATGCGAATATTGGTATCCATAATGGCAGCATCCTCCCAAAAGAAAACAATTGATTGTATAACAAGAAATAATTATACCAATATTTTTTTGCCTCTTCAAGCTGTTTTTGAAAAAGGCAAAAAAAGTACGTATTTTGACGCTTGATCACGCTCAGACATTCACTTACCAATGGCATCCGTCTGTCCGCTGATATCCAGGCATCCAGCCGGAACGAAGCCACGGACGGTTTTTCCTTCTGCGATGGTCTCCACATAATCCCAGGGACAGGAGTTGAAATAGCTGCTCAGATAGGTGACGGTCTGTCCGGGCTGAAGAATCACAATGGCAGAATTGGTGCGGGCTGGGTCATCCGTCAGGGTGCAGCGGGTGTGAACAGTGGCGGGTTGGTACTCATATGTGAGGCGGCGGTTTTCCGGAATATCCCCCCTGATATCGCCTGCATCCACATAACCGACCCGCACAGAGCCGTTATTGGTTTCGTACATGATCAGCATCCACCCGTTTTCCCAACCGGCAGCCCATACATTGCCGTTGGTGCTCACCTTTGCTTTGCCATTGGCACCCTGCCAGGAGGAACGGCTGGGAGCAGAGTAAACCGGCAGCTTCTGTCCCGCTTTCAGCTGGATGTATTCAAACCCTTGCAGGGTATCAAAGCCGGAGGAGAAATAATCCCATACCGATTTGCCGCCGAGGTTGTAATTGCCACTTTCCCGCATCTGCCGGCGCACGGCTTTGACCTGCTGCTCGTTGTACCATTCCACGCTGTTGAGTTTGGGATAGCAGGCGGCCTGATTGTCCGGGTCGGCGTTGGGCGTGTACCAGGGCATACAGCGGAAATAGTAGTCGTATTTCTCGCCGGGAATAAAGTTGTAGCCATGCCGGGCAAAGATCTCATTGAGGATGTATCCCAGAGATTCATAGTCCCATTGCCACAGCTCGTCTTCTGTCAGCTTGCGGGAATCGCTGTCCGCAATCAGATAGGAAAGCTCCGCCAGGGAGGAAAGGGGAATCGTCAGGCACAGCGCAAAGCACAGCAGCAGCGCTACAATACGTTTCAAGGGAATCGACCGCCTTTCACGAGCGTTCATCATCAGTCTTCTTCGTCTCTTTCCGGGGTAAACAGTTCAAATATGGGGAAGTCATAGTCTTCCTGACAATCCTCCAGAACGATCTGCTCACGGATGGTCCACGCTGCCAGCAAGGGATGGAAAAGGTTCTTCATCAGCCACATGGCCAGAGTATGATCGGTGGGCACAGAATACGCAACGAAATGCGGCCGGGAGATGCAGTTGACCAGCAGATGCTTCAAAAGGAAGTGCAAAGGCAGGGAATTGTCCTCTTTTTTCCATTTGCCGCCGTAGGCCAGCTGACCACGGAGAATGTCAGGCGCATTCTGACGGAAATAACGCATGGCTACAGGATGAAAGGATTCCACACAGTAAGGGCCATGGTAGTCCTTCAGGGCTTCATGGGTGGCTTTGGCAATGGCTGTCACATTACCGTGATACTTCACTTCCACAATCAGCGGCGTGCGGCCGTTCACCAGCGAAAGCACCTGTGAAAACAGCGGAATGGTGGAACCGTCCGGCAGGGGATAGAGCTGCAATTCATCGTAGGTCAGGGTATGCAGCACCCGATCCACGCCGCAGACCCGTTTCAGGGTTTTGTCGTGAAAAACCACCAGCTGATGGTCGGCGGTCAGCTGTACATCCAGTTCCATTCCATAGCCGTTCTCCACTGCCAACCGGAAGGCCTGCAGACTGTTTTCCGGCACCTTCACGTTGCCATCATGCAGCCCACGGTGGGCATAGAGCCAGCCTTCCAATTGGGAGGCATCCGGATGATGGTCACAGGGAGCGATCAGCAGCAGATAAAGACCTGCCACCAGCAGCAGAATGGCTGCAATCCAAAGGAATCCCATGGCTTTTCATCTCCTGTCAGTCGGGATCGTTGAAGAGCTCCAGCTTGTCATCGGGCAGCTGGGGCTTGTTGTCGCCATGGCGGCTGAGGCTGATGGTCACAAAGGAAACCGCCACCATGATGGCTGCGTAGGGCATCAGGGTATGATAGCCCACGTGCTGCAACAGAATGCCGCTGAGGATGGGCGTGACGATCTGGGCCGCCATGGAGAAGGTGTAGTAATAACCGGTATACTTGCCCACATCGCCGCTTTTGCTGATCTCCACCACCATGGGGTAGGAGTTCACATTGATCATGGCCCAGGCGATGCCCACCATGGCAAAAACCACGTACACGGCAGCATTGAAGGTGGGGAAGAAGGCAGCGGCAGCAAAGGCCGCAGCCAGCACCACCACGCCGACCTGAATCACACGCTTGCGACCGAAACGGGAGGACAGGAAACCTACCGGCAGGTAGCTGAGCACCGCAGCCACCGTGCCGATCATCAGGCACTGGGAAGCGGCCGCCAGATCGTAGTTCCAACGAACGGAAACATACTTGGTAAAGGAGGTGGTGACGGCATTGTAGCCCATGAACCAGAAGAAAACGGAGAAAAGGATCAGCATCAGACTGCGGCGCTTGTCCGCGGGCAGCGCCCCGGCGCTCTCGGCGGATGCCTGGGCAGCCTCATCATTGCTGCTTGCATCCAGTTCGTCATTGATCCGGCGGGCTTCGGCGGCCAGCTTGTTCTCCTTGACGAAGAAGAGCAGAATCAGCACAGCCACTACCATCAGCAGCGATACGGCGATGAACAGCGGCTGATAATCAGGCCGCCCGTCCGCCTGGGTTCCCACCAGCATCCCCGTCACAGCCAGCGTAAATACGCCGCCCAGGGCACCCATCAGGTTGATGATGGCATTGCCCTTGGAGCGGAGGGGCTTGGGCGTTACATCAGGCATCAGCGCAACGGCGGGGGAACGGTAAGTGCCCATGGCGATGAGCAAAAGTCCCAGCAGAATGATGAAGGGCAGCAAAGCCATTTTGTGCTCCATCACCGGCAGCAGGTTCATCAGCACCACGGCGCAGGCAGTGCCGAAAAAGATGAAGGGACGGCGCTTGCCCAGCGGGGTGGATACCTTGTCGGACAGCTTGCCGAAAAGCGGCAGCAGGAACAGCGCCAGAATGTTGTCCAGCGCCATGATCACGCCGGAAATATCATCCCGCATCTGGAAAGTGTTCTTCAGAATCAGGGGAACCACATTGTCATACAGCTGCCAGAAGGCGCTGATGGACAGGAAAGCCATACCTACCAGAATGGTACGCTTATAATTGAGTTTCATGGACAGAATCCTCCTGTTTGTCTGCAAAATGCAAGGCGTATGCGATTGAATTACGCTGTTACCTGTATCATAGCCAGTTTGCGGCGGAATGTCAATGTGTGTTTATTGGATACAGGACGCACCATCTTTTGCGAAAACGTTGCACAAAATTGCCGAAAACGGTATAATAGGCTGGTATGGAATCCATGACAGGCATACGCCGAAGAATGAGGAGAGACGAAGGATGCAGGAGAAAAAAACGGTCTGGGTGACCGGCGCTTCCAGCGGCTTGGGAAAGGCAACGGCTCAAGCATTTGCCGATGCTGGCTGGCTGGTGATCGGCGGCGCCCGTTCCTTTGCAGAGAATACTTCGGATGAAGAGAACTTTGTCCGTTTGCCCCTGGATGTGACCAGCCCGGAGAGCTGCAAAACCTTTGCCGAGAAGGCCATGGCAATCTCAGGCCGTGTGGATGCGCTGGTTTGCGCTGCCGCTGTGTTGGTGCTGGGTTCCTGTGAGCATACCTCCTGCGAGGAGTACAGCCGTGTGATGGAAACCAATTTTGTGGGAACCACCCGCATGGTGCAGTATGCGCTGCCGATGATGCGTCAGCAAAACAGCGGCAGGATCATTCTGTTTTCCTCCATCAACGGACTTCTGGGCATTCCGTTCCAAAGCGCCTACACCGCCAGCAAGCACGCCATGGAAGGCTATGCGGAATGCCTTGCCATGGAAACCCGTCGTTTCGGCATTCAGGTGTGTCTGGTGGAACCCGGCGACCATCGGGGCGGCAGCGATCATACCCGGCTGCACGCCACTGCAGAAGACAACCAGTCCATTTATCACGCTGCTTACGAAAGCGCCTGCGCTGCCATCCATCGGGATGAAAGCGGCGGTCTCCTGCCGGATGCCCTTGGCCGGAAAGTGGTGCGCAATGCCCAGCGCAGGCATATGCGTTTCCGTTTGCGGGTGGCAAAATTCGATCAGCATTTGGCAGTGTGGCTGCACCGGTATCTGCCCAATGGGGTCAACAGCCTGATTCTTCGGAATTATTACGGAGCTGACAAGGCTAACCATTGAAATTTATCTTGTGACAATGTATAATGATACTGGTATCATCCATTTTATATCGGAGGAAATAGCGTGTACAGGTTATTGATCGTAACGGAGAAACAGAGTGTCCGGGATATGTTTGAGGGCATGAGCGGCTGGGAAGTGATGGGTTTTAAGCAGCCCCGGCTCCGTGCCACCACCGAGGAAGCCATTGCCTGCATGGAAAAGCATCATATCGATGCCATCGCCATGGATCCGGGCGAAGCCTTTGCCGATCTGAACGCTCATGTGGAGCAGAATTGCCCCACCATGCTGCGCTTTGAAGTGGAAGAAAATCCGGAAGAACAGCTGAAAACCATCCGTCTGCTGGATCGTTTGCTCAACCAGATCCGCGCAGACCATTCCAATGACCTGTACGACGAAAACAACGCTCTCCAGTACACCCGTGACCGCCAGTTGAAAGCAGTGCTCAGCGGGCTGGTACCCACCCGCAAGGAACTCAACGCCCGGCTGCGTATGCTGCGCTGCCCGGAACAGGGAGATGTGCCCTGCATCGTTGCCCGGCTGGGGCTGGATGAGGACGATCCCTTCCTGACCGACCGCTGGCACTACGGCAGCGACCGTCTGGAAGTTGCCCTGCGCAACTTCTTTGGCGGCGAGCAGCCTCATATGCTGGTTCATGTGGCGGTTGTGTCTCAGGATGAGGTACGGGTGCTGTGCTATCCCCGTCAGGCGGAAGCGCTGGAAGAAGCTGCTGTGCGTACCTTCATTGAGGAAGTGGCGCAGCAGGTGGAAAACTACATGGGTCTTCGGATGAAGGTTCTGGATGTGCAGAGCGTGCCCGGCTTGTGCACCTTTGCCCGGGAATGCAGCGCATCCTGAACATCAGATAAACGATACCAACGGGAAAATCGAAAGGAGTCTTTACTATGGGACTGTTGGACATCATCAAGGGTCAATTGATCGACGTAATCGAATGGACTGATTCCTCTGCCAATACCATGGTGCACAAGTACGACATGAATGGCAAGGAAATCATGATGGGCGCTCAGCTGACCGTTCGTGAGAGTCAGGCTGCCATCTTTGTGAACGAAGGCCAGCTGGCTGACGTGTACGGCCCCGGCCGCTATGAACTGACCACTCAGAATATGCCCATCCTGACCGCTCTGAAGAGCTGGAAGTTTGGCTTCAATTCTCCCTTCAAGAGCGATTTGTACTTTGTAAACACCAAGCAGTTCATGGATCGCAAGTGGGGCACCACCAATCCTGTCATGATGCGTGACACCGATTTCGGCATGATCCGCATCCGTGCTTTCGGTTCCTTCTCCTTCAAGGTGAAGGATGTGGCCACCTTCATGAAGGAAGTGTTCGGCACCAGCGCCCTGTTCACCGTGGAAGGCGTTGAGAACCAGCTCAAGAGCATGGTGGTCAGCGGCCTGAGCGATGCTATCGCCCAGAGCAAGATCGCTGCCCTGGATCTGGCTGCCAACTACATGGAGCTGGGCCAGTACTGTATGCAGGTGCTCAATCCCAAGGTAGAGGCTCTGGGTCTCACCCTGAGCGATTTCAACATTGAAAACATCAGCCTGCCCGAAGAAGTGGAAAAGGCCATCGACCGCCGTACTTCCATGGGCGTTGTGGGCGATTTGAACCAGTACACCCAGTTCCAGGCTGCCGAAGCTATGCGCGAAGCTGCCACCGCTCCCAACAGCATGGCCGGTATGGGCATGGGTATGGGCGCTGGCATGGGTATGGGCAATATGTTTGCTCAGGCCATGGGTATGGGCATGATGCAGCAGCAGCCCGCTGCACAGCCTGCCGCTCCCGCCGCTCCTGCACAGCCCGCTGCTCCCGCTGGTACTCCCTGCGCCGGTTGCGGCGGTATGGTGCCTGCTGGCAGCAAGTTCTGCCCCAATTGCGGCCAGAAGCAGGAAGCTCCCCAGGCTGCCTTCTGCACCGGTTGCGGTCAGGAAGTGCCCGCCGGCAGCAAGTTCTGCCCCTCCTGCGGCACCAAGCTGGGCTGATTGCCGTCCCCTAAATGAATAATTACGCCCCGGTTTCCATTGCGGAAGCCGGGGCGTTTTGCGCTATGGCTGACAGCGCAGAGCAGAATACTGCGATGAAAATACAAATCGGGCCGGATTCCATTTCGGAATACCGGCCCGATGCGTTCAGCTGTCAAAGAATCAATCCTCCACAGGCGTGATCTCATTGGCTTCGCCGGGGGTGGGGGTGCTGGTGAAGGAATACATACCCTCCTCATCCAGCGCATAAGCGATATCGCTCATTTGCTTGGGATAGGTGACGATATCCACGGAAAGCCCATCCTGCATCAAGTAGATAGTCTCGCCATCCGCCTTAAGCTTGAAGGGGGTATGCAGCTCATCGGCCACATTCTTTTTCAGACCGGAAGCAAAGATAATCAGATAAGCATCCGGTTCGATGACCAAGCCGTCCGGGAACTGGTAACGCTCCAGATCCTTCTTGGAATCGCTCAGGAACATACCGGTCATGTCGATGGGATGGTCGGTGGTGTTGTGCAGTTCAATCCAGTCGGCGGTGTTCCCGAAGGAATCTTCCAGCGTTTCGGTATTGGAAGCCATGATTTCGCTGATGCGCAGACCTTTGGCTTCGGGTTCCACGGCAGAGGCGGAAACGGCAGTTACTTCTTCAGCACAGGCCAGCAGGGGGAGGCAGAGAAGCATAGCAAGCGTAACGGCAAGCAGTTGTTTCATCATGCGGATCTCCTTTCAAACATACAGCTCCATCAGGTGTTCTTCATCACAACGGTTTCCACACAATCACCCACGTGCTCGCAAGCATCGGAGCATTCTTCCATCCGGTTGAAAATCTCACGCCAGGCGATTACATCCAGGGCATCGGTGAAACGGATGCGGGCATTTTTGGTGGCTTCCAGATACAGCTTGTCGCATTCTTCTTCCACATGGTTCATCTGCACGATCATTTCATGCAGCTTGGCGGGCTTCTTGAAGTTGACAAACTCGGTGAGCATACGCTTCATCAGCTCGCAGCTTTCCACCAGCTTATTGGCAAACTGAATGGCTTCTTCGGGCACGGAAGTGATCTGATCCACATAGAAGCGCTGCAGCACTTCTTCCAGCGCATCGGAAACCTCATCGATGTTCTGGCTGATGTCGGCTAGGTCATCACGCTCGATGGGGGTGACGAACGCACGGGCCAGGGCAGCGGACATCTCATGCTTCTTGCCGTCGCCAGCGTGTTCAAAGCCGTGCATGGTATCGACCATTTCAGCAATTTTATCAGGCTGATAATTGGTCAGGCATTCCACCAGATAGTGAGCGCCCTTGCAGGCACAATCGGCTGCTTCCACGAAATTATTGAAATAGAAAAGATCAGCTTTGTTAGCCATAATTCAAACTTCCTTTCATATATATAAGTACAGGGTAGCGGATTGCATCAGAACAGGAACATGAACAGTTTGGTCATCAGAAAACCGATCAGACCACAGCCGGGGAAAGTGAGCAGCCAGGTCATGGCCATTTCCTTTACCACGCCGAAGTTGATGGCGGACAGGCGCTTCACAGCGCCCACGCCCATGATGGCGGTGGTTTTGGCGTGGGTGGTGGAAACGGGAATACCGAAGGTGGAGGAGAAGAACAGGGAAATGGCAGCGGCGATATCCGCCGAGAAACCCTGATACTTTTCCAACTTGACCATATCCATGCCTACGGATTTGATGATCTTCTTACCGCCGATGGAGGTGCCCACGCCCATGACGATGGAACAGAGCAGCATCATCCACAGAGGGATGGCGCAGGGTTCGGGCGTCTTGCCTTGAGCAAGGAAATTGCTCAAAAGGATAACGCCCATAAACTTCTGACCATCCTGTGCGCCATGCATGAAGGCCATGGCAGCGGCACCGGTGATCTGTGCGCCTTTGAAGAAGGTTTCCGTTTTTTGACGGTGCACTTTGCGGAAGAGAATCGTCACCAGCTTGCAAACGATCCAGCCTAAAGCAAAGCCCATCACCACGGAAATGACCAGACCGTAAAGCACCTTGACCCATTCAGCGCCATTGACGCCGCCAAGGCCGCCATGCAATGCGATGGCGCCGCCGGTCAGACCGGCAATCAGGGCGTGACTTTCGCTGGTGGGAATGCCGAAATACCATGCCAGCGTGGCCCATACCACGATGGCGAACAGGGCGGCGCTCAAAGCAACGATAGCTTCGTGGGAGTTGGTGCCGAAATCCACCATTTTGGTGATGGTTTCAGCTACGGTGGCGTTAAGCATACTCATGAGGAAAACGCCCAGAAAATTGAAAACAGCAGCCATCAAAATGGCGGGGCCGGGCCGCATACAGCGGGTGGCCACACAGGTGGCGATGGCGTTGGGGGCGTCCGTCCAGCCGTTGACCAGAATAACGCCCAGCGTCAAAAGGACGGCAATGGTCAACAGCGGGTTCTGGGTCATCTGGCCCCAGAAATAAGCCAGTGAAAGATCCATTCGGTAACAATCCTCCATTCTTTTGTTTGTGGTTGTTTTCACAGCGGTATGCACACAGGCATACAACAAAAATATTCGTTGCCAGGAAGAAAGACTCCTGCTGAGATATCTGGGAGAAGCATACGAAAACCAACAGAAAAACAGCAGAAGGTTTTCGAAATGTATTTATCTTGTATATGCCCTTCCATTCTTCACATCCGTAATGGTATAATGCAGTCAGCGTTTCAACGACTACCAACTTTGGAGGAATTCTCATGAAAAAGTTCGTTTCTCTGCTTCTGGCTGTTGTGCTGCTGGTCGCCATGACCGCTTCTGCCAGCGCTGCCACCTTCCTGTCCATCGCCACCGGCGGTACCAGCGGTACCTACTATCCTCTGGGCGGCGATCTGGCCAACCTGTTCAACACCGTGATCCCTGATATGAACGCTTCTGCTCAGGCCACCGGCGGCTCTGCCGACAACCTGCGCCTCATCGACGGCGAGGAAGCCGAACTGGGCACCGTCCAGAACGACGTTTCCTACTTTGCCTACACCGGCACCGACTCCTTCGAGGGCGAGCAGATCACCAGCTTCTCCGTCATCTCTGCTCTGTATGCCGAGTATGTGCAGATCGTTGTCCGCGCTGACTCCGACATCCAGTCCATCGCCGACTTCAAGGGCAAGAGCATTTCCATCGGTGCTGCCGGCTCTGGTGTGTACACCAACGCCCTGCATGTTCTGGAAGCTGCCGGCCTGACCCTGGACGACATCGATGCCCAGTACCTGAGCTTCTCCGAGAGCGCTGACGGCCTGAAGAACAAGCAGATCGACGCCGCTTTCGTTTGCGCTGGCATCCCCAATGCCGCCGTCACCGAGCTGAGCAGCACCGTTGGTGTCCGTCTCATCTCCCTGAGCGATGAAGAAGTGGCTTCCCTGATCGCCGCTCATCCCACCTACACCAACCTGAAGCTGCCCGCCGACACCTACGGCCTGAGCGAAGATGCCAACTGCATCGCCATCACCGCTCTGCTGGTCTGCTCCAACAATCTGGATGAGCAGCTGGTGTACGACATGACCAAGGCCATGTTCGAGCAGGAAGGCATCCTGACCCATGCCAAGGCTGCCGAAATCACCTTGGAGAATGCCTTCAACGGCGTTGGCGAACTGCCCCTCCATCCCGGCGCTGCCCGTTACTACGCAGAAGTGAACGCTCTGCCGGCTCAGTAATCGTATCATTAACATAATGCGGCCCGGGTTGCTGGGCAACCCGGGCACAGCTTTTGAGGCGGCGCGGTGCGCCGCCTCAACTTGTGTAGGACCCATTGTCCGCTTTTGCCAGCCGGCGCATGTTCCCCGCCACGCCGCGCCCAAGTGCGCCGCAGACGAAAAACGACAGAGGAGGTCATCCTTTTGAGCGAGATCAACAACACCGCCGTGGTCGAACCCGATGTGAGCCCCGCCAACGTGCATGACGAGGTTCAGGCGATCATGGAAAAATATGACCGTGAATCGGTCACCCGCCATTTGTCCGGCCCGGCAAAATGGCTGGTCTTCATTCTGAGTCTGCTGTTTGCTGCTGTGCAGCTCTACAGTGCCTTTACCGGTCGCATTGCAGCGACCCAGCTCCGCCCCTTGCATCTGGGCTTTGTGATGATGCTGGTTTTCCTTATCTATCCGATCAGTAAGAAAGCACGGCGCAATACCCTGCCGATCTATGATGTTTTCCTGTCGGCACTGGCTATGGGCGTTTGTCTGTATATTGCCCTCCAGCATGTGGAGCTGGCGAACCGTATCAATAAGAATACCCAGCTGGACCTGTGGGTTGGCGGTATTCTGATCGTTCTGCTGTTTGAATGTTGCCGCCGCGTGGTGGGTCTGCCCATCATGGTGGTTGCCGGCGTGTTCATCCTCTACGCCTACTTTGGCAAGTACATGCCCGGCGGCTTGCAGCACCGCGGCTTCAAAGTAAAGCGCATTATCACCCAGTTGGTGTACACCACCGAGGGTATCATGGGTACGCCTCTGGGCGCATCCGCTACGTTCATCTATCTGTTCGTTCTCTTTGGCGCGTTCCTGGAGCGCACCGAAGTGGGCAATTTCTTCATCGACTTTGCCAACGCCATCGCAGGTCACAAGCGCGGCGGCCCCGCCAAGGTGGCTGTTTTGGCAAGCGCGCTGGAAGGCACGGTTTCCGGCAGCTCTGTTGCCAATACCGTGGGTTCCGGTTCCTTCACCATCCCCATGATGAAGAAGCTGGGCTACCGCAAGGAATTTGCTGCTGCGGTTGAGGCCACCGCTTCCACCGGCGGTCAGATCATGCCCCCGGTCATGGGTGCTGCTGCCTTCCTGATGGCAGAATCCGTCGGCGTTCCCTACATGCAGGTGGTCAAGGCTGCCTTGATCCCCGCCATCCTGTACTTCGTTGGCATCTACATCATCATTGAGTTTGAAGCCCGCAAGTATGGTCTTGTGGGTATGGATAAGAAGGATCTGCCTCCCTTCATCCCGCTGATCAAGAAGAGCGGCTATCTGATCCTGCCCCTGATCGTGATTGTGGTGTTCCTGTCCATGGGCTACACCCCCGTGTTCGCCGCACTGGTGGGTATTGCCACCTGTGTGCTCTGTGATATCATCCGGCACCTGATCATCGGTATCACCGGTGCGATTGCAGCCCGCAAGGAGCGTCAGGAGAAGGTCTCCGCTGCCAGAATCGCTGGCGATGTGGCTGCTCAGACCGGCATTGACATCGTGGCTTCTCTGGACAAGGGCTCCCGCAGCGTGTTGGGCGTGGCGGTAGCTTGTGGTATGGCTGGCATCATCGTGGGCATGATCACCCTGACCGGTATTGGCCTGACGCTGGGCAACAGCCTGACTGCGCTGGCTGGCGGCAACCAGTACCTGACCCTGATCTTCACCATGCTGGCTTCCATCATTCTGGGCATGGGCGTTCCCACCACCGCCAACTACCTGATCACCTCCACCATTATGGCTGGCACGGTGATGAAGGTTGTGGGCTGTGATATTCTGGCTGCTCACCTGTTCGTGTTCTACTTCGGCATCATCGCCGATATCACCCCGCCGGTGGCGCTGGCTGCCATGGCTGGTTCCGCCATCGCTAAGAGCGATCCCTTCAAGACCGGCCTCAACGCTGTCAAGCTGGCTATCGCTGCTTTCATCGTGCCGTACATCTTTGTTTTCAACAACAAGATGCTCTTCATCGGCGCGCAGTGGTATGACATCCTGCAGATCGGTATCACTTCTGTGTTCGGCATGCTGGGCATCGCCGCTGCACTGGAAGGCTACTATACCCGCCATGCGCACCTGTTGCAGCGAATCCTGTTCCTGGCTGGCGGCCTGCTTTTGATCGAGCCCGGCCTGATCACTGATATCATCGGCGTGGTCATCATCATCATTCCGATTCTGTGGCAGGATCTGGAGAACAAGAAGTTCGGCGGTCGTCTGGAACCCTCCCACGAAACCTATGCTGGCATGAGCTTTGGCAAGAAGCTGGGCACTGTGCTTACCGAAAGCTTCGTGATGATCGGCAAGCTGTTTTCCAAGAAGGATGACTCCGTGAACGCGTAACGTATCAACCTGAAACCGCTGGAAGCAACATCTGCTCCCAGCGGTTTTTTCGTATTGTTTTTCGCTGTCTGCTATGGTATCATACCCCCAATAACGGCCCTATACGAAAGGAGCAACCACAATGGACATGTATCAGGAAGGCAACCGCCTTGTGTTGGCCCAGGGCAACAGCCAGCTCTGGATTGAACCCTGGGGCGAGAATTCTCTGCGCATCCGCATGACCGCCAAGCCTCAGATGGATGAAAACGACTGGGCGCTTACCGAACCCATGCCGGAGATCAAGCCGGAAATCACCTTTGAAACCATTGATGTGACCGACCCCTGGTACAAAACCGAGGAATTTGCCAAGTACCACATGACCGGCACGCAAGCCACGCTGAAAAACGGCAAGATTGAAGCCCGGGTGTCCCATGAGGGCTGGATCAGCTTCTACAACCAGAAGGGCGAGCTGCTCACGGAGGAATACTGGCGCAACCGCAACCGCCTGAACCGCTACTGTGTGCCTCTCCGGGTGGATGCCCGTGAATTAAAACCTGTACAGGGCGGCAGCGATTTTGAACTGGCCGCCCGCTTTGAAGCTTTCGACGATGAGAAGATTTTCGGCATGGGCCAGTACCAGCACCGGCATCTGGACAAGAAGGGCGCAACGCTGGAACTTGCCCACCGCAACTCTCAGGCCAGCGTGCCTTTCTATGTGTCCAGCCGTGGTTACGGCTTCTTGTGGAACAATCCCGCCATCGGCACCGCCACCTTCGGCACCAACAAAACCGAGTGGTCCGCCAAGCGCACCCAGAAGCTGGACTATTTCATCACCGCCGGGGACAGTCCTGCGGAAATCGAAAAGCAGTATACCTTCGCCACTGGACGTACGCCCATGATGCCTGAGTATGGCATGGGCTATTGGCAGTGCAAGCTGCGCTACCGCACCCAGGACGAGCTGCTGGCAGTGGCTCGTGAGCATAAGCGCCGTGGTTTGCCGTTGGATGTGATCGTGGTGGACTTTTTCCACTGGACCATGCAGGGCGATTTCAAGTTTGAGCCCCGTGACTGGTCCGACCCGGAAGGCATGGTGCGGGAACTTCGGGAGATGGGCATTGAGCCGG
This sequence comes from Clostridia bacterium, assembly GCA_017501255.1. Lineage (GTDB taxonomy): Bacteria > Bacillota > Clostridia > Christensenellales > Aristaeellaceae > Limiplasma. Next base: position 113,774 of record JAFVXE010000061.1, on the reverse strand, counting down.
TGGTCTCCGTCTGGCCCACCATCGATGAGCGCAGCGAGAACTTCGGCAAAATGGCCTCCAAGGGCTATTTGGTCAGCGCAGACAGGGGCAGCAACCTGCACATGACCTGGATGGGCAACACCGTGTTCTACGATGCCACCCATCCCGGCGCACAGAAGTTTGTGTGGGAGCGTTGCAAGGAAAACTACTATACCAAGGGTATCCGCTGCTTCTGGCTGGACGAAGCCGAGCCGGAGTACGGCCCCTACGACTTCGACAACTACCGCTACTGGGCAGGCCCTGCCCTCAGTTGCACCAATACCTATCCCGTTGGCTATGCCAAGGGTTTCTACGAGGGCCTGAAGGAGGCGGGGGAGAAGGATATCCTGAGCCTTGTGCGCTGTGCATGGGCTGGCAGCCAGAAATATGCCACCCTCACCTGGTCCGGCGATATCTATTCAAACTTCCGCTCCATGCGGGAACAGCTGCAGGCGGGCCTCAGCATGGCCATGGCGGGTATCCCATGGTGGACCAGCGATATCGGCGGTTTCATCGGCGGCGATATCAGCGATCCGGCGTTCCGGGAATTGCTGGTGCGCTGGTTCCAGTGGGGCGCATTCTGCCCGGTGTTCCGTATGCATGGCGAGCGTTCACCGTGGCATGAGCGGGAAGTGGAGTTCATCAACAACGTGCGCCAGCTCACCAGCGGTCAGGACAACGAGCTGTGGAGCTTCGGCGAGGATGTATACGAGCTGCTCAAGCCCTATCTGTTCATCCGTGAGCGTCTGCGCCCCTACATCCGCCAGCTGATGCGGGATGCCAGCGAAACCGGTGCACCGGTGATGCGTCCGCTGTTCTATGATTTCCAGCAGGACGATCACTGCTGGAACGTAGAGGATGCCTATATGTTCGGCCCGGATCTGCTGATTGCTCCTGTGATGGAAGCGGGTGCTGAAACCCGGGAAATCTACCTGCCCAAGGGCTGCCGCTGGGTGGATGCCTATACCGGCGAAGCCTATGAGGGTGGTCAGCGGGTCACGGTGCCTGCGCCTCTTGGCATTATTCCTGTCATGATGAGGGAAGGCTGCAACTATCCAATCTATACAAAGGAATGCTGATGATTTGATGCGTACTGTAGCTTTGAAAAAAGAGTCTTTTCCTTGGAGGGAGTTTATCAGAAGCGTAATGGCGATTGCCATACCAGTGGCTTTGCAGAACCTGCTCACCACCACCGGCAGCATGATCGACACCATGATGCTGGCGCCGCTGGGCGAATTGACCGTGGGTGCGGTGGGCCTGTGCGCCCAGTTTTCCTCCCTGATGTTCACCGGCTACTGGGGCTTTGTGGGCGGCGGTATGCTGTTCTTTGCCCAGTATTATGGCGCTAAGGATGATGAGGGTATCAACCGCTCCTACGGCATCACCCTGAGCTTTATGATGCTGGTGGGCTTTGTGTTTGGTCTGGCGGCGATTCTGTTCCCGGAGATCATTATGAAGGTCTATACGGACAAAACCTCCCTCCAGCAGCTGGGTGTGCAGTATCTGCGCATTATTGGTTTTGCCTACCCCTTGCAGGTGTATGCCATGGCGTGCAGTGCGCTTTTGCGAACCACCGACAAGGTGCGCATTCCCCTGTACGGCGGCATTGCCGGTGTTGTTACCAACTGTCTGCTGAATTTCCTATTGATTGAGGGACGCTTTGGTTTCCCGGCACTGGGCATCCGGGGCGCAGCAGTAGCGACGGTTTGCTCTGCGGCGGTGAATGTTGTTGTCATTCTGGTGCTGGCCAAGGTGCAGAAGCACCCGTACCTACTGCGGATCAGCCGCCATTTCCGCTGGAATCTGGACAGTCTGAAGGCCTATCTGCGCAAGTGCTTCCCGATCATCCTCAATGAAGTGGCCATTGGCGTGGGTGCCATGATTATGAACATCGTGCTGGGCCGTCAGTCCGAAGCGGCGATTGCCGGTCTGGCGGTGTTCCGCACCATGGAAGGCTTTATCATTGGTTTCTTTGCCGGTTTTTCCAATGCTTCGTCTGTATTGGTGGGTACACAGGTAGGCGCTGGCAATCTGAAACTGGCTTATGAACGGGCCAAGCGGGTGGTGCTGCTGTGCGATTGCTTCATTCTGCTGGGTTGCCTGCTGCTGATCTCCGTCCATACCCCGCTGTTCCATGCCATGAGCCTCAGCGGTGAATCCTTTGACCTGTGCTTTGGGATGCTGCTGATTTATTCCATGGTGGCCTTGTTCCGTATGGGCAACTGGACTCAGAATGATACCTATCGTTCTGCCGGTGATGCTGCTACGGGCACCATTCTGGAGATTGTGTTTATGTACCTGATGGTGGTGCCCTGCGTATGCCTTTCGGGATTGGTCTTCAAACTTCCGTTTCTTGCCGTGTTTGCCTGCTGCTACATCGACGAGCCCATCCGTTTCTTGCTGATGCAGCTGCATATGTATTCCGGCAAGTGGGTGCGCCCTGTTACGCCGGAAGGCAAGGCAGCGCTGCCTGCCTTTATGGCGGAGCGTCGGCTCAGCCGGGAAAAGCGTCGGGGACAGGCGGCAGTGTAACCCTGATCGACCTTTGCTGCCGGACGATATCTCATAAAAGAAGGAATTGCATTGAACGAAATCACTCCCAACGAAAAGACATCCACGACCCAAGCCAAATCCCAAAAGAAGGCTAACTGGCTCCAATGGGTCATGGTGCTGTGCTTTGCTGGTATCGGTTTCCTGTTTGCCATGTTGATGATCAGGATCATGGATGCTGCCGCTGCCAATGGCGCAACTGATGGACAGGTCATGCTCCTGTGGATCGGCCTGATGGTAAGTATGTATGCGGTGCTGTTTCTGCATATCGTGCTTCATGAAGGCGGTCATCTGATCTTTGGCTTGCTGACAGGCTATCGTTTTGTTTCCTTCCGGGTGGGCAGTCTGATGCTGCTGAAAAATGAGCAGGGTTATTGTCTGCGCTGGATGCGTCTCGGCGGTACCGGCGGGCAGTGTCTGCTGGATCCCCCGGAGATGGTGGATGGCAAAATGCCCAATGTGCTGTACAATCTGGGCGGCTGCTTGATGAATCTGCTGGTGGGCGTTGTCTGTCTGATGGCTGCGTTCCTGTGCCCCGCCAATTCCGTTGGGCGGGCATTGCTGCTGCTTTCTGCCATCGTGGGTGTGATTTACGCCCTGATCAACGGCTTGCCGCTTGCTGGCGAAATGGCGAACGATGGGCGCAATGCGCTGGAATTGAACAAGAACCCGGAAGCGCTGAATGCGCTCCGTATCCAGTTGGTGATCAACAAGCTCAACTCACAGGGCGTGCGTCTCAAGGATATGCCGGAGGAATACTTCGTTTGGCCTTCCGAAGAAAGCCGCCAAAGCAGTTTGATCGCCGCTGTTGCAGTGCTCTGCGCCAACCGTCTGCTGGATGAGCACCGCTTTGACGAGTGTGCTGCCCGGCTGGATGAGATGCTGGATGGCGATATGGAGAAGCTGCCGGGAATGTACCGCAAACTGCTGCTGGTGGACCGGGTTTTCCTGCATTTGCTCAATGATGAGACAGAAACGGCAGTTACCCTTATGAACAGGGAACAGAAGCAGTTTATGAAAACCATGAAGGGCCAGCTGCTCATCCACCGCACCGATTACGCCTATGCGCTTTTGGCAGAAAAGGATATTACCATGGCTGAAAAGCAGCTGAAAACCTTTGATAAAGTGGCGAAGAATTATCCTCACCCGCAGGAAGTGGAGGCAGAGCGCGAACTGATTGCGCTGGTGCAGGCAGCTCACCATGAGAAAAACGGATAAAGACAAACCAAAAAAGAACGAAGATCACCTGCTGTCCAGATTGACGGCGGGTGATCTTTCTGTTATCGTATACGGTAATATCCCGATTTTTTACATCAAGGAGGGGTTCACCCATGGCGAATACCCACATCGAGACCAAAGTGCTGCAGGAAGGCTACAAGCCGGAAAACGGACAGCCCCGAATCCTGCCCATTTATCAGAGTACCACCTATCAGTATGAGTCCTCCGAGTTTCTGGGCCAGCTGTTCGACCTGACGGCGGATGGTCATATGTACACCCGCATTTCCAACCCAACCACCGCTTGCGTGGAAGCAAAGCTGGCTGCCATGGAGGGCGGCGTGGGCGCTATGCTCACCTCCTCCGGTCAGGCTGCGTCCCTGATGGCGGTGTTCAATATCGCTTCTGCCGGGGATAACATCGTATCTTCTTCCGCCATTTACGGCGGCACGCTGAACCTGTTTGCCGTCACCATGAAGCGCATGGGCATTGAGACCCGCTTCATCACCCCGGAAATGTCCGAGGAAGAAGTGGAAGCCCTCTTCGATGACCGCACCCGCCTGGTGTTTGGCGAGACCATCGCCAATCCCGCCCTGACGGTGCTGGATATCGAAGCCTACGCCAAGCTGGCCCACAGCCACAATGTGCCCCTGATTGTGGACAACACCTTTGCCACTCCCGTGCTGTGCCGTCCCTTTGAGTTCGGTGCGGATATCGTTACCCATTCCACCACCAAGTATCTGGACGGCCATGCCAGCGTGGTGGGCGGCGTGATCATCGACAGCGGCAACTTTGACTGGAACAACGGCAAGTATCCTGAGCTGTGCGAGCCGGATGAAAGCTATCACGGTGTGCGCTACACCGAGCAGTTCGGCAAGGCGGCCTATATCACCAAGGCCCGTGTCCAGCTGATGCGGGACTTTGGCTGCACCCCTAACCCCATGGGGATGTTCCTTTTGAACAACAACATTGAAAGCCTTGCTGTCCGCATGGACCGCCACTGCGAAAACGCTCTGAAAGTGGCCCAGTTCCTGGAAGCGGATGACCGCATTTCCTGGGTCAACTATCCCATGCTGCCCTCCAACCCGGACTATGCGCTGGCTCAGAAGTACCTGTCCAAGGGTGCCTCCGGCGTGGTATCCTTTGGTGTCAAGGGCGGCCGGGAAGCTGCCACCCGCTTCATGGACAGCCTGAAGATGGCTGCCATCGTGGTGCACGTGGCGGATGCCCGCACCAGCGTGCTGCATCCCGCTTCCACCACCCACCGTCAGCTTACCGATCAGCAACTGGTGGATGCCGGTATCGGCCCGGATCTGGTGCGTATGTCCGTGGGTATTGAGCATATTGACGACATCATCGCCGATATCAAGCAGGCGCTGGATCAGATCGGAGGTTAATCCATGCCCATCAAAATTCCCAACGCCCTTCCTGCCACCCGCACGCTGGAGGAAGAAAACATCTTCGTGATGACGGAGACCCGTGCCATCACGCAGGATATCCGTCCACTGAAGATTCTGCTTTTGAACCTGATGCCCACCAAGATTGTCACCGAAACCCAGTTTGCCCGCCTCTTGGGCAATACGCCCCTGCAGGTGGAGCTGACCCTTTTACAAACTTCCACCCATAAGGCCACCCATACCGCCCAGGAGCACATGATGGCCTTCTACAAGACCTTTGACGAGGTGAAGGACCAGAATTTCGACGGCATGGTCATTACCGGCGCACCGGTGGAGCAGCTGCCCTTTGAGCAGGTCAACTACTGGCAGGAACTGTGCGAGATGATGGAGTGGAGCAAGACCCATGTGCATTCCACCCTGCATATCTGCTGGGGTGCACAGGCTGGCCTGTACTACCACTACGGCATTGAAAAGTACGATCTGCCCAAGAAACTTTTCGGTGTGTATCCCCACACGCTGGATAAGCCCCGGGCCATTCTGCTGCGTGGCTTTGACGAGGTGTTCATGGTGCCCCACTCCCGCTATACCACCGTCAAGCGGGAGGATGTGGAGGCAGTGCCGGAATTGAGCATCCTTGCTTCCTCCGAGGAAGCAGGCGTGTTCCTGATGGCCTCTCCCGAGGGAAAGCAGATTTTCGCCACCGGCCATGCGGAGTATGACGCCCGAACGCTGGAAAACGAGTATCTGCGGGACAAGAACGCAGGTTTGGACACCGCTATGCCAGATCACTATTACCCCGGCAACGACGATACCAAGGCCCCCAATGTGACCTGGCGGGGGCACGCCAATCTGCTGTTTTCCAACTGGCTGAACTACTTTGTGTACCAGACCACGCCCTATGATTTGAATACGCTGTAATTTACCGCAAAAGAAAAGCATCTGTATGGCGACGAATCATGCAGATGCTTTTCTTTGTGTGTTCCGACTTCGATTGCGAATACTACCGGCAGATATCCTTGGGCAGTGCGTCATCATCCCAGATTTGCACCTCGATATAGCCGTAGCTTTGCAGCGTTTCCTTCAACCAGCCCTGTCCGCCGCCCGGATGCTGCCGGACAGCTTCTGCCAGCATGGGCATGGTCAGCATGGTGAGGGAACCTTCCCGGCTCAGGGTGCTCATGCTGTCGCCCAGCGTAAAAGTGATGCTCTCCGGCGCAACGGCAGAAAGGGGAATGCGCAGCACCTTGCCTGCGCCGAACCACTCATGCAGATAATCGCTTGAACCCAGCACAAAGGACAGGGGATGGGCCTGCTTCGGTTGACCGCCCAGGGCCACGAACATTTCGTGAAGCAACGCATCCGTTTTCAGCCGCCGGGGATAGTAGTTGCTGAAATCTGCAAAACGATAAAAAGCAGTGGTTTCCGGGTGTGCATCCGATAGTTGCTTCGCCAGCGCAAAAGCCTGCGCCCGGGGCAGACGCATGATGTTTTTCAGCGGCTCGCAATCCGGGTGACAGTAGTGTTCCAGCCATAGGGAATTCATACGGTTTCCTCCAGCAGATGCGATTGATCGGTGTTTTTCTATTGTATCATACTGCCGAAAAGGGTTGCAAGCCGTCTCATCCCTTGACGCTTTTCCGCTTTGGATGGTATCATAAATTGGGATGATTTGCTAAGGAGGATGACTGTATGGTCATTGAGAAGCGTTATCTGGTTTTTCCCATTCGCCGGTCAGGGGAGGAAATCCTCGTTACGTTTTCTGTGAATGGAGAGCTGGTTTATGATCTGAATATGCGGCTGACCTTGGACAAGCCGGATTTTTATTCTTTTGTGGATATGAGCCGTTTCCTTGGCCAGGATGTGACCATTGCAGCAAAAGGCAGCCAGCTTCCCGCCATCGATCAGGCGCAAGACTGGGACGAACGTGCGCCGCTGTGCCCCGAAACCCGTCCGCTGTTGCATTTTTCACCCCGCAACGGCTGGAATAACGACCCCAATGGTCTGGTGTACGCCAATGGCACCTACCATATGTTCTTCCAGTACAATCCCTGCGATGTGGTCTGGGGCAATATGCACTGGGGCCATGCCACCAGTACCGATCTGATCCACTGGCAGGAGCAGGAGATCGCTCTGTATCCGGACGAGCTGGGCGTGATGTTCTCCGGCAGCGCCATGGTGGATGAACGCAATCAGCTGGGTCTCCGGCAGGGCGATACAGATGTGATTCTGCTGTTCTACACCGCCGAGCCCATCAATCAGCTGGCAAAGGGCCGCCAGACCACCCAATGCCTCGCTTATTCCACCGACAACGGTAAAACCTTTACGAAGTACCCGGGCAATCCCATCGTGCCCACCATTGTGAATGGTAACCGGGATCCCAAGGTGCAATGGGATGAAGCCAGTCAGCGCTATGTGATGGCCCTTTATCTGGACAGTGACCGCTACGCTATTCTCCATTCCACCGATCTGCTTCACTGGAACATGGTGCAGGAGCTGCATCTGGAAGGAGACAACGAATGCCCCGATCTGCTGCTGATGACAGCGGACGATGGCACGCCCAAGGCGGTCATGGGCGGCGCACATGGTCTGTATCAGGTGGGCGATTTCGTGGAGGGACGCTTTGTGCCCACCCAACCCATGCGTCGTTTGTACCTGAATGAATATTGCTATGCCCATCAAACCTATTCCGGTACGCCCTGGCGGATTCTACAGACCACCTGGCACCGGGCGAATGTGGAAGGCGCTGCCTACAGTCAGGAACTGAGTTTTCCCTGCGAGCTGACGCTGCATAAGCAGGGGGAAGAATACCAGCTGCGCATCCTGCCCGCCCGGGAACTGGACAGCCTGATTGACCAGTGGAGCAGCGTGCGTCTGCCGGATGCAGACAGCATCCGTGGCTCCATGGAACTGCCCATGCTGATTCGCATTCAGCCGGATGAAACGGATCCGTTGACGCTGACGTTGGGCAACCAGACCATCCAATACGATCCTGCCGCAAACACCATTGCAGCGGAGGGCATTACTTATGCGCTGCCGGACAATTCTACTTCCGACAGCTGGCTGGTACTGGTGGATCGCAATACCCTGAAACTGCATTTGTGCGGCGGTGCAGCGCTGTTGGCGCTGCCGGTGCGCTGGCAGGAGGAGCATACATTGACGGCGCAGACCACCCAGGACCTGCCGGTGCTGGAGACGGCGCATCTGAAATCGGAATGATGTCCATTGACCCCATCAACGAAACGGAGGAAACCATCCATGAAAATCAGTGTTCTGGGCGCAGGTACCTGGGGTGTTGCACTGGCGAGAGTTTTGGCGCTGGCGGGGCATCAGGTCGTGGTCTGGTCTGCTGTGGAAAAGGAAATCGACACGCTGGCTACAGAGCGTGCCCATCCCAATCTGCCGGGCATGGCATTCCCGGAGGAAATTGTGCTTACCAAGCGAGTTGAGGAAGCTTGTCAAGCGGTGGATATGCTGCTGTTTGCCGTGCCGTCGGTTTATGTGCGCAATGTGGCGGCGCAGGTGCGTCCCTATCTGCCGGATGGTCAGGTGATCGTGGATGTGGCCAAGGGTATCGAGCCGGATACCCTGTACACCATGAGCCAGATTATCAAGGATGAGCTGAACAAGGACGGCGCTCACGCCCATGTGAAGGTGGTGGCCCTTTCCGGCCCCACCCATGCGGAGGAAGTGGCCCGTGATCTGCCCACCTTCATTGTTTCTGCCTGTGAGGATCTGGAGGCTGCCCAGCTGGTGCAGCAGGCTTTTGTGAATACCTGCCTCAGGGCATATACCAACGAGGATGTGCTGGGCGTGGAACTGTGCGGCGCTCTGAAGAACATTATGGCGCTGGCAGCAGGAATTTCTGCCGGGCTGGGCTTTGGCGACAATGCGCTGGCCGGCCTCATCACCCGTGGCATTGCGGAAATGACCCGCCTTGCCAAGATGATGGGCTGTCAGGAGGCCACCTGTGCCGGTCTGGCTGGTATCGGTGATGTGATCGTTACCGCTGGCAGCGTGCACAGCCGCAACCGCAAGGCGGGATTGCTGATCGGCCAGGGCATGGCCCCGGCGGAGGCAATCCGGAAAGTCGGCATGGTGGTGGAGGGTGTCAACGCCCTGCCGGCCGCCATGCAGCTGATTCGTCGCTATCAGGTGCAGATGCCCATTATCGAGGGTGTCAATGCCATCATCAATGAGGGACAATCCCCGGTGGATGTGGTGCAGGGCTTGACCAGCCGCCGTTTGCAGGATGAACTGAACTGGATAGCGGACAAATAAAACTTGCAAACAGTTGTTCCCCTATGGTAAAATGAAACGGTGCGCTGGCTTTGTGCTGCGTACATACGCTTCAAGAAAACGGAGTGATACGGAAACATGGCTAAGGCATATAACGCTGGAAGCATACAGGTTTTGGAGGGCTTGGACGCTGTACGTATGCGCCCGGGTATGTATATCGGTTCCACGGGTTCCCGTGGCTTGCACCATATGCTGTGGGAGATCGTGGACAATGCCATTGACGAAGCCATGGCTGGCTACGCCTCTCAGGTGGATGTGGTGCTGCATGAGGACGGTTCTGCCAGCGTGCGGGACAATGGCCGTGGTCTGCCGGTGGACATTCACCCCACTATGGGCATTCCGGGTGTAGAGCTGATCTATACCCGTCTGCACGCCGGCGGCAAGTTTGATAACGAAAACTACGCCTACTCCGGCGGTTTGCACGGCGTGGGCGGTTCTGTGGTCAACGCCCTCAGCCGCTGGATGACCGTGGAGGTGTTCCATGATTTCCGGCATTACCAGATCGGTTTTGCCAGCGATGTGGACCCGGAAACCGGCAAGATCGTTTCCGGCAAGCTGTCCCAGCCGCTGAAGGTGCTGGGCAATACCACCCAGCGGGGTTCTCTCATCCGCTTCATGCCCGATGACCGTGTGTTTGAAACCGTCCACTTCAATGGTGAAACCGTTTCCCGCCGTCTGCGGGAGTTGGCTTATCTGAACAAGGGCCTCACCATCACTTTTTTGGATGAACGGGTGAAGCAGACGGTAAAGGCTGATGAGATCGACGCTGACGAAATCGAGGCAAGCAGCGAAGCAGCCAGTGCAGAGGAAAGCGCCGCTCAGGCTGGCGATGGCCGTCAGGTGTTCTGCTATGCAGGCGGCATCAGCGATTATGTGCGCTATCTGAATGCCGAAAAGACCGCCATTCACGATGCCCCCATCTATCTGGAAGGTACCCGGGAAGATGTGATTTTCCGCTTTGCCATCCAGTACACGGACAGCTATACCGAAAACGTATTTTCCTATGTCAATAACATTCCCACCGGCGAGGGCGGCAGCCACGAAACCGGCTTCAAAGCGGCCTATACCAAGGTGATGAACGACTTTGCCCGCCGCTTCGGCGCCCTTAAGGAAAAAGATGCAAACCTTGGCGGCGACGATTTCCGGGAAGGCATGACCGCTGTGATGATCGCCATGGTCAAGAATCCCCAGTTTGAAGGCCAGACCAAGGGCAAGCTGGGCAATACGGAAGTGCGCCCGGTGGTGGAAGCCATCGTGGCCCAGCAGCTGACTGCCTATTTTGAAGATCTGAAGAATCAGGAACTGTGCCAGCAGTTGATTGAGAAGGCCGTCCGTGCCGCCAAGGTGCGTGAAGCGGCCCGAAAGGCAAGGGATAATGCCCGCACACAAAAAGCGCTGGAAGCCACGCCTTTGGTGGGCAAGCTGGCCAGCTGCACCGGACGCAAACCGGAACTGAACGAACTGTTCATTGTTGAGGGCGACAGCGCCGGCGGCAGCGCCAAGCAGGGCCGTGACCGCCGCTTTCAGGCCATTCTGCCGCTTCGTGGCAAGCCTCTGAATGTGGAAAAGAAGCGTCTGGATCAGGTGCTGGGCAATGAGGAATTCCGTTCCCTCATCACGGCGCTGGGCACCAGTATTGAGGAAAGCTTCACCCTTTCCAGTCTGAAATATCACAAAGTCATTATCCTCAGCGATGCCGATCAGGACGGCGCCCATATCCGTGCCATTCTGCTCACCTTCTTCTACCGCTATATGAAGGAACTGATCACCGAAGGCCATGTGTACATTGGTATGCCGCCCCTTTACAAGGTGCAGCGGGGCAACAAGGTGCAGTATGCCTACGATGACAACGAGCTGCGCAAACTCACCAAGGGCCAGACCAAGGGCTACCAGCTTCAGCGTTACAAGGGCCTTGGCGAGATGAACCCGGAGCAGCTCTGGGCCACCACCATGGACCCCGCCCAGCGCAAGCTGGTGCAGGTGACCATTGAGGATGCCGCTCAGGCGGAGCGTCTGGTGACCATCCTGATGGGCGACAAGGTGGATCCCCGCCGAGAATACATCAACCAGTACACCAATTTCGACCGGGAAGACAGCTTTACCGCCATCGCTGACAGTATGGAAGAAGGGAGGCGCAACGCATGAGCCGCAAGGATGAACCCATTGCTGTAGACCAGAATATCATCCAGATGCCCATGGAGGAAGTCATGCACATGAGCATGATTCCCTATGCGGAGCACGTCATCATGGATCGTGCGGTTCCCCGGGTAGAGGACGGCCTCAAGCCCGTGCAGCGGCGCATTCTCTTCACCATGAACGAACTGGGTATCACCCCGGATACCCCCTACCGCAAATGCGCCCGTATCGTTGGCGACTGCCTTGGTAAATACCATCCCCACGGCGACAGCAGCGTGTATGATGCCTTGGTGCGTCTGGCACAGCCCTTCAGTATGCGGGGCACGCTGGTGGATGGCCACGGCAACTTTGGCTCCGTGGACGGCGACAGCGCCGCTGCCATGCGTTACACCGAAGCCCGCATGACGCCGCTTGCCATGGAAATGCTCAAGGATCTGGACAAGGATACCGTGTCCTTCCGTCTGAACTTTGACGATACCCTGAAAGAGCCGGATATGCTGCCCGCTAGCTTCCCCAATCTGCTGGTGAACGGCGCCAGCGGCATCGCCGTTGGCTTGGCGACCAACATCCCGCCCCACAACCTGCGGGAGAGCATCGAGGCTACCATCGCCCTCATTGATAACCCGGAGATCACCTCCGAGGAACTGATGCAGTACATTCCCGCCCCGGATTTCCCCACCGGCGGTATCCTGTTGAACACCGACGAGTTGAAAAACGCTTACCGCACCGGCCGTGGCAAGTTGCTGCTCCGTGCCCGTACCCATATTGAGGATGGCAGCGCAGGCCGCAAGCTGATCGTCATTACCGAGCTGCCTTATCAGGTCAACAAGGCCGCCATGCTGGAGAAGATCCTGCGGCTTTCCGAAGAAAAGAAAGCGGCGCTTGGCTGCATCTATGACATCCGCGATGAGAGCGACCGCACCGGTATGCGTGCCGTGGTGGAGCTTCGCAAGGATGCGGATGTGGACAAAGTGCTCAGCTATCTGTTCAAGTACAGCGATTTGCAGGTCACCTTCGGCGTGAATATGGTTGCCATTGCCGATGGCAAGCCCAAGCTGCTCAGCCTGCGCCGGATGCTGCGCTACTATGTGCGCCACCGCAAGAATGTGGTCACCGCCCGCACCCAGTATGATCTGGACAAGGCCAAGGCACGGGCTCATATTCTGGAAGGTTTGATGATCGCCCTTGACCATCTGGACGAAGTGATCGCTCTCATCCGTGCCAGTGAAAGCCCCAAGGTGGCCAAAGCCGGTCTGATGGAGCGTTTCGGCCTTACTGAAATTCAGGCCCAGGCCATTCTGGATATGCGTTTGCAGCGCCTCACCGGTCTGGAAATTCTGGAACTGCGCAAGGAATATGAAAAGCTGCTCAAGCTGATTGCCGAATTGGAAAGCATTCTTGCCAGCGAGAAGAAGCTGCTGAATGTTATCAAGAAGGAACTGCGTGAAGTGGCTGCCAAGTACGGCGATGACCGCCGCACCACGGTCGAGGAAGTTCAGAATGTGGTGGAAGCCTTGGTCAAGGAGGAAGTGGTGGCTGAGGATGCAGTGGTCACCTTCTCCCGGGAGGGCTATCTGCGCCGCACCGCCCCCAGGACGGGCCGCCGCAATACGGTTGCCGAGCCGGCGGATGAGTATGCCGACCCCACGCTCTACCGCTTTGAGACGGACAGTATGCACACCCTGTATTTCTTCACCAACCTGGGCAACTGCTACCAGTACAGCGTGGGTGCTTTGCAGGAGATGAACAAGCCCAAGGAGCGGGGCCAGCTGCTCAGCGGCGTGCTGGCAGGTCTGGAAGATGACGAAAAACCGGTGCTGATCCTCTGTGCCAATGGCGAGGAACTCAAGCAGATGCCGGATCTGCTCTTTGTCACCAGGCTGGGTCAGATGAAACGTTCCAAGGCCGAAGAATACGATGTGCGCCGTGCCAAGTTCTCCGCCCTGAACCTGCGGGAGGGGGACAGCCTGCTGCATATCCTGTCGCTGGATGAAAGAAGGGATATGCTTATGTTCAGCCACAGCGGTATGTGCATCCGCTTCCATACGGATTCCATCCCGGTGATGGGCCGTATTGCTGCCGGTGTTAAGGCTATGAATCTGGAACTGGGCGATGAAGTGCTCTGGTGCGGTCAACCTCAGGATACCGATCAGGTGCTGCTGTTCAGCGACCGGGGCTTCGGCAAGAAGATTCTGTATCTGGACTTTGAACCGCAGGCCCGTGCCGGTAAGGGTGTCAAGAGCTTCTATTTCAACAAGAGCGGATCCAACGGCACCTGTCTGGCAGGCGTGTGCCTCATCACCGGCCCCGGTCAGCAGGTGGAGGCGGTGCAGAAAGTAAGCGCCCCCAACATCGTCTATGCGGATGAAGTGGTTCTGCAAGGTAAGCAGGATAAGGGGATGCCCTATGTGATGGCATTGATGGACGATGTGGTCACCGAGCTTCGGCTGTTGCCGACCGCAAATGCGGAACCTGCGCAAACAGATGCGGAAGCATCCCTTGTGGAGCCAACCACTGATGCGGCAGCGCCCGCAGCGGATGAAACCGGCTTGCAGTCATAACTGTTTCGATTCTCCAAACGCACATATTTTCAGGAAAAACCGCGCATACTGCCCTCTGAAAGGATGGGATGGTATGCGCGGTTTTCGTACGGATCTGGCCATGGAGAGCATTGGTGACAACAATGGTCATTTGGATGGAGTGCTGGTGGATCGGCAGCAGATGGGGGAGATCAGCCGCACCAGGATTGTGATCGAGGATCATCATGCAGCACAGGTACTGTCCCGCCCTGTGGGTGAGTACATCACCCTGAGCTGTGAAAACCTGTCCCGCTGCGATACGAATAATCGCAAACGGCTGGTGCAGCTGGTTGCGCAGGCTGTCCGTGCCATGCTGCCCAAAGACGGGCAGGTGCTGGTGGTTGGGCTGGGCAACCGCAATGTGACCGCCGATGCACTGGGCACCCGTGTGGTGGAACGGCTGCTGGTAACCCGCCATCTCCGGGAAGCCTTGGCAGATGAACTGGTGGGCAAGCTGCGGGGGGTCAGTGCCATTGCACCGGGGGTGCTGGGGGTTACCGGCATCGAAACCGCCGAGTTGTGCCGGGGCCTGATTGAGCACGTGAAGCCGGATGCGGTGATTGCCATTGACGCACTGGCAGCCTATGAAAGCGCCCGTATCTGTACCACGGTGCAGATTACGGATACCGGCATCGAACCCGGCAGCGGCGTGGGCAATCATCGGCTGGGGCTGAATCGGGATACCCTTGGGGTCAAAGTGATTGCTGTAGGGGTGCCCATGGTGGTCTATGCCTCTACCATCGCCCGGGATGCGGTCACCAACCTGATGGAGGATTACGGCCTGATGCAGGATACCACATCTCCGGCGGCGGAACTTCTGCTGAAAAAGGTATCGGAAAGCTACCTGGGGGAGATGGTGGTCACGCCCCGGGAAATTGATGAAATGGTGCTCAGCGTAGCGGATTTGCTCAGTGAGGGCCTCAATCGCGCTCTTCAGTCAAAATTGGATGCAGAAACCCTTCATACCTTCCTGCATGGATAGCATAGGCTGATGGGGACGGGAGGTGCCTCATCATGGAGAAGCAAAATGGGCTGCATATTGTTGCGTTGCTGCTGGCAACCCTGGCTGGTCTGCTGACAGGACTTCTGCTTAAGCAGCCTGCCAAAACCGGCGCTTTACAGCGCATCCGCCAAACAGAAAAGGAAGTTGTCGCTGCTTTTGCTTCGCAGGGACAACCATCCCAGGCGTTTTCCATTGCACCAGCCACGCAACCGACAAAGCAGCAGGAACCGATGCCCACGCCAACTGCGGTGCCGGATGCATCCGCTTTTTCCATTGTGCCGCTTGGCAAAGGTGCAGGCGCTGAAAAGGGACGGATTCTGATCTACCATACCCATACCTATGAAGCCTATGAACAGCAGGGCGAAGCGTATCAGGAAACGGAACGCTGGCGCACAGCGGATTCTGGATTCAACATGATACGGGTAGGGGAGGAACTTACGCAGCTTTTGCGCAGTCTGGGCTATACTGTGGTGCATGATACCACTGCCTTTGAGCCGCCGGATCTGAGCAGCGCCTACAGCCGGTCGCTGGCCATGCTGGAAAACCGGGCGCAGGCAGGGGAACAATATGACCTGTATGTGGACCTGCACCGGGACGCCTATGTGGAAGGGCAGGCGGGCAGCAATGTGGTGATGGCAGGCGGAGTGGAAACTGCCCGGCTGATGCTGCTTATCGGCAAAGGGGAAGGTTATACGGGCGTGGGCTATGATCAGAAACCGGATTGGCAGGCCAATCTGGCCACGGCCCAGCAGATTACGGATGCGCTGAATCAGCAGGTGCCGGGAATCTGCAAGGATGTACGGATCAAATCCGGACGGTTCAATCAGCACGTGGCGAAGAATTGCGTGCTCATTGAAGTTGGCAACAACGGCAACACCTTGCAGCAGGCTCTTGCAGCCATGCCCTATCTGGCAGATGCCATTGCTGCCACGCTGCAAATGACCGAACCATGAATTTGTCATACTTGAAAAACCTCTGTTATCCGGGTATAATGAACAGAACGGAGGTGGAGGGAACGTGACGGGACATCCTGTGGGAATGCTGGACAGCGGTCTGGGCGGCATCAGTGTGCTGGCGCAGGCGCTTCGTGATTTGCCACGGGAGAATTATGTCTATTTTGGCGATACCGCTCATATTCCCTATGGTGATAAGGAACCGCAGGAAGTGCTGCGCCTGACCCGTCAGGGGGTGGACAAGCTGATCGCCCATGGCTGCAAGGCCATTGTCATCGCTTGCAACACGGCCACCAGCGTGGCCGCCCAGCAGCTGCGGGAGGAATTGTCGCTGCCCATTATCGGCATTGAGCCAGCGTTGAAACCGGCAGCGCTTCTGCCGGGAGAGGGTCAGATTCTGGTGCTTGCCACACAGGTAACCCTAAAACTGCCCAAGTTTCAGGCGCTGATGGAACGCTATGGCGACCATGCAGTGCCGGTTCCCTGCTCCGGGCTGATGGAATGCGTGGAGGATGGTCAGCTGGAGGGGGAGCGGGTGCATACACTGCTTTCCGAACTGCTCAGCCCCTATCTGAACCAGCCCATCAAGGCGGTGGTGCTGGGCTGTACCCACTATCCCTTCCTGCGCAACGCTATTGCAGCGTTTCTGCCCGCCGGTACGCCTTTGGTGGATGGCAACGCCGGCACGGTTCGTCAACTGGGCAGAAGGCTTGAAGAAGAAGGCCTTGAGGCACCGCCGGAGCAAGAAGGCGGACAGGTGACTTTCCTTAGCTCTTGCGAAGATCCGCAAACCATTGCCCGGATGCAAACCATGCTGCAAACGGCAATGAATGAACTTTGAGATACAGAATGCCAAACGATGAAAGCGGCTCTGCCGCCTATGAAAGGTACGAGAAACCATGAAAAAAGTGATGCTCATCTTCGGCACCCGGCCCGAGGCCATCAAAATGTGCCCCTTGGTGCTGGAACTCAACAATCATCCTCATTTTGAGACCGTGGTGTGCGTCACCGGTCAGCACCGGCAGATGCTGGATCAGATTCTGGACTGCTTCCATGTGGAGCCTAAGTATGATCTGTGCATTATGCAGCCCAAACAGACCCTGTTTGATGTGACCATCAACATCCTCAGCCGCCTCAAGGAGATCCTTGAAGTGGAAAAACCGGATGTGGTTTTAGTGCACGGCGATACTTCCACCGCCTTTGTGACGGCACTGGCCTGTTTCTATATGCAGATTCCCGTTGGCCATGTGGAGGCCGGTCTGCGTACCTATAACCTGTATTCTCCCTTCCCGGAGGAGTTCAACCGTCAGGCGGTGGATCTGATCACCCGCTTCTATTTTGCGCCCACCGATATGAGCCGGGAGAATCTGCTTGAGGAAAACAAGCCTGCGGAGCATATCTATGTCACCGGTAATACCGTCATTGACGCACTGGCAACCACCGTCCGGGAGGACTATGCTCATCCCGAGATCGAATGGGCCAAGGACAGCCGTCTGGTACTGCTGACCGCACACCGCCGGGAGAACCTGGGTGAGCCTATGCGGGATATGTTCACTGCCATTCGCCGTGTGGTGGACGAGACTCCCGATGTGAAGGTACTCTATCCCATGCATATGAACCCTGCTGTTCGGGAAGTGGCTCACAGCTGCTTTGACGGGCAGGATCGCATCCACATGATCGAACCGCTGGATGTGCTGGATTTCCACAACCTGATGGCCCGTTCCTATCTGATTCTCACCGACAGCGGCGGGATTCAGGAAGAAGCCCCCGCTCTGGGCAAGCCTGTGCTGGTGATGCGGGATACCACTGAGCGTCCGGAAGGCGTGGCAGCCGGTACCCTGAAACTGGTGGGCACCAGCGAGGAAAACATCTATCGGAATGTCCGGGAGCTTTTGGACAATCCTGAAGTGTATCACCAGATGGAGCAGGCCACCAATCCCTATGGCGATGGTAAGGCCAGCCAGTATATTGCCGCTGTTCTGGAAAAGGAACTGTGAGACAGGAGCTACCGTTCCCGAAGGCGCATCATTCCCAGCACGGCAGCGCTTAATGCACACCATGCCATACTGTACCCCATACAAATCTGACCGCGAAACTGCAAGGGCTGATGGCGATAGTCCCAGATGCGGTACCGCCTGTTCAGCAGCATACCTGTCAGGTATTCTATGCCTGTAATCATTCCGCCGCCCAGCAGTGATGCAAACCACAGCGGGCGGTTTCTGCATTTTTGGTGAATCCGGCTGAGTCCCCACATGGCTGCGCCGCCGCAGATGCCCATAGCGGGATGGGTGCGTCCCCGCCAGAGAAGCTCGATCAATGGGTACCCCAGCGCACCAATCCAGAAACTGTTTTTCACAGTCATCCCCCCTACAGGCAGTTTGACCGGAGCCGGGAGATATCATACGGCTTCGGGTGATCAATAAGGAGGAATTCTCTATGCGCCGCCCCTATGACCTGTCCTATCTGTACGACCCGGAAATCTTTGCAGTGAACCGCCTGCCAGCTGTCTCCGACCATGACTGTTACCGCAGCCTGGCAGAAGCGGAAGCGCAGCAGACCAGTCTGGTCAGTTGCCTCAACGGCACGTGGCAGTTCTTCTACACAGAAAACCCCGCCGAATGTCCGGAAAATTTCTGGCAGCCCGATTTTGACCGTACAGCCTGGGCAGAGATCAAGGTGCCGGGACATATTCAGCTGCAGGGCTATGGAACACCGCACTATACCAATATTCCCTATCCCTGGGATGGTCACGAGCGGCTGACCCCGCCTGCCTTTCCCTCTGTGAATCCCACCGGCTGCTACAGCCGTACCTTTACTCTGCCGGAAGCATGGGCGGGGGAGAGGGTGGTGCTCACCTTCCACGGCGTGGAATCGGTGCTGTACTGCTGGGTGAATGGTCAGTTCATCGGCTATGGCGAGGACGGTTTCACCCCCTCCCGCTTTGAGATCACCGATGCTTTGCAGCCCGGTGAAAACCTGCTGGTGGTACAGGTAATCCGTTTTGCTTCCTGCACCTGGCTGGAGGATCAGGACTTCTGGCGCTTCAGCGGCATTTTCCGGGATGTGACGTTGACTGCACTGCCCAAGGCCCATGTGGAGGATGTGCACATCCGAACCCGGCTTTCGGAGAACTTCACCAAAGCAGATGTGGAAGCAACGGTTCTGCTGTCCACGGCAGCCGATCTGTCCGTTCAGCTGTCAGCCCAGCTGCTGGATGCAGAAAACCGGCTGATTGCTGCCTGTGACATCGCTGCTGCTTCGGATGCACCGGTGAAATGGAGCCTGCCGGTGGAAGAGCCTCAGCTGTGGAGCGCTGAAACGCCGTATCTGTATACCCTGCGGCTGGTACTGTCCAGCAATGGTCAGGTGGCTGAAGTGGCGCAGACCCGGCTGGGCCTTCGTCAGGTGGAGATCAAGGACGGCGTGTTGATGCTCAACGGCCGCCGCCTGCGCATCCGTGGCACCAACCGGCATGAATTCTGCGCCGAGGCTGGCCGCTGCATCACCAAAGAGCATATGCTGGAGGATATCCGGCAGATCAAGCGCAACAATATCAACACGGTGCGCACCAGTCATTACCCCAACAACAGCTTGTGGTACAAACTGTGCGACCAGTACGGCATCTATCTGATCGACGAAGCCAACATGGAGACCCATGCCACCTGGCAGATCGGCGGCAACTACAAGGCAGGCCCCGTTCCCGGTGACAATCCCATGTGGCTGCCAGCGGTGTTGGATCGTGCCAATTCCATGCAGCAGCGGGATAAGAACCATCCCTCCGTTGTGATGTGGTCCTGCGGCAATGAGAGCTTCGGCGGTACGGTCATCCGGGATATGTCCATGCAGATGCGGAAGTTTGACCCTTCCCGTCCCGTGCACTACGAGGGCGTGGCCAATGACCAGCGCTATCCCGAAACCACGGATCTGACCAGTCGTATGTATACCCATGCGGAGGATGTGCCTGCCATTATGGAAGCTAACCCCGGCAAGCCCTTCATTCTGTGCGAATATGCCCATGCCATGGGCAACAGCTGCGGCGCTCTTAACAAGTATCTGGCGCTGGAGGAGCAGTATCCCCAGTATGCGGGTGCCTGCGTGTGGGACTATATCGATCAGGCGCTGTGGACCACGGCTCCCAATGGCCAAAAACGCTTGGCCTATGGCGGCGATTTTGGCGACCGTCCCCATGATGGCGAGTTCTGCGGCGATGGTCTGGTGTTTGCAGACCGTACGGTATCTCCCAAACTGCTGGAGGTACGCTGGCAGTACCAGCCGGTGCGCATTTTGCCGGAGGCAGCCGGTGTAACCCTTGATAATCAAGCGGTGTTTGCCAATACGGATCGCTATGATCTGCGCTGGCAACTGCTCCGGAATGGTACCCCTGTGGCG
Organism: Clostridia bacterium; assembly: GCA_017501255.1. Classification (GTDB taxonomy): domain Bacteria; phylum Bacillota; class Clostridia; order Christensenellales; family Aristaeellaceae; genus Limiplasma. The sequence continues at coordinate 93,238 of JAFVXE010000061.1, read as the reverse complement.
GAGGGCATGGTTGAGAAACCCTCTGTGGAAGCTGGCTCCAAGGGGTTTGTTCCCCTGACGCTGCCCCGGATGACCGAGGCAGGGGAATATGTGCTCCATTGCGGCCTGTACCTGCATGAAGCCACCGATTGGGCCACCGGCGAGGATGAGCTGATGTTTGGCGAAGCGGTCATTGGGCAGATTCAGGCGGAGCCTGTGGCTGCCGAGCCTGCTGTTGCCACTGTAACCGACTATAACCTGGGCATCGCGGATAACAACTGCCGCATGATGTTCAATCTGTTCTATCAGGGAATGCAGTCCTTCCGGGGTCACAGCGGTGATGAACTGCTGCTTACCCCGCCAGCCTTGAGCCTGTTCCGTGCGCCTACGGATAACGACCGGGGATGCGGTAACCATCAGGAGGAAGCCTTCTGGATGGGCATCTGTCATGCTGCCCGCTGTGTGCCGGTGGCCCCCTGCAAGGATCCCGAGAATCCGGAAGCCTCAATGGCTTACAAGGTGGAATTGCCCTATACCGGCGGCGCATGGGCCGAAACCACCTATACCGCTTTGGGCAATGGCCGCCTGCGGGTGGATGTGGCTTATCACGGTGCCAAAAATCTGCCGCAGCTGGGCAATGTGGCCATGGTGTTCCGTTTGCCCCTTTCCGTCAATCACTTCAGCTACTATGGCCTTGGCCCTCAGGAAACCTATCCGGACCGGAAGATGGGCGCAAAGCTGGCGCTTCACCACACCACTGCCCTGGAGAACTATACGCCTTATCTGCGCACGCAGGAGTGCGGCAACCATGACGATGTCCGTTTTGCTGAAATCACGGATGAATCCGGCTATGGCCTTCGTGTGGATTGTGTGGATCGGCCTCTGTCCATTTCCGTGCTGCCGTGGAGCGCAACGGAGTTGACCGCTGCCCGACATCCCGACGAGCTGGCATCGCCCACCTATACCTGGCTGGAAGTGGCAGGTTTCCGCCGGGGTGTGGGCGGCGATGATACCTGGGGCAGTCCGGTGCACGCAGAATATTGCCTGCCTTCCGATCAGGATTATGCCTTCTCCTTTGTGCTGAGTATTCTGGATAAGTAATCTGCCCTGCAAGAAAGGCATTCTTTGGAACGTTGAATCATTACAACCCTTTGGGAGGTGTTTCCATGAAGAAATTCAGGTTGATTACTGCGCTTGTGTTAGTGGCGGCGCTGCTTGCCGGTATGGCAGTGGTCAGTGCAGAAAACGCTGCGATGTACATTGATGGTAAAAATGCCCGGAAGGTGCATCTGCGTCAGGAACCGTCCACCAAATCCAAATCGCTGGGACTGTTCTATACCGGCACGGCGGTGATTCCCATTTCCAGTCCGGCGGAAGGCTGGTATCAGGTACAGATCGGTGATGAGACCGGTTATGTGATGGCGGCCTATCTGAACACGGAACGCCCGGAATCCAAGGCTCCGGCAGCGGTGATGCACAACCCCAACAGCAACTGGGCACATCTGCGGCAGGGTGCCAGCAAGCAGTCCAAATCCATCGGGCGGCTGTATAATGATCATATCGTTTATGTGCTGGGTGAGCTAAATTCCGGCTGGACCTATGTACAGTGTGAGGACCAGATTGGCTATGTGGTGTCCAGCTTTGTGGAAACCTCCGCTTCTGCGCCTGCGGCCACCCATACGGCGGTGGATACCAAACGGCATATGACGGATGCCAATCTTCATGCTGTGGGAACCACCGGGCAGGGGGAAGTGATCTTCTGCCTGACAGCCCCCACCAATCAGCAGCAGCTGTATTTTGTTTCCCAAACCAAAAATCCGGCTGTGTACTGGGATGATGTGAACTTCGATGGCCGGGATGACATTGTGGTGACCACAGCCACCGGCGCCAGCAACCAGATGTTTGCTTTCTTTGTGTACAATGGGCTGGGTTATACCATGGCGCAGGTGAACGGACTGGATTATGACCTGTGCAACTATCAGCTGTTCCCCAAGCAGCAACTGGTGGTATCCTATGCCAACAACGGCAGCGCCGGTGCCTGCCATGAATACGCCATTTTCCGCTGGGAGTCGGGTGCGCTGAAAATGGTGCGTCGGGCTGTATCCGATGTGCTGGTGGAGCAGTATGAGCAGAATGGATTGAGCATTGCCGCCACCAATGCCCAGAAGCTGAAAATCGTGGTAACAGACTATGCCTCCGGTTTTTTCAGCGGCTCAGTGGTTTTCCAGACTGTTGTTCCGCTCAGCGGCACAAATACCGCTTTTGCCCATGAGCAAACCTCCTTGTGGGATGGGCTGAAATGAGCCAATGATGCTATACTGAACCTAATGATAAAGAACATTTGCTGCAGGACGATGGTTTTTGCAGCCGTCAAAGGAGGAACAACCATGATCAATGTTGCCGTTTTGGGTTGCGGAGGAATTGCCCGTACCATGGCGCAGACCCTTCGGGGGATGGCCGCCCGGGATCAGTCTGTTTGCCTGTATGCCGCAGCTGCCCGGGACGAAGCCCGTGCCAAGGCATTTGCAGAGGAAGAGGGTTTCCAGAAGGCCTATGGCTCCTATGAAGAAATGCTCAAGGATGACGGCGTACAGCTGGTTTATGTGGCTACGCCCCATTCCCACCATGCAGAGCACGTGAAGCTGTGCCTGGAGTACGGCCGTCCTGTGCTGTGCGAGAAAGCCTTCACCGGCAATGCCCGACAAGCCAGAGAAGTGCTGGCTTTGGCAAAGGAAAAGAAGGTGTTCATCACCGAGGCCATCTGGACCCGCTATATGCCCTCCCGTACCATGATCAACGATCTGATCGCCGCTGGTGAGATTGGTCAGCCTATCCGCCTGACAGCCAATCTGGGCTATGCCATTGCCGATAAGGAGCGTATGTACCGTCCGGATTTGGCAGGCGGCGCATTGCTGGATCTGGGTGTGTATGTGCTGAATTTCGCCTCCATGGTTTTCGGCGATGAGGTGGAACAGATGGAAAGCGTTGTGAAAATATATGATACCGGCGTGGATAAGTGGGAGGATATCACCCTTAGTTACAAGGATGGCAAGAGCGCCCATCTGACAGCTGTCTGCGACTGCGCCACCGACCGGAACTGCGTGGTATATGGTACCGATGGCTGCCTGAAGGTAGATAATGTAAATAATCCGCAGATCATCAAAATCTACAAGGATCCCACCAGCGATACCCCCACCCGTATCATCCCTGTGCCGGAGCAGATCACCGGCTATGAGTACGAGGTGTACAGCTGTATTCGTGCGCTGGAAAAGGGCGAGTTGGAATGCCCGGAAATGCCCCATGCGGAGACCATCCTCATCATGGAAAGGATGGACCAGCTGCGCCGTGACTGGGGAATGGTGTATCCTTTCGACTGATCTTTCCGGCATTGTTTTCAAATCGTATTTCCCTTGCTTTGGGCTGTCTCCGTATGCTACACTGCCTTCACGGGTGAGCACCTACCGACAGTCAGGCTATTTGCCTGGCTGTTTTATTGTTTGCCGCCAACGTTATTTCCATCATCAAGGAGGAAAAGACCATGACGATGTACTGGCCCATTGCGCTGATCGTTCTTTCCAATGTGTTCTACCATATCTGTTCCAAGGCAACGCCCTCTGCCATCAACCCCTTTGCATCCCTGACGGTGACCTATGGAGTTGGACTTCTGCTTTGCGTGGTATTGTATTATGTCACCAGCAAAGGCGGAAATCTCGGGCAGGAATACAGGCACATCAACTGGTCCAGTTTTGTTTTCGGGCTCACGCTGGTGGGGCTGGAAGCAGGCTCCATCTATATGTACAAGGTGGGCTGGAATATCTCCACCGGCAATGTGGTGGCCAGTGTTGCGCTGGCGATTGTGCTGATTCTGGTTGGTGCGCTTGTGTACAAGGAGATCATCACACCCCGGAAGATTTTCGGGGTACTGCTGTGTCTGGCTGGGCTGTATTTTGTGAATAAGTAAAGAAACACCGCCGGGGAGAGCATTTTCCCCGGCGGTATTTGCAGCCTGTGCCTTATTGCGCCATTTCTTCTGCCTGGTTGGGCCATAGCCGCCAGAAACGCTTCAGCTCATAGCCGTAATCCCGCTGGCCCACAGTATCTCCGGTAAGCAACGGCACGGAATGGAGCACCTGCCCATCCAGCAGCAGCCGGGCTGCGCCCACTGCTTCCCCGGCAGGCAAACCGGCAGGCAGCGTTTCGGGCAGTTCCAGCTCCATGGCCGGCAGATACCCCTTGGGCAGCGGTGCAGCCAGTAAATCGCCCGCCACCACGGAGACGGTCTGCGCAACACCATCCACCACAGGAATCTGACGTACGCATTCCCCCTCGTTGAGGGCAGTGAAAAAATCATACTTGGCAAAACCGGTATCCATCAGGCGGGCGGCTTCGTCAAACCAATCGCCACAGCACAGCACCACGCCGATCACTTCCATGCCATCCCGCTGGGCACCGAATACCAGACAGCGTCCCGCCGCTTTGGTATAGCCGGTTTTGATGCCGGTGGCTCCCTCATAGTCGGTGAGCAGCCGGTTTTTGTTGTTGAGTATACGGTTGTAGCTTCGCCCCTCCCAGGGGATGGAAGCCCGGCTTGTGGAAACGATCTCCCGGAACAGCGGATGGTTCATCGCCTCCCGGGCGATCAGAGCCAGATCGTAAGCAGTGGTATGGTGCCCATCGGCAGGCAGACCATGGGGATTGATGAATACGGTGTCCTGGCAGCCCAGCTCCGCTGCACGCTCGGTCATCATACGGCAGAAGGTGTCCACATCCCCGCCGATGTGCTCGGCAATGGCAACGGCTGCATCGTTGCCACTGGCCATCAGCAGGCCGTACAGCAAGTCCTTCAGGGTAATCTGTTCCCCCATGGAAAGATAGATGCTGGTGCCAGGAACACCGTAGGCGTTTCGTCCCACGGTTACAACATCATCCAGATTGCCCAGCTCCAATGCCATCAGCGCAGTCATCACCTTGGTGGTGGAGGCCATAGGCAATGGGGCGTTTTCATTGGCGCACAGCAGGATATTGCCGGTGGTCCGCTCAATCAGCACAGCTGCTTTGGCGCTGGTGTGGACAACGTTCCCGGCAGTTTCGGCCCGTGCCTGAGAATGGAAAAAAGACAGCGTGGTGCAGCACAGCACCAGCGCAAATCTCCGGATTTGCTTAATCCAACCCTTCATGGCGATTGCATTTCCTCCTCCATGGTATAGGTCTCCATTTCTGCCTGGACGGTTTTGTGTCCCTTCTTTTTGGAGGTGGAGCAACCGCCAAAGTCCTCCAAAAGCTGGGGCAGCAGTTCCACCACCCGCTCCACAGCGCCGTTGGTCTGGGCGGGCAGCATCTTCACGCCATCCTTACCCACCACCAGAAAGCCTACCGGCTGCACGGAAACCCCTGCGCCTGTGCCGCCGGCAAAGGGCATGGCATCCTCCGGCGTTACCCGCACCCGCCCGTCGGAGATGGCATATTCGCCGCCGCCGGCAATAAAGCCAAAACTTACTTTGGATATGGGAATAATCGTGGTACCGGCACAGCCCGTCACCGGTGCGCCCACCACGGTGTTCACATCCACCATACTGCGGATGCTTTCCATGGTTTTCTGCATCATACTGTCAATGGGATGCTGCATATTTTTCCTCCTTCGGCGGTTCCTTTTCCAGCCGGAATACTCGCCACAGCCACACAAAAGCCGCTGGAAGTAGACTGCCCAATCTGAGGCTGACTATGCACCGGATGAGTACCTCCGACCCATGCCCCTGAAAATCTGTCCGAAGATGAATGCGCAGGGGGAAATGGTCTGCAACAAGGTGACCGGCTGTTTCGGCTGCTGTGCGGATGGCTTCGTAGAGCAAAGCGTTCTGCATGGCATCCGGCTGAGAAATATGGACATAGACAGACAGCCATTTCAGCTGTGTTGAGCGAAAAAACAGCCGCAGGATGGGTTTGGAAATCAGACTGCGCAGCAGATGAAGGTTCTCTGGCTGCAACTGCTGGCTCATTTCCTGCTGGTCGATGGGCTGCTCATCCGAGGGATCCTCATCCCGGCGACTGCGGTAAAAGGGCAGACCGGCAGCCTGTATGCGGAGCATATAGCTGCTTTTGGAACCGATACGGATGCGCAGAAACAGCCTGAGCGGGGTGATCAACACCAGATAGATCATCAGGCTGAGCAGATAAGGATTCATCCGATTCCTCCGTTTGTTGATTGATTTTTCTTAGCATTCATCAAAAGAAAAACCGTTATTCAGCCGGAATAAACAGCGCTGAAAAGCAAAGTTTACGGTTTGGACATATAAATACTTTGCATTGTTGCTATCATTTGGGTATGATAGATGGTGACCCGTTTTTTGATTTTTGGGTCAGGAGGATTGTTATGGGTAAAGTAATCGGTATTGATTTAGGAACCACCAATTCCTGCGTGGCTTTTTTGGAAAACGGCGAAGCGGTGGTCATTCCCAATGCAGAGGGCGGGCGCACCACGCCTTCCGTGGTGGCTTTTTCCAAGGATGGGGAACGCATTGTGGGCAGCGCTGCCAAGCGGCAGGCGATAACCAACAGCGACAGAACCATTTTCTCCATCAAGCGGGAAATGGGCACGGATAACCGCACCAAAATTGATGGCAAGAACTATACGCCCCAGGAGATCTCCGCCATTATTCTGCAAAAGCTGAAAATGGATGCAGAAGCCTATCTGGGCGAAAGCGTCACCGATGCGGTGATCACGGTACCTGCCTATTTCAGCGACAGCCAGCGTCAGGCCACCAAGGATGCGGGCCGGATTGCCGGACTGAATGTGCTGCGTATCATCAACGAGCCCACCGCTGCTGCCATGGCGTATGGCATGGATAAGGGAGGCGCTCAGCGCATCATGGTGTATGATCTGGGCGGCGGTACCTTTGATGTATCCATTCTGGACATTAACAACGATGTGATTGAAGTACTGGCAACCTCCGGCAACAACCGTTTGGGCGGCGATGATTTTGACAACTGTGTGGTCAGTTGGCTGCTGAATGTGTTCAAGCGTCAGGAGCATATCGATCTGTCCACCGATCAGGCGGCTCTGGGGCGCATCCGGGAAGCCGCTGAGAAAGCCAAGATCGAATTGAGTGCAGCTCTTTCCACCACGGTCAGCCTGCCTTTCCTGTATTCGGACAAAAACGGTGCCAAGCATCTGGAAACCACCCTGACCCGTGCCACCTTTGACGAGTTGACAGCCCATCTGGTGAAAGCCACCACCGGCCCTGTGGAACAGGCGCTCCGGGATGCTGGCCTGCAGCCCGGAGATTTGAACCGGGTGCTGATGGTGGGCGGTTCCACCCGCATCCCGGCGGTGCAGGCGGCTGTGAAGCGCATCACCGGCAAGGAACCCAGCCGGGATATCAATCCGGATGAATGCGTGGCGCTGGGTGCAGCACTGCAGGGCGGCATTCTGAAAGGCGAGGTCAAGGGGCTGGTGTTGGTGGATGTAACGCCCCTGTCCCTTGGCATTGAAACCATGGGCGATGTGTTCAGCCGGATCATTGAGCGCAATACCATCCTGCCTGTGCAGCGCAGCCAGATTTTCACCACTGCCGCCAGTTTCCAGACCGCTGTGGATATCCATGTTTTGCAGGGCGAGCGGGAAATCGCCAGCTGCAACAAGACTTTGGGCCGTTTCCGGCTGACGGGCATCCGTCGTGCGCCCCGGGGCGTGCCGCAAATTGAGGTAACCTTCTCCATCGATGCCAATGGCATTGTCCATGTATCCGCCAAAGATCTGGGCACCGGGAAGCATCAGGAGATCACGCTGACCCAGTCCTCCAATATGTCCTCGGAGGAAATTGACCGTGCAGTGCGGGATGCGCAGCGGTATGCCGAGGAGGATGCCCTTCGTAAGAAGCGTGCGGAGATGCAGAATCGGGCGGAGGAACTGATGTATCAGGCGAAGAACGCCCAGAAGAAACTGAATCCGGTGGATAAGGAGCGCATTGAAGGGATGCGCAAGCGGGTAAAACAGGCCATGGATTCCGGCAATGACCGGGAACTGAAGGAGGCCTGCGAAGATTTGACCGATGCGCTCAATGCCGTTGGACGCTATGTGGATCCCTCTGATATGGATGATCAGGACGGCGCCATGGATGCGGATATTCAGAACTGACGGTACGCTTCGCAAAAGAAAGGCAATCGAAATATGTTTGGCTATATCACCATTGCGCCGGATGCGCTGCCCAAGGAACGCAGCGACCGGTACCGGAGCTTTTACTGCGGCCTGTGCCGTACCCTCCGGCAGCGCCATGGCAGCTTGAGCCGGATCACACTCAGCTATGATCTGACCTTCCTGTATATCCTGCTTAACTCCCTCTATGAGCCGCAGGAGACCATGGGGCTGGAACATTGTTTTTTGCATCCGGTAGCGGGGCGCAACTATGTTTACAGCGAACCCGCCGTGTACTGTGCGGATATGAACGTGGCGCTCAGCTACCATAAGTGCATGGATAACTGGCAGGATGACCGCAGCATCATCAGCCGTAGTGAAGCGGTACTGCTTCAAAAGGCCTATGACCGGGTTTTTGAGAAGCATCCGGAAAAATGCCGGCAGATTGAAACCTGTCTCAAGGAACTCAATGCCCTTGAAAAAGCCGGAGATAACAGCCTTGACGGCGCTGCCAACCTGACTGCACAGATGCTGGGCGTCGTATACCGCTACAAAGAAAGCGACTACTGGGCAGATACCCTTGCCCAGATGGGGCAGGGGCTGGGACGGTTCATCTACCTGATGGACGCCTATGAAGATCTGCCCGGCGACCTGCGCAAAGGCCGCTACAATCCGCTGGAGGCGTATCATCAGCGGGAGGATTACGAGAGCTTTGTGCACCAGTGCCTGACGATGCTCATCGCCGAATGCACCGAAGCATTTGAAATGCTGCCTGTGGTGCAGGATGCGGATCTTCTGCGAAATATTCTCTATGGTGGCTGCTGGATGCGCTACCATGCACTACAAAAGCGTCGGGATAAGGACAAACCCGCCGTTGTGAAAGAAGGGACAGCATGAGAGACCCCTACGAGGTGCTGGGCATTGCCCCCGGTGCCAGTGATGACGAGATCAAGGCGGCCTACCGCAAGCTGGCCAAGAAATACCATCCCGATCTGAACGGCGGCAGCGCTGATGCAGAGAGGAAAATGAAGGAAGTCAACGATGCCTATACCTACCTGATCAAGAATAAGGGTCAGGGTAGCTATGGCAGTTCTGGCTCCGGCTATGGCGGCTCAAGCAGCAGCTATGGCGGATACAATCCCTTTGGCGGCTATGGTTCTCAGGGCGGCTATGGGGATTATCGCTCCGGTGGCTCCAGCCAGCAGGGCGGTTATGATTTCGGCGGTTTTCAGTTTTTTAATTTTGAGGATCTGTTCAGCGGCGGCAGCCGTTCCTACCAGAGCACTTCCTATTATGAAAATGATCCGATTTTCAAAAATGTGGAGCAGATGGTGCTGGCCGGCCGCTATGGCGATGCTTTGAATGCACTCAAGCGCATTGACCAGCGCAAGGCGGCATGGTACTACTGGAGCGCACGGGCCAATATGGGTGTCGGCAACCGTCTGGCTGCCCTCAACGATGCCCGCACCGCTTCCCAGATGGCGCCGGATGAGGTGGCGTACCGGGAACTGCTGGCCCAGCTCAACGCAGGTGGACAGGCTTATGGCTACCGGGGCGGCAGTATGGGCGGTCTCAATTGTTGCTCCAGCCCCATGGTCACCTGCTGTATGATGAATATGCTGTGCAATTGCTGCTGCGGCCGTGGCTATTACGGCTGCTGCTGATGGAAAGGAGAATGACAGAATGTCCTTTTGGGAGAAAATCAAGCAGACGCTCCGTTCCTTTATGAACGGGCGAAATGGTGTGGATCAGCTGGGTATGACTCTTTTGTGGGGCGGCCTTGCCCTGAATTTGCTCAGCTCCATTCTGGGTAGCTTTGTAAACCGTCCGTTGCTGGCTGTGGTAAGTATGCTGCTTTCCTTTGCGGGTCTGGCTGCATATGTGTTTTGTATCTATCGTATGTTCTCCCGTAATCTGGAAAAGCGCCGGGCAGAAAACCGCCGTTATGTCGCTTTCTGTGACCGGCAGAAAAAGAAGCGGACGCAGGCTGTGAACCGCTTCAAAAACCGCAAGATCTACAAGTATTTCAAGTGCCCCGGCTGTAAAGCCTGGCTGCGCCTGAAACGGGGCAGCGGCGTGGTAACCATTACCTGCAGCCGTTGTCATACCAGCTTTACGCAGAAGAGTTGAATTTTGCCGCCTTCGGGCGGCTTTTTCTTTTCAGCGGATGGTTGGTATGATCGTCCTCCGGCGCAAAGCATTGAAAATCATCGAAAAGCTTGACAGGGCATTCTCCACCATGTATACTACCAATTTGAAAATGAAAACCATTTTCATTGCTTTGAAGGAGGAAACGGGATGCAGCGCGGTAATTATCAGACCAGACAGCAGGAAGCTATCGTGGCGTTGTTTGAGCGCTCTGCCCATGCGTGCCTGACAGCGGAGGAAGCCTACCGGCAGCTGCTTGCGGAGGGCATGGATGTGGGCAAAACCACGGTGTACCGCGCCATCACCAAGCTGTGCGATGCTGGCGTTTTGCGGCGGTATGCCCCCCAGAGCAGCAGCGAGGCAGCGCAGTATCAATACAATCCTTGCAGGGAAAGCCATCTGCACATCCGCTGCGCTCAGTGCGGCGCCATGGAGCATCTGCACTGTGATGAGGTGGAGGCATTTGCCGTGCACATCCGTGCTCACCATGGCTTTGTGCTGGATGAAGGCCGTACCATGCTGTGCGGCTTGTGTCAGGATTGTGCGAAAAAGCAAGAGAAAGCAGGCGTAGAATGAGGAAGCTGAATCAAAAGAACGGCCGGTTAATCTGCGTGCTGCTGATTGCATCTGTTTTGGCGCTGGCCATTTTGCCTGGCTATGGGGAAGAAATGCTGCCGAAGAAGGACAAGGCTCCCCTTGAAATCGTCACCATGATTTTTCCGGGCTTCGATTTTGCCCGGCAGGTGGCAGGGGAAGAAGCTCATGTTGTCATGCTCATCCCGCCGGGAGCGGACAGCCACAGCTATGAGCCGTCCCCCAAGGATGTGCTGGCTATTCAGAATGCGGATCTGTTCATCTATACCGGCGGCGAAAGCGACAGCTGGATCGAGCGGATTCTGGATTCCCTGGGGGAGGATGCGCCTGCAACCCTTCGCATGATGGATGTGATCACTGTGCTGGCAGAGGAACACACCGCCAGTATGCAGTCCCATCATACCCACGATGCGGAAACCTGCAGCGATGATACCCATGACCACAGCCACGACCATGAGCACGGGGAGGAAACGCCCCATGAGCACGCCGAAGAACTGGACGAGCACGTGTGGACATCCCCCAAAAATGCCATTTTGATCGTAAACGCCATTGCGCAGGAACTTTGCCGCATACAGCCGGAATCGGTAGATGCCTTCCGTGCCAATGCGGCAGCCTATACAGAGGAAATCCATCAGATTGACGTGGCTTTTGAAGAAATTGTATCCAGCAGCCAGCGGGATTTGCTCATTTTTGGCGATCGTTTTCCGCTGCGGTATTTTGCCGCTGCCTATGGCCTGCGATACGATGCAGCCTTCCCCGGTTGCAGCGAGGACAGCGAGCCCAGCGTGCGCACGGTGATCTCTTTGGTGGATACCGTCCGCAGGGAAGGGGTGCCGGTGGTGTTCCATATCGAGTATTCCAGCCAGAAAACCGCCCGCATTCTTGCGGAAGAAACCGGGGTGCAGCTCCGGCTGTTCCATAGCTGCCATACGGTATCGGCAGAAGAAATTGCCGCAGGAGCCACCTATGTTTCCCTGATGTGGCAGAACGTAGAAGCCTTGAAGGAGGCGCTGAACGGATGTCTTTGATTACCTGTGAGAAAGCCACCTTTGCCTATGAAGGTGTGCCCGTTGTGAAGGAATTGGATTTGCAGATTGAGAAAGGGCAGTATCTCTGTATTGTTGGTGAAAATGGCTCCGGTAAATCCACGCTGGTGAAGGGTTTGCTGGGCCTTTTGAAGCCCGTCAGCGGCAGCGTCGCCTTTGGGGATGGACTGCATCAGACGGAAATTGGCTATCTGCCCCAGCGCTCAGAAATTCAGCCGGATTTCCCGGCATCGGTGTGGGAAGTGGTTTCCTCCGGCTGCCACGGCCTTTGGATGAACGCCAGGCATCAGCGGATGGCAGAGGAAAATCTGCGGCTGATGAGCATGGATCGTCTGCGCAACCGCAGCTTTGCCCGGCTCAGCGGCGGTCAGCAGCAGCGGGTGTTGCTGGCAAGGGCGCTGTGTGCAACCAAGTCGCTTTTGTTGCTGGATGAGCCGGTGGCAGGGCTTGACCCGCTGGTTACCCGGGAGATGTACGATGTGATTCGAATGCTGCATGAAGAAAAGGGACTCACGATCGTTATGATCTCTCATGATATTCAGGCAGCCACCCAGGAAGCGGATCGAATTCTGCACCTGACCAGCACCGGCAGCTTCTATGGCACGCCGTTTGAATACCGTCATTCCCCGCTGGGGGTGGCGTTCTTTGGAGGTTGCTGCTGCCATGAATAATGAAATGTTTACCATGCTTGGCAAGATGTTCAGCTATCATTTCATGGTGCGGGCTGCGGTGGTGGGTCTGCTGGTCAGCCTCTGCGCCGCACTTTTGGGCGTCAGTCTGGTTTTGAAACGCTATTCCATGATTGGCGACGGCCTGAGCCATGTGGGCTTTGGCGCATTGGCGGTAGCCTCTGCGCTGGGCGCAGCCCCCATGGCAGTATCCATTCCGGTGGTGATGGCGGCTGCGGTGCTGCTGCTTCGTTTGTCCAGCCATACCAAGGTAAAGGGCGATGCTGTCATCGCAATGATTTCCGCAGCCTCACTGGCTGTTGGCGTGATTGTGCTGAGCCTTTCCAGCGGTACCACCGGTGATGTGAACAATTACCTTTTTGGCAGCGTGCTGGCCATGACCGGCGAGGATGTGTGGCTGAGCGTGATTCTTGCAGCGGTGGTGCTGGTGCTGTTTGGGGTGTTTTACCGCAAGATTTTTGCCGTTACCTTCGATGAAACCTTTGCCCGGGCTACCGGCGAGAAGACCGAGGCGTACAATCTGCTGCTGGCCTGCCTGACGGCGCTGACCATCGTGCTGGGGATGCGGGTGATGGGCGCTATGCTGATTTCCAGCCTGATCATTTTCCCAGCCCTTACCGCCATGCGGGTGTGCCGAAGTTTCCGCAGCGTGACCATTACGGCGGCGTTGATTTCCGTTGTGTGCTTTATGCTGGGCCTGTGCGGTTCCTATCTGCTGGATACCCCTACCGGTGCAACGGTGGTGGTGGCCAATGTGCTGGCGTTTCTGCTGTTCTGGCTCATCGGGCGCATCCGGGAGAGGGCGTAATAGGCCTTTGGGAGGAACGATGCCTATGGATACGGTATTCGACCAAGTGGAGAAGAACATGGAACGCCTTGTGGCAAGCAAGATCGACTGGACGCAGTGCGCAACCCCGGAGCAACTCACTGAGGCTCGGGAAGGGCGGCTGTCCCTTGGCTTCTATGGCAAGGAGATCCCTTCCCAATGGTTTGGAGAAGTACAGGGCAGGAATGTGCTGTGCCTTGCGGGTGCGGGCGGCTTTCAAGGGCCTTTGCTTGCCTGTACAGGCGCAAAGGTGACGGTGCTTGATTTATCAGAAGGAATGCTGGCAAAGGACAGGGAGATTGCTCGGCGGGAAAACCTGTCCATGCAGCTGGTCAAGGGCAATATGTGCGAGCTGTCCCGGTTTGAGGCTGGACAGTTTGATCTGATCCTCAATCCGCCATCTCTCATGTATGTGCCGAATCCCCGGGCAGTTTTCCGGGAATGCGCCCGGGTGCTGCGAAAGGGCGGCACGCTGATTGTGGCGGCTCCCTGCCCGGTCAACTATCTGTGCGATTATGTCTCGGACGAAAACGGCGGCTACTACAAGGCTGTGCACCGGATGCCCTATGATGCCAGACAGCACGACGATTCCGGCTGGATTGAGTATGGGCATACCATGGAGACCTATCTGGGCGGGCTGATGGAAAGCGGTTTTTCCATCCATGGCTATCTGGAATGCCAGATGGAGGACATCACGGAACTGTATTTCTGCGTTCGGGCGGTCAGAAACTGAGCAGGAGGCCATTTGGGCTGCAGGAAAGGTGAAAATGAAACATCCAGATAAAAACATCATGCGGGAACTGATCCACGACCAATGGACGAAGCATTCCATCTATGCAGCAGTGGTGGATGAGGCAGGACAGATTATTGCCAAAGGTCGCACTACCATTGGGCAGGACAACGATCCCACCGCCCACGCAGAGGTGAATGCCATCCGGGAAGCCTGCCGCCGGTTGGGTGTCAGTCAATTTCCTGATGGCTGTTGGCTGTATTCCACCTTCGAACCCTGCCCGCTGTGCGCATCCGCTGCCCTGTGGGCCGGTATGGACGGGATTGTGTACGCCAACAACCCAGACCATCGCGGCAAGGAGGAAAATTGGTCGTTCCTTTCCTGCGAAGAGGTGCTCAGGGCGGGCAGCTATATCCATCAGACCAGGCTGGTAAAAGATTTTCTGCTGGAGGAGATCAAGGATTATTTCCGCTGATACTTCATGTCCTTGAGAATGCAATGAAAAACGCATCTGTACAGCAACCGCCGTACAGATGCGTTTTTTCGGTAGTGTTATGCCTTGGAACCGTTGTAGCTGTCGCTGGTATCAGAAAATACCGCCTTGCCGCCGGTCTTGCGGCGGGAGGTGGCTACCCGCTTCATCAGCTCCTGATAGTACAGTTCCTCATCGAAGGGAATGTCCACCTTCTGGCCGAGGAATGCGCTCAGGTGCATGGCGTTGGACAGGGTGAGGCCATTGATGCCTTCCTCGCCGCCAGCTACCAGGGGTTCGCCCCGGAGAATGGCGCCGGCCCATGCGTTCAGCACGCCAACGTGCTGGGGATTCTCACCGTCGGTCTCCACTTCTACTTCCTTGGCGGGCAACGTTGCAAAGGTCTGCGTGGTGGTCTTGCTCCATTCGGGCTCGCTGACCTCAAACTCCAACAGGCTCAGCTTGTCATCCTCCACGATGATGCGGGCCTTATCCATCTGCACCTCAAAGCGGTTGTCGCCATGTGCGTCGCCGGTGGTGGTAACGAACACGCCGGTAGCGCCGTTTGCATATTCCACGTAGGTGGTCACGTCGTCCTCCACCTCAATATCGTGCCACTGGCCAAAGCGCAGATGGCTCTGTACGCTGACGGGCATACCGCAGATCCACTGCCACAGGTCCAGCTGATGGGGACACTGATTCAGCAGCACGCCGCCGCCTTCGCCTGCCCAGGTGGCGCGCCAGTCGCCGGAATCGTAGTAGCACTGGGGCCGGTACCAGTTGGTGATGATCCAGTTGGTGCGGCGAATGCGGCCATATTTACCGGACTGGATCAGCTCCCGCATTTTGCGATAGATGCAGTTGGTGCGCTGGTTGAACATCATGCCGAATTTCACTTCGGGATGCCTGGCTGCTTCCTCGTTCATCTCCCGCACCTGCTTGGTGTAAACGCCAGCAGGCTTTTCCACCATCACGTGAATACCACGGCGCATACATTCCATGGCGTAGCGGGGATGGTCGTAGTGGGGAACGGATACCAGAACGGCCTCCACCAGTCCGCTGTCCAGCATCTGGATCGCATCCTCAAAGCAGGCGAGGTCAGGGGAAAGGTTTTCCTTGGCCCATGCCAGCCGATCCGGATTCACATCCGCCACTGCCACCAGATCCAGCTCGGGACAGTTGCCCTGCACCACATTCTTTGCATGACCGGAACCCATGTTGCCGATACCGATGATACCAAACTTGATTTTCTGATCCATAAACAGTTCCTCCCTATGTATTAGCGGAAGCCGCAGGCTTTCAGATAGTTGTAGGAACGGCGCAGGCATTCGATGGGATCCTCGCCGTTGCAGTTGTCCTGTTCCACCAGCATATACTGGGTACCACCGGATTCTGCTTTGGCAAATACCCGGTCGAAGTTGATGTTGCCTTCGCCGATGGGCTGCATGGAGCGGTCATAGCCGCAATCCTTCAGGTGGATGCAGGGGATGCGTCCGCTGAGCTTTTCCAGCCACAGGGCAGGATCGCCGCCGGCTGCCTGCACCCAGTAGGTGTCCAGCGTGAAGCCCATCTGCTCGGCAGGAACCGCTTCCATCAGGGTTTCCATCACCAGTTTGCCGCCGATACGTTTGAATTCGTTGTGATGATTGTGGTACATGAAATAGGCTCCGCCATCGTGAATGGCCTTTGCAACCGGTACGAAGATATCCAGCCACTTTTCAAGGGACATCTCATCCGCTTCGTTGAAGGTCCAGTATCCCAGACCAATGCGGGGACAATCGAATACCCGATGCTCGTCCAGCACCTTCTCCAATTCGCCCGTCAGCCGGGGTACCGGCGTATGGGTCAGCACACAACGAAGGCCGTTTTGCCGAAGCTGTTCCTTCAGCCAATCCGCTTCAAAAGCACAGGTGCCGGATACCTGCACGGTTTGATAGCCAATATCTGCAATATGTTTCAGTGTTTCGGCAAAGCCCTCCAGCGTCTGGCAGCTTTCCCGGGTGGTAAACAGCTGAGCGCCAAGCTGCATTCTTTATTTCCCTCCTTCAGGGCAATCCATGCATTGATGATGGGATCGTACACAAGATTGCTGTATCAATTCTCTCACGGCTGGGGAGAATCCTGCCGTATTGCGCCATTTTGCAGGATCATCCCAAAGCAAAACCGCAACTGCACAGTAAAAAAGGAACTGCACAGCTGCGGTTTTAGTATGGATTCACGCCAGACGTGTTGTTTGTAGGCGCACCGGGAAGCGGAGAGGGGGAAAAGGCAAATAATCACCCTGCGCCGGCGAAGTCCAGACCGGCGTTTTCCATTCATCTTGCGCAAGAGAAAACCATCGCACCACTTCCCGGCGCATAATGTCTTTCGACAATATAAATGATACCACACGGTTGTGACCACAGTATGAATACATTGCAAAGATGATTGGAAGAAACATCAACGCAAGATCAAAAAATGAACGATGGTAAAAAATTAGATGACAGATTGTGAAAATGCCGGCAGGGAACAGTCCGGGGACGTTGCGCCGATCCAGCAGATACAGCAGGAAAGCGGCGCAGGGCATCAGCGTCATGCACAGTATGATGCCGGGTTGAACAACACCCAGATAGTAGCCTGCCCAAGCGCACCAATAGACAAGTACACAACCCAAAACACACCAGCATATAGGGGAGAGGTGCAAAGGCTTGGCATCAATGCGGGTGATGAAGCACAAACAGAATACCATCAGCACCTGACAAAAGGAACCGATACCATCCACCACAGGCGTGACAGAAGGTACCCTGAGGATATCGTTGGGCGCTGGCAGGAATGCCCACAGAATGTTGGGCAGCATGAAGGCTGCAAACAGGGCAAGTCCCCAGCCATCGAACCCCATGGTGTACTTTCTTTTCATCGTGGCAGCCCCTTCAATTCGGCTGTTAACTGTGCAAGCTGCCCATCCAGCTGTTCATAGAACCGGGCGATGTGAATGCCGTCCACCAGTGCATGGTGGGCCAGCACCGTTACCGGCATCATCAGCCGCCCACGGTGATCTTCCTCATATTTTCCCCAGGAAATGCGGGGGTTGGAATCCTTCCCGGTGGGCTGCACAAAGGCGGTGTAGTGCAGCCATGGCAGGCTGGAGATGAAAACCATACTGTCCACATCCTCCTCTTCCTCGATGGATGCGTTCTGGCGGGCAGCGTTCCGGGCAGTCTCCGCTTTGGTCAGATATTCTTTGAGGGGAAACTGGTGACGCAGCGTGCAGTAGCAATAGGTCTCATCTTCCAGCAGTTCGATGTGGGAGGTGGGGCAGTGGTCGTACTGAATGATTCCCTCCGGGTGAATCCGCTGCCGGAACTGGGGCACCTTATCCGCAGCCAGCGCAGCGGCGTGCATGAAGCACAGATAGAAGGAGGCCTTGGCAGCCTTGCAGGCAGCAACCAGTTCTGTTACATCCACATTCACCGTTACGCCCACATAAGGGTTGGGCAGGGAGGCGAAGTATTGAAAATGATCCCGGCGGGGATAGTCGCTGAGTGGAATGTTGGTGGGCATACGGTTTTCTCCTTTGGTGCAGTCATCAGGCGTTGCTGGTATCCAGCTGAAAATGCTTTGCCAGTGCAGCCAGGGTTTCTTCTTTGGTATCTATATCGGGATTGAGGCGTTCCAGAACAAAAAAACCGCTGTTTTTGAAGGATTCATAGCATTCCGGGCTGTTGATCCGGGCAATGCAGGCCTTGAAATTGGCAAGGGCAGCTTCCGGGTCCGGGCATCCCTGAATGACGGACAGCAGAAACTGCTTTTCAGGATCATTGCGGTCAAAAAAGCGATCCACCGATACACTTTGCGGGGACAGCATGATGGCTACGTGGTCGTAATCCGAAATTTGCCACAGCAGATCCGGAGGAATATTGGTATCCACAATCAGCTTCTGTCCGCTGGCGCTGCGGCGAATCAGTTCAGCCACCTCAAACTGGGCAAGTTCCATGCTGTTGCCATCCACCCAGCGCTGGTATTCTTCCGGGGTACGCAGCACAAAATGCTGCCAGGAGGGCATTGTGTTGGGATAGCTCACATTGGGCTGTTCTTCTGGTGTTGCCACTTGCAGAATCTCGTCAAGGCCATAATTTTCTTCGCAGTGAACCATGCCGTACCGTTCAGCCAGCATGGCGCACATGGTGGATTTTCCCGCATAGGCAGTGCCATTGATAAAGTAGCAGTTGCGCAGGTGATGGCGCAGGATGTTGTTGGCAATTTGCATGGCATGGCCTCCTTTGCAAAGCAGGGTGAAAAATGAATAGCAAAAAACCTGCCGTACTCGGCAGGTTTTCATGGAGCGGGTGATGGGAATCGAACCCACGTAACCAGCTTGGAAGGCTGGGGCTCTACCATTGAGCTACACCCGCCTGACAAGGGGTGGGGGATGGCCCAGTCACCATAAACAGAAAGTGGAGCGGTAGACGAGATTCGAACTCGCGACATCCACCTTGGCAAGGTGGCACTCTACCACTGAGCTACTACCGCACGTTCCACAGGATTCTGTTTGCGAGCAAGAAATGGTGCGGGCGAAGAGACTCGAACTCTTACGCCTTGGGCACTGGAACCTAAATCCAGCGCGTCTGCCATTCCGCCACGCCCGCAGGGTACCTTCGCTTAGAGAAGGGATGGTGACCCATCGGAGACTCGAACTCCGGACACCTTGATTAAAAGTCAAGTGCTCTGCCAACTGAGCTAATGGGTCACACCGGGGGTGTTACCGCTGCTTGGCATTCGACCCCTTGACGATGGCCGGGTTGTTCAAACCACGAGTGATATATTAGCACGCATCCAGGGAGTTGTCAACCCCTTTTTTCAAAAAAATGAAAAACGATGGAAGGCATTGGGGTTGCTGCTTTCCACCGTTTGATCAAATGGCATCGTTTTACGGCAAACAGATTACCCTTCCGGGGGCAAAATCACCCGGTGCAAGGGTGGGATTGGCCACCAGCAGCAATTCCGGTGATACGCCTTCCGTTTCCACAAGGGTTTCCAGGCTTTCGCCAACCCCCATCACATAGGAGCGTGCGCCATAGGGACACAGGCGGCGGCTGTTGGCAGGCGGTGCGCAGTAGGGCGTGCCGGGCGCAAGTCGGGAAGTGGGCAGGTTGGGATTGGCAAGCTGCATGGCGCGGTAGGAAACATTGTTTTCCAAAAGAAGATCGGTAAAGGTTTGGCTGCCGGATGTCACTTTCGGCGTGTAGCCCAGCGGGCAGCGGAAAGTAATTGTACCGCCGCCCGGCACAGAGGGGGTGGGCAGACCTTCGGGGCCCTCTCCGGGCTGGGCTGGCTGCTGGCTGTTATCCGGCAGGGTGGGGGTGGGGAGTATTTCCGTATCCGGCTGGGCCGGGATGTTGATGGTTGTCATCCAAATGCACTCCTTTTCGGGCGTTTGAAGCATTGCCCATATCCATTCTATGCGCAGTCCGCCGCCGGGTGCGGATTGACGCAGGAAGGATGGGCGTGCTATAGTGGGATACAGGAACAACCCTGATGGGAGGCATCTTTATGCGCATTCAACCTTTGCTGACGGATATCACCGACCAGCTGAAAGAAGCACAGATCAAACTGGGCTTTGGCCCCAGGACGGTGAAGCTCTATTATGCTCCGGCTTCGCTGGCGGCGCTGACCGGCTGCCCTGCACAGGATGTGCAAACGCTGGCAGCGTGCCTTGCTGCGGAAACTGGCTTTTCAGCTTCTCCACTGGGCCAGCTGTGCTTTGCACCTCACGAGGATCGGGTGGAGGTGACCATTCCTCAGGAGGGCGTGCGCTATGTGCATGAGCAGGTGGAAGCATCGCCGTTTTTGCAGGCGCTAATTGGGATGTTTGCAGGTCATCACCATACCGGTATGGCACAGGTGATCGAACTGTTTGAAAGCCAGCAGTCGCCCTATGTGTATCGGCAAATGCCGCCGGATGCGGAATTTGACAGCGTGCTGTATTTCCAAAATGGTCAGCCGGATGGTTACTGCTATTTTTTCAAGGAGGAAATGGGGCATCTCAGTTATCACCGTTTCCGCCCGGAGGATGCAACCCATTTGCTTTGAAAAGGAAACACGGGACAATCAAAAACAGAACCGCCGTCTGTATCCCACAGGGGAAATAGACGGCGGTTCTGCTTGTATGTGAGGAAAATCAGCCCTGCAGGCCGGCTTCCTGACGTTCCATGTTCTCCACAACCACATCGTAGATCTCGCCCAGAGAGGCGCAGTACTCCAGCAGCTGCCAGGGTTCGTTGGTGTGGAAGTGAATCTTGATCAGATCCTCATCGCCTACGGCCAGCAGACAATCGCCCTTCAGGTTGGCGGTGATGTAATCGTTGATGGCATCCTCATCCAGGCCGTTGCCTTCAATCAACAGCTGGGTATCAAACTTGAACTCAAGCATGGTAGTAACTCCTTATCAGCAATCAAATTGCGAAAAACGCAAGTTCATTATAGCGTATTTGCGCTTTCATGGCAACTGTGAACTGCGCATCCGCTTGCACAGGGCGGTTCAGAACGGGTTGTCAGTCCGCCATCATGGGGGTGGACAGGTAGCGCTCGCCGGTATCGGGCAGAAGCGCCACGATGGTCTTGCCAGCCATTTCGGGCCGTTTTGCCAGCTGGATGGCAGCGTGCAAAGCAGCGCCGGAGGTGATGCCCACCAGCAGACCCTCGCTGCGGCCCAGCATACGGGCAGCCTGATAGGCTTCTTCATCGGTGATGGGCATGATCTCGTCATACACATTTCGATCCAGCACGGAGGGCACAAAATTGGCGCCGATGCCCTGCAAGCCGTGGGCACCGGCTTTGCCGCCGCTGAGCAGGGGAGAGGTGGCGGGTTCCACGGCGATCACCTTGACGGCAGGGTTTTGCTCTTTCAGATAGCGGCCTGTGCCGGTGATGGTGCCTCCGGTGCCCACGCCCGCCACAAAGCAATCCACCTGTCCCTCTGTATCTGCCCAGATTTCCGGGCCGGTGGTCAGGTAGTGGGCTTTGGGATTGGCGGGATTGTCGAACTGTCCCATCACCATGCTGCCGGGCAGCTGTGCAGCCAGTTCCTCTGCTTTTTCAATGGAACCCTGCATTCCCTTGGCACCGTCGGTGAGCACCAGCTCCGCACCATAGGCCTTCATCAGCAGACGGCGCTCCATGGACATGGTATCCGGCATGACGATGATCACCCGGTAGCCACGGGCAGCGCCCACAGCCGCCAGACCAATGCCGGTATTGCCGGAGGTAGGCTCGATGATGGTTGCACCGGGTTTGATCTTTCCGCTGGCCTCAGCATCGTCCAGCATGGAAACGGCGATACGGTCCTTGGCAGAACCGCCGGGATTGAAGCATTCCAGCTTGGCCAGCAGCCGGGCGTTCAGCCCCAGGTTCTTTTCGATGTTGCAAAGTTCTACCAGCGGCGTTGCGCCGATGAGCTGTTCCGCAGAAGTATAAATGCGTGCCATACAAAGGCCTCCCTCATTCGGAAAATGGATACAATGATGGATACAGTCCTGATAGTAGCACAAGCGGCAGCACGTTGCAAGGTTTTCTGGGTGACGTGAGCAGCAAAGATGTGATATGATAATGGCTGCGGAAGTGCTGCGGGCTTGGTGGCGGGCTGCTGCTCTTCAATGATCATCATCTGAATTGCGAAAGGAAACCTATGGAACATACTGATTTCTTTGAAAAACTGGCAAAAGACCTGTCTCTTGGCCATCTCACCCAGCAGCCCCGACCGGTGAGCGGCGGCTATATGCACCGGATGTATCGGCTGGATACCGCTCAGGGCAGCTATGCCGTCAAACTGCTGAACCCGGAGGTCATGAGCCGCCCAACGGCCAAGGACAACTATCGCCGTGCAGAGGCGCTGGAAAATGTGCTGGAGCAGAACGGACTGCCCATCGTGGCCGCATTGTCCTTTGACGGAGGCAAGATGCAATGCGTTCAAGGGCAATACTGCTACGTTTTTCCGTGGGTGGAGCATTCTGCGTTGAACTGGAGAGATATCGAACCTGTTCATTGTACCATCATGGGCGATTTGCTGGCCCGGACGCACAGCCTGCCCATTCCTTCAGGAGAAGGTTTTCCACAGTTTGAACCCGTACAACCGGAAGCCATGGCGATTGACTGGCCGGCCCTTGCCCAAGCCGCCAGCAGCTGCTGTCCCGAGATTTCACAAGGCCTTGCAGAGATGCTGCCTGTGCTGGAGGAGGCCCAGCAGGCCTATAACCGGGCGGTGGAAGCCCTGCCGCCCCTGATGTGCATCTGCAACGCTGATATGGACTGCAAAAACGTGCTCTGGAGGAACAATCAGCCGCTGGTCATTGATCTGGAATGCCTTGAAACAGGCAACCCCGTAAACGATCTGATCCAGCTGTCGCTGAGCTGGGCCGGCGGTACCGTGTGCAGGTTCGATTTCGGTCGTTTCCGAGCCTTCCTGTCAGCCTACCGGCAGCGGAAGGCGTTGCCAACCATGGACTGGCGAAGCCTGACAGGAATTGGTTTCAGCTGGCTGGACTGGCTGCATTACAACCTGCGCCGTGCCATGGGCCAAATTCCCGGCAGTGAGGCAGAAAAACAGATGGGCATCGATCAAACCAGAGAAACACTGGAGCGCATCCGCTATTTCGCATCGACACAGGAGGAAATTGCAGCGCTCCTCCAGGCGGTTATGTCCTGAAACGTAACCATACGGTGCGGGAGAATATGAACAAACGATAAATTTCCATGGGTCGTATCACTTGGAAATCAGCCAAACAGGCGGCGTGGATGATTTTGTCCTGATTGCAAAGCTGTTTTTGATGGTTGTCAAAGCTGCAAAAGCTCGTATAATAGAAATGTTGGAAAGATATACATTACCAAAAGATGCCCGGCAGGTTGGGCAGGAAAGGAAAACGAATGTTGAAACGATTGCTGAAATGTGTGCGTGAATTCAAAACGCCCACCATTCTGACGCTGGTGTTCATCGTTGGCGAGGTCATCATTGAGACCTTCATTCCCTATACCACCGCCAATCTGGTCAATCAGATCAAAGCCGGTGTGGAACTGAGCCAGCTGTTCAAAACCGGTCTGCTGATCTTCGGCATGGCTTGCCTCAGCCTGTGCTGCGGCGGTATTTCCGGCTTTACCAGTGCCAAGGCGGGTGCTGGTTTCGCCCGCAATGTGCGCCACGATGTGTTTTACAAAGTGCAGTCCTACTCCTTTGAAAACATCGACAAATTCTCATCTTCGTCCTTGGTCACCCGTATGACCACCGACATCGGTAATGTGCAGATGGCGTTCATGATGCTCATCCGCATTGCCGTTCGCAGCCCGCTGATGCTGGTTTTCTCTATCATCATGGCTTTCCGCATGGGCGGATTGATGGCCATGTCCTTTGTGGTGATCATTCCCGTACTGGCCTGCGGCCTGTTCCTGATCAGCCGCAAGGCCATGCCCGCCTTCCGCAGCGTGTTCCGCAAGTATGACCGCCTCAATGAGACCATTGAGGAAAACATTCGCGGTATGCGTGTGGTGAAGGGTTTCTCCCGTGAGGAATACGAGAAGGAAAAGTTCGGCACCGCTGCCGAGGATATCTGCACCGACTTTACCCGTGCCGAGCGGATCGTGGCCCTCAACAGCCCCCTGATGCAGCTGTGCCTGTACAGCAACATGGTGTTTGTGCTGCTGATGGGTTCCAAGCTGATCATCACCGGCCAGAGCGGCATTGATGTGGGCCAGCTGTCCGCCATGCTCACCTACGGTATGCAGATTCTCATGTCCCTGATGACCCTGAGCATGATCTACGTGATGCTGACCATTTCCTCCGAGTCCATCAAGCGTGTGGGCGAGGTGCTGGATGAGGTTCCCGCCCTGACCAGCCCGGAGAATGCCATTACGGAAGTGAAGGATGGCTCCATCCAGTTCACCGATGTGAACTTCAAGTATTCCGAAAAGGCGAAGAAGTTCGCCCTGTGGGATATTGACCTGACCATTCCCTCCGGCGCCACGGTGGGTATCATTGGCGGTACCGGTTCCAGCAAATCCACGCTGGTGCAGCTGATTCCCCGCCTGTATGATGTAACTGAAGGCAGCGTGAAGGTTGGCGGCGTGGATGTGCGGGAATACGATCTGGATACGCTCCGTGGTGCGGTGGCCATGGTGTTGCAGAAGAACCAGCTGTTCTCCGGCACCATCAAAGAAAACCTGCGCTGGGGCAACCCGGATGCCACTGATGAGGAACTGGTGGAAGCCTGCAAACTGGCGCAGGCGGATGAATTCGTCACCAGCTTCCCCGATGGTTACGACACCATGATTGAACAGGGCGGCACCAATGTTTCCGGCGGTCAGAAGCAGCGTCTTTGCATTGCCCGTGCCTTGGTGAAAAAGCCCAAGATTCTGATTCTGGATGACTCCACCAGCGCTGTGGATACCCGCACCGATGCTTTGATCCGTGCCGGTTTCAAGACCTATATCCCCGAAACCACCAAGATCATCATTGCCCAGCGCATTGCCTCTGTTATGGAAGCGGATATGATCCTTGTAATGGAGAATGGCCGCATTGCTCAGATGGGCACCCATGACGAGCTGATGCAGTCCAGCGAGATCTACCGTGAGGTCTATGAACAGCAGACGAACGGAGGTGAGGACGATGAATAAGGGTCCCATGAAGGGTGGCCCCACGCCTGGCGGCAAAGGCCCTATGCCTGGCGGTAAAGGTCCCATGCCCGGTGGCCGCAAAATCGACTTCGGAATGCTGAAACGGGTGCTCAAGATGCTCTTTGAGTTCTACCCCGTACTGGTGCCCGTTGCCATCGTCTGCATCCTGATTTCCGCTGCCGCCTCCGCACTGCCGCCCATCTTTATGCAGAAGGTGATCGCTGCCATCGAAACCTGGCAGAAGAGCGGCGACTGGGTGGGTGCCAGCAAGGAAATCGTCCCCAAGGTGCTGACCCTTGGCGGTATGTACTGCTTCTCCATTGTGGCAGTGGTGCTGCATACCCAGCTGATGGCCATCATTACCCAGGGTTTCCTGAGCAAGATGCGCTGCCGTATGTTTGACGGTATGCAGAATCTGCCCATCAAGTATTTCGATACCAACAAGCATGGCGATATCATGAGCCATTACACCAATGATATCGACACCCTGCGTCAGCTGATTTCCCAGTCCATTCCCTCCGTACTTCAGTCCTGCGCCATTATTGCGTGCGTGATGGGCATCATGCTGTACTTCAGCGTGTGGATGACTCTGGTGCTGCTGCTGGGCGTTGTTGCCATGATCCTTGTTTCCGGCCGGATTGGCGGTGGCTCTGCCAAGTACTTTATCCGTCAGCAGAAGGCCATGGGCCGTACCGAAGGCTATGTTCAGGAAATGATGAACGGCCAGAAGGTGGTCAAGGTGTTCTGCCACGAGGAACAGAGCAAGGCCGACTTTGACAAGATCAACGATGCTCTCTACGAGGACAGCTTCCGTGCCCATGCCTATGCCAATATGCTGGGCCCCATCATTGCCAATATCGGCAATGTGCTGTATGCGCTGGTGGCGCTGGTGGGCGGTGTTTTCCTGCTGACGGGGGCCAAGAACCTGAGCATTTCCGGCATGGCGTTCTCCATCAGTATCGTCATTCCCTTCCTGAACATGACCAAGCAGTTCACCGGCAACGTCAACGGCCTGTCCCAGCAGATCAACTCCATCGTCATGGGTCTGGCGGGTGCTGGCCGTATTCTGGGCCTCATGGATGAGCAGCCCGAAACGGATGACGGCTATGTAACGCTGGTAAATGCCAAGGTGGCGGAGGACGGTACCATCACCGAGACCACCGAGCGTACCGGCACCTGGGCCTGGAAACATCCCCACAGCGACGGTACCCTGACCTATACCCTGCTCAGCGGCGATGTGCGGCTGAATCAGGTGGACTTCGGCTATGTGGAGGATAAGCAGGTTCTCTACGATGTATCCGTTTATGCCGAACCGGGCCAGAAAGTGGCGTTTGTGGGCGCAACCGGCGCCGGCAAAACCACGATTACCAATCTGATCAACCGTTTCTACGATATTGCTGATGGCAAAATCCGCTACGACGGCATCAACATCAACAAGATCAAGAAGGATGACCTGCGCCGTTCTCTGGGTATCGTGCTTCAGGAGACCAACCTGTTCACCGGCACCGTGATGGAGAATATCCGCTACGGTCGTCTGGATGCCACCAATGAAGAGTGTATCGAGGCCGCCAAGCTGGCTGGCGCAGATGATTTCATCACCCGTCTGCCCGGCGGTTACGATACGGAACTCACCGGCAACGGCGCTAATCTGTCTCAGGGTCAGCGCCAGCTGATTGCCATCGCCCGTGCGGCAGTTGCCGACCCGCCTGTGATGATTCTGGACGAGGCCACTTCTTCTATCGATACCCGTACCGAAGCCATTGTGCAGCGGGGTATGGATAAGCTGATGGAAGGTCGCACCGTGTTCGTCATCGCCCACCGCCTGTCCACCGTCATGAATTCCGATGTGATCATGGTGCTGGATAAGGGCCGCATTATTGAGCGGGGCAGCCACGAGGAACTCATCGCCATGAAGGGCACCTATTATCAGCTGTACACCGGCGCATTTGAGCTGGAATAAGCAGTAAAAAAGCGGGAAGATTCCGAAAGGAGTCCTCCCGCTTTTTTACTGCCTGTGCGGTTATCGCTTTTTGTACAGCACCAGTTCCTGATTCGACCACTGCGCATCATAGGTGCTGACCATGATGAAATCCAGCCCTGCCGCAACACCGAAGAAACGGCTTTCATCGAATGCGCAGGGCAGATGAGCGCCAAGGTATACGGCATCATTATCCAGAAAAGTCACCCTTTGCCCGCTGGGCAGCGGATAAGCCAGATTCACCACTTTCCCGTTCAGCGCCACCAGACTGGTTACGCTGGGCATACCGGGAACAGCCAGCTGGTTGATCTCATTCATCAGCTGTGCTTTGAATGCTTCAAAGGCTTCTGCGCCACCCAGCTGATGGTAACTTGCAATGAAACAGGGTTTGCCAAAGGGTTTGCCGCCGGTTGTTTTGCAGCCTTTGCAAGTGCTCTGTTGGTCGCACTGGTGGCAGGGGGCTCCGCAGATGGATTGGCACATATTCTTTCCTCCTTTGTGAGTGAGCATATATTATTCATACACCCGGAGTGATGCCATTGCAAGTCTTGAAATTTTCGCAAAAATGTGGTAATATAAGGCTAACGAGGAAAGGAAAATTCTTCGTTTTTTTATATGGACGTTCGATTGATCAATCCATGAAGGCCGCTCTGTTTCTTTGTGAAAAGATAAACACGCCTGCGACTTGTATACAAGTAGACAAGTCGCAGGCGGTGTGCTATACTATGAACATCCCATGTAACCCCTTTCATTTACCACAGGAGGACGATCACCATGAAAATGACATTCCGCTGGTACGGTTCCCAGAGCGACCCCATTAGCCTCAAGTATATCAAGCAGATTCCCGGCATGACCGGCCTGATGGGCCTTTTGGACAAGCCTGCCGGCGTGGTCTGGGAAGAGGACGAGATCAAGGCGCTGGTGGACGAGGTTCACGCCGCCGGTCTGGAGCTTGAGGTTATCGAGAGCGTCAACGTGCACGAGGATATCAAGATGGGTCTGCCCAGCCGGGACGAGTATATCGCCAACTACATCACCACCATTCGCAATCTTGCCAAGTATGGCGTGAAGGTGATCGTCTACAATTTTATGCCTGTGTTTGACTGGCTGCGTACCGATCTGGCCCGGGAGATCCCCGAGGATGGCTCCAACTCCCTGTATTTCAACGAGGAAGATCTGGGCGAAATGGGCCCCATGGAGATCGTCCGCCGTACCGCCGAGGATTCCAAGGGCTTCACCCTGCCCGGCTGGGAGCCGGAGCGTCTGGCCCTGCTGGAGACCACCCTCAAGCAGTACGAAGGCATCACCCCCGATATGCTGCGGGAGAATTACAAGTACTTCCTGGATGCCGTCATCCCGGTTTGCGAGGAAGTGGGCGTGCGCATGGCCTGCCATCCCGACGACCCCGCCTGGCCCATCTTCGGCCTGCCCCGCATTGCCCATTCTCAGGAGGACTTTGACAAGATCGTGAAGCTCCACGACAGCCCTGCCAACACCCTGTGCCTGTGCACCGGCTCTCTGGGCTCCAATCCCGAGAATGATATCCCTTCCATCATTCGTCACTTTGGCGAAATGGATCGCATCGGCGCAATGCACGTGCGTAACGTGAAGTTCCTGGGCTACCGTCATTTCCGTGAGGCGGCTCACCTGTCTTCCACCGGCGATCTGGATATGTTCGCCATCATGAAGGCCATCTACGACACCTGCCCCGATACCTACATCCGCCCCGATCATGGCCGCATGATCTGGGATGAGCAGGGCCGCCCCGGCTATGGCCTGTATGACCGCGCTCTGGGCGCCACCTACCTCAACGGTCTGTGGGAAGCCATCCAGCGTATGGCCAAGTGAAAGGAGAAACAAACATGAAGCTGAATCACGAAAGCCTGAATAATACGCAGCAGTGGCAGCAGATCGGCGTGAAGGTTCCTGCCTTCGACCGGGATGCCATGCTGAAGAATACCGCCGAAAACCCGGTGTGGGTGCACTTTGGCGCTGGCAACATCTTCCGCGGCTTCATTGCTGTTTTGCAGCAGCGGCTGCTCGAGATGGGTCTGGAAAAAAGCGGCATTATTGCGGCTGAGACCTTCGATTTTGACATCATCGACAAGATTTATGCTCCCTACGACAGCCTTACCATGAACGTGACCCTGCGGGCTGACGGCTCCACCAATAAGGAGATTGTGGCCAGCCTTGCCAAGGGCCTCAAAGCGGGCACCGCTTTTGGTGAGGACTGGGCAGAACTGAAAAACGCTTTTGCCAAGGAAAGCCTGCAGATGGCCAGCTTCACCATCACCGAGAAGGGCTATGCCCTGCGGGATATGGCGGGCAATCTGATGCAGATCGTCAAAAACGATATGGCTGCCGGGCCCGAAGATCCCCATCATGCCATGGCTTGCGTAGCTTCCCTGATGTATGCCCGCTATCAGGCAGGTGCGTTCCCCATTGCGCTGGTCAGCATGGATAATTGCAGCCACAACGGCGAAAAGCTCCGTCAGGCGGTGCTGGATGTGGCGCAGGCCTGGTGCGATGCCAAGCTGGTGCCTGCCGAATTTGTGGCTTACCTGTCCGATGAAAAGCAGGTTTCCTTCCCCTGGAGCATGATTGACAAGATCACGCCCCGCCCCGCCGATGTGATCACCCAGCAGCTGGAAGAGGCTGGCGTGGAGGACATGGGCGCTGTTATCACCAGCCGCAACACCTACATCGCTCCCTTTGTCAACGCTGAAGCCCCCCAGTATCTGGTGGTGGAAGATCGCTTCCCCAATGGGCGCCCTGCTTTGGAAAAGGCCGGTGTGTACATGACCGACCGGGATACCGTCAACGCCACCGAGCGCATGAAGGTGACCACCTGCCTCAACCCCCTGCATACGGCGCTGGCTGTGTTCGGCTGCCTTTTGGGCTATGATACCATCGCTGCCGAGATGAAGGATCCTGATCTGAAAAAGCTGGTGGAGACCATCGGCTATGTGGAAGGTATGCCCGTGGTGACCGACCCCGGCATCCTGAATCCTGCTGATTTCCTGAAGGAAGTGCTGGAAGAGCGCCTGCCCAACCCCTTCATTCCTGATACCCCCCAGCGCATCGCCACCGATACCAGCCAGAAGATCCCGATCCGTTTTGGCGAGACCATCAAGAGCTACATGATGAGCCCCACCCTCAACGCTGCCGATCTGAAAGCCATTCCGCTGGCGCTGGCAGGTTGGCTGCGCTATCTGCTGGCAGTGGATGACAACGGCCAGCCCATGCCGGTCAGCCCCGACCCCATGATGGAGTCCCTGAAAGCCGCTCTGGCTTCGGTGCAGCCCGGTGTGCCCACCAGTGCAAAGGCCGCTCTGCAGCCCATCCTGAGCAACCCGGTCATCTTTGGCGTCAATCTGGTCAACGCCGGTCTGGCTGAGAAGGTGGAAAATCTGCTGGCGGATATGCTCACCGGCCCCGGCGCAGTGCGCAAGGCCCTGCAGCGTCTGTAAGGATCTGTTGCCAATGCGCATTTTACCGAGAAAGCCCAGAGAGAACAACCGGGATTATGCCCTTCGGAACCTGCGGGAGAATATCATTCATCTGGATCTTCCGCCGGGCAGCCGGATCAGCGAAAATGAACTGTCTGCACAGCTGGGGTTAAGCCGTACCCCGGTACGGGAGGCTCTGATGGAGCTGGCCCGTGTCCGGCTGGTGGAGGTGTATCCCCAGCGGGGCAGCGCTATTGCCCTGATCGACGATGAAATGGTGGAGGAAGCCCGCTTCCTGCGTAGTGTGATGGAATGCGCTGTGGTGGAATTGGTCTGTCAAATGGCAACAGAGCAGGATTTGCTGCTGTTGATGGAGAATGTTACCCGACAGGAGTATTACCTGACGCAGGGACAGTCCGGGCAGCTGTGGCAGCTGGACAGCGCTTTTCACAGCCTCCTGTTCCGCATTGCCCGCAAGGAGCAGACCCACACCCTCATGGCGGATATGACGCTCCACTTTGACCGGGTGCGCAATATGACCCTGAACACCGTGGAAAACAGCGCCATCGTCAGTGACCACCGGGCGATTGCTCAAGCCGTTGCCGAAAAGGATGAGGCTGCCGCCAAGCGCCTGATGGGCATCCATCTGAGCCGCTATCAGGTGGATAAGCACCATCTGCTGGAACATTACCCTGCGGAATACTTCAAGCAATCCTGTTAACGGACGCAAGGAGGCAGTTCCCATGTCCTTTCTCTATGAAACCCACCTGCATACCTGTCAGGGCAGCGCCTGCGGCACCTCCACCGGCGCAGAGCACGCCCGCTATTATAAGGAGATCGGCTATCAGGGCATCATCGTTACCGACCATTTCTTTGGTGGAAATACGGCTGTCCCCCGCAAACTGCCGTGGAAGGAACGGATCGAATGGTTCTGTTCCGGCTACGAGGATGCACTGGCAGAAGGTCAGCGCATCGGGCTGGATGTGTTCTTCGGCTGGGAACAGAATTTCAATGGCGACGAGTATCTGATTTATGGCCTTGATAAGAATTGGCTGCTGGCGCACCCCGAAATGGAGCACTGGACCCGCCGTGAACAGCTGGAAGGCGTTCACGCTGCCGGCGGCTGCGTGGTGCAAGCGCATCCCTTCCGTTTGCGCAACTATATGACCCACATCGGTCTGGGGCTTCACTTCTGCGATGCCATCGAAGCTGCCAACGGCGGCAACGATGCCTTGCAGGATGCGGCTGCCTGGCGCTATGGCCAGGAATTTGGCCTGCCCATGATCGCTGGTTCTGACAATCACCTCAGCGAAGCGGGCAAGTGGGAAGAAGGTAAGATCTTCGGCATCAGTCTGGAGGAAAAGCTGAATTCCATTCACGATCTGGTGCGGATCATTCAGCAGAAACAGCCCATCGGGCTGATCAAACCGCAAGGCCGTTTCGATGTTCAGCCCGGCGACCCGGAACCGGAAGCCTTCTGGTTGGATGAAGAGGAACAGTTGGTGGCAGCCCGGCGAACATGGCTTGCCTGATATATGAAAATACAATCCTGCCAACAAGAAGCGTTATCGCGCCCTTGCCTTGGCAGGGTTGTTTCTGTATAATCAGAGTACTCTGTATCATAACGGAAAAAACCGTCAGGAGGTTTCCCATGCTCAGACTCAGACCCTACAAGCCCGCTGATGCTGCTACCATTCTAACCTGGTGCAAGGATGAAATAACCTTCCGCCGCTGGACATCCGATCGGTACGATCATTTTCCCATCACTGCCGAGGATATGAACCATAAGTATCTGACCCTTAACGGCGACTGTTCTGAATCGGACAATTTCTATCCTTTCACTGCCTTTGATGAGGATGGTCTGGTGGGGCACCTGATCATGCGCTATGTGGATGCAGCAAAGAAGACCCTGCGCCTTGGATTCGTCATTGTGGATGATATCAAGCGGGGCAGGGGATACGGCAAGGAACTGCTGCGGTTGTCGCTCAACTATGCTTTTGAATGTTTTGGTGCAGAAGTGGTCAATCTGGGCGTGTTTGAAAACAATCCCGCTGCATGGGGCTGCTACCGGGCTGCTGGATTCCGGGATGTGCCCCGGCAGAAAAAAGACATCTGCCATGTATTCGGTGAAACATGGACAGTTGCGGAACTGGAAATAAACCGTGCAGAATGGGAAGCACGGAAAGGATGACGATCAGGTGAAGTATTGTATTGTCCTGTGCGGCGGAAACGGAGCAGGAAAAAGCACCTTGGGCAAGGAACTTGCAAGGCGCCTGAACATCCGCTTTATGGATATCGAACACTATTACTTTCCTGTCAGCAATACCGATTACGCCTATGGCTGCTCCCGCACGCAGGAGGAAGTGACAGCCCTGCTTCTGGACGACATGAAGCATACAGACGATTTTGTTCTGGCGGCAGTCAAGGCGGATTACAGCCCGGCGATCAGCCGGATGTTTACCCATGCGGTGTACATTGATGTTCCCAAAGAGGTAAGAATGAACCGTATCCGGCAACGTTCTTTTCTGAAATTCGGGGAAAGAATGCAGCCGGGCGGCGACCTGTTTGAACGGGAACAATGCTTTTTCGATCTGGTGCAGAACCGGACGGATGAACCGATACTGAAATGGATGGATTCCATGGGAATTCCCGTCATCCGCATCGATGGGCTGCGTTCGGTTGAAGAGAATCTGGAACAGGTTGTGCACTGCCTGTCCAAATGAACGCAATACAGGAAACACCAGCCGGCGCAGAATGGCCGGCTGGTGTTGTTTTTCGTTATTCCTTTAGGATTGCCCCTTACAGATTCTCCCCATTGCTCTCAATCACCTGCTTATACCAATACGCAGAATCCTTCAAGGTGCGCTGCTGGGTCTGATAATCCACATGAATCAGGCCGAAACGCTCCTTGTAGCCGTGGCCCCACTCGAAGTTATCCATCAGCGACCACTGGAAATAGCCCCGGATATCTGCGCCATCCTCTGCAGCTTTGCGCAGGGCCAGCAGATAACGGTTCAGGTAATCCTGACGGTTGGGGTCGTGTACCTTGCCATCCAGCGAAATCACATCGTGGGCGCTCATGCCGTTTTCGGTCATGTAGAAGGGAGTCTGGTAGCGCTCGTAAAGGAAACGGGGGCCCCAGTACAGGGCATCCGGCGTGATGGGCCATTGCAGGGCAGTCTTGGGGAAACCCACAGGCATGGTGGGCAGAATCTCAAAGCCGTCCTCGTTGTCGGCAGCCTTCACATAGCGTCCGTAATAGATGTTCTGGCCGTAGAAGTCCAGCGGCTGATGAATCAGCTTCAGATCTTCCTCCCAGCCCTTGGGCAGATACTTGGCATAATGCTTCAGGCCGCTTTCCGGATAGCTGCCCAGCAAGGCGGGATCGCTCCACCAGGCGGCATTGAAGGCCCAGCCGCTGTCGCCGGGCACGGTGAAATAGGCTTTCCGTGCAGCCTCGATATCCTGGGGGCTGTTGGTAACAGGGATGGAGGGGTCTGCGCAGGGCGCATAGCCGATGCGAACATCCGGCACCAGCGAACGCAGGGCACGTGCGGCTGCGCCATGTCCCTTAAGCACATGATGGCTCATGGGAATCACTGCGCTGTCCGGCATACGGTAGCCGGGAGCGTGCACACCGATTTTGTAGCCGCAGCCAATAAAGCACTGGGGCTCGTTCAGGGTAATGAAATCCTTCACCCGGTCGCCAAAGGTGCGGGCGCACAGGGCGGCGTATTCCTCAAACCACTTGTAGCTTTCCGGGTTCTCCCAGGCGCCCAGGGTCTGCAGGGCAGAGGGATAATCCCAGTGGAACAGGGTCACATAGGGAATGATGTTGTTTTTCAGAAGCTCGTCGATGAGGCGGTTGTAGAAATCCAACCCCTTCTGGTTGACAGCGCCCTTGCCCTCCGGCAGGATGCGGGGCCAGCTGAGGGAAAAACGGTAGGCCTGCAAGCCGATTTCCTTCATCAGCTGCACATCCTCAGCGTAGCGATGATAGTGGTCGCAGGCCACATCGCCGGTGTGACCGTCGAATACCTTTCCTTCTTCGTGAGAGAAACGATCCCAGATGGACAGCCCCTTGCCGTCCTCATGGGCTGCGCCTTCAATCTGATAGGAGGCCGTGGCAGCGCCCCAGAGAAAATCCTTGCGAAAACTCATGGCTTTAGCTCCTTCAATCCGTGATGCACCCGCTGGGGAATGCTTTGCCACCATATAAACATAGAAAAGGCACCCTGTCAATCAATAAATTTTTTGCAATGGAATTGCAGCAGGAAAACCTGTTTTGGGAGCGAATGATTATAGCAACAAACTACAACTACACAGGAGGAATCCCCATGAGCAACATCCGCAAAACCGGCTCGTCCGATGTGATCACCCGGGCTTATCTGGACAGCCTGTTGGTGGAAATGCGCCACATCGACAGCGTGCTGCCTTCCACCGAAATGACCCTCTATGGCAAAACCTTCAAAACCCCCGTAATGACCGCTGCCCTGTCCCACATGGGCAATGTGTACCCCAACGGCATGGCGGAAATGGCCAAGGGTGCTTTTGATGCGGGCGCTGTGTGCTTCTCCGGCATGGGCGCCATGGAAGAACTGGATGGTATGATTCAGACCGGCGCATCGGTAGTGAAGATCATCAAGACCTATGCAGACCGGGACAGCGTGTTTGCCAAGATTGAGCACGCCGAGAAAAGCGGCGCTTTGGCGGTGGGCATGGATATTGACCATGCGTTCAATCACAATCAGGACTATGACTGCATCGAGGGCATGGAGATGCGTCCCATTACCATACAGCAGCTCAAAGAGTATGTCAGCGCCACCAAGCTGCCCTTTGTGGTCAAGGGCGTGCTCAGCCGTCAGGATGCCCGCAAATGCGCCGAGGCAGGCGTGCAGGGTATGATCATCTCCCATCACAACGGGCGGCTGGACTACGCCGTGCCCCCGCTGATGATCCTGCCGGAAATCCTCAAGGAAACCGAAGGGAAGATTCCGCTGTTTGTGGATTGCAGTCTGCAAACCGGCATGGATGTGTTCAAGGCGCTGGCGCTGGGCGCAACGGCCTGCTGTGTCGGCCGTCCCCTGCAAAAACGGCTTGGCGAAAGCGGCAGCGAGGGCGTAAAGACCGGTATTGAGGAGATCACCCGTCAGCTGCGCTATACCATGGCCATGACCTGCTCGCCGGATCTGAACAGCATTGATCCCAGCGTGGTACGTCCCGGTTCTTTCACTTGGTAATGGAAAGGAGAATACCTCTATGAGACTTGGCGGCTCTGTCATGAATCCCTACAACAGCCCGGAGGAATGGCTGGCTCAGGTGAAGGAACTGGGCTACAGCGCTGTAATTTTCCCTGTCAATTCCGATGCTTCCCACGAAACCCGCAAGACCTATGCGGATTGCGCCCGTGCCAACGATCTGCTCATCGGCGAAGTGGGCATCTGGAAGAACCTGTTTTCGCCCGATAAAGCGGAAGCGGAGGCAGCCTTTGCCTGGTCGGTGGAACAGCTGGCGCTGGCAGATGAAGTGGGTGCCAACTGCTGCGTCAATATCAGCGGCTCCTGCGGCGATTACTGGGACGGCTACCACCCGGATAACTATTCCAAGGAGACCTACGAGAAGATCGTTACCATTTCCCAGCGGATCATCGATGAGGTAAAACCTTCCCGCACCACGTATTCTCTGGAACCCATGCCCTGGATGGTGCCGGATTCCCCCGAGGGCTATCTGCAACTGATGAAGGATGTGGATCGCAAGGCCTTCTCCGTTCATCTGGACTTTACCAATATGATCAACAGCGTGGAACGCTACCACAACCGGGATGCTTTCGTACGCCATTGTTTTGATTTGCTGGGGCCCCATATCGTCAGCATTCATGCCAAGGATATCCGAATGACCCCCGGCGACCTGCCTTGCAGCATTCTGGAAGTGCAGCCCGGCGAAGGCGTGATGAATCTGGGTGAAGTGACCCGGCTGGCGCACGCCCTTGACGAGGATACCCCCGTATTCGTGGAGCATTTGCCCGATCATGACAGCTATTTGCGGGCTGCCCGGCATATGCGCAAGGTGG
This sequence comes from Clostridia bacterium, assembly GCA_017501255.1. Classification (GTDB taxonomy): domain Bacteria; phylum Bacillota; class Clostridia; order Christensenellales; family Aristaeellaceae; genus Limiplasma. The sequence goes on along the minus strand of JAFVXE010000061.1, from coordinate 56,488 downwards.
CTGAGGCTGCCGGCGTGCCGGTAAAGTAACAAAGGAGAATCAGTATGGAAGCCTACAAGCATTTCCAACTGGCTGCCTATGTCCATTCCTATTATGTGGAAAAAGCCAGTGAGGAGCAGATACAGAAAGCCATCGATTACTATCAGCACTATGTGCATCTTGGCAAGGTATATATTGAAAACCACCGGGGCCTGGTGGATGTGCCGGTGGAAAAACTGCGCCGTGTGAAAGCGCTGTTTGAGAAGAACGGTATCCAGACCGCTGGCGGCATCACTGCCACCGTACTGGTAAACGGGGAACGGAAGCCCAGCTATTACGATACCTTCTGTTATACCGATGAAGCCCATCGGGAACGGTTTGTAGCCATCGTGCGGGATATCGCATCCGTTTTTGACGAGATCATTCTGGATGACTTCTTCTTTACCAGCTGCACCTGTGAAAAATGCATTGAGGCCAAGGGAAAGCAGAGCTGGAAGGAATATCGTCTGAACCTGATGGAGGATTTCGCCCGGGTGATCACACAGGAAGCCAGAAAAGTGAACCCTAAGATGAATTTTATCATCAAGTACCCCAATTGGTACGAAAGCTATCAGGAATGCGGATACAATCCCGGCAAGCAGAAGGACATCTTCGACATGGTCTATACCGGCACCGAGACCCGTGACCCGCAGTATTCCGATCAGCACCTGCAGCGGTACCTGTCCTATTCCATGATTCGTCTGATGGAAAACATCGCGCCCGGACGCAACGGCGGCGGCTGGATCGATCCCTTCGGATCCTTCCACAATATGAATTATTATCTGGAACAGGCCAACCTGACCATGCTGGCCAAGGCCAAAGAGCTGATGCTGTTCAATTTTGAAGTAATGGAAAACACAGCGCTGCTGCCTGCACTGGGGCATGAACTGAGCCGCATGGATGCCATGGTGGGCCAGCTGGGCAAACCCGTTGGCGTTTCTGCCTGGGAACCCTTTGACGGAGATGGGGAAGACCAGCTGTACAACTATCTGGGCATGGGCGGTATCGCCATTGAACCCACGCCGTACTTTGATGAACAGGCGCCCATGGTACTGCTGACGGAAAGCTCCGCCTGCGATGAAACAGCGGTGGAAAAGCTGGAACGCTATCTGCTAAGGGGCGGCAATGCGTTCATCACCACCGGCTTTTTCCGTCAGTGCTACAACAAAGGCGTGAAGGAGCTTACCTCTGTGCGGCTGACCGACAGGCACGTGCTGGCGGAAGAATACATGGTCAACCACTACAACTACCGGGATGTGACCACTTTCTGCAAAGGCAATGAAAAGGTGCTGTTCGATATCCTCAGCTACAAAACCAATGCCACCAGCAGCAATATCAACATCATCGCCGGGGAGCATACCTTCCCCCTGATGACCGAGGACAGCTATGGCAAGGGCCGGTTGTTCATTCTGAATATGCCGGATAACTTTGCGGATTTCTATCGCCTGCCCAAGGAAGTGCGCAAGGGCATTGCCAAGTATGTCAGCATGGGGCAGAGGGTCTATATTGCGGGCGAGGGCAAGCATTCCCTGCTGGCTTACGATGACGGCAAATACGCCATTCAGTCCTACAATCCCACCGCCAGCGTGGTGGATGTGATTGTCCGGGGAGAATGCAAGGGGCTGCGCAATCTGGAAACCGGCGCAGTCTATACCGAGCGCATTGCCCTGCCCAAGCCTTCCCATATGATGGATGCCACCACCGTCATTGATGAACCCCAGGAATACTGCTACCCTGTCACAGTGGGGGCAGGCAGCCTGACTTTTCTGGAAGTGCTGGCATAAACAGAGACAATTCAAAAGAACCAGATGCGCAATCACTCAAATGCGCATCTGGTTCTTTTCATTGGGCGGTTATTCCCGAACGCCGCTCAGCTGGCTCTGCACCGGGAAGCGGGGCGGGATGGTATGGAATTCCCGTGAAATTTCCTGTTCCAGGTCAAAGGAGGAAACCACATCCTCCCGGAGGGCATTCAGACGGCTGACGCTTACTTCGTAGGCCACTTTGGTGATCACGGTGCCGTCCGGCAGCTGCTTTTGATAGTTCCGGCTCTGAAAGCGGCCCACCAGCTGCACCTTATCGCCGGTCTTCAGTCCAGCGGCATAGCGGGCGGTGCGCCCCCAGGTGATGCAGGGGATATAGTCGCTTTTGCCATAGGAGCGGTTCACTGCCAGCATCAGATCGGCAATCTCCCGGCCAAAGGGCGTGGTGCGGTAGCTGGGCGGCTTGCACAATGCGCCGCTGAGTTGCACCCGGTTGGGGTTTTCGTCGTTTTCCTCCGGCAAAAGCCGCTGGGCAAAGGCGGTGATGAGCAGCCGTCCGGAGCCTTCCACCACTTTGTTGTAGCTGCGCAGCTGGCCTTCCAGGCACAGCAGGCTGCCGGCTGTAATGGGGGCATCCAGCAAGAGCCGTTCGCTGAGGGTGATGGGCAGAAAATCTTCTGCGCCGCTGAGGCGTGGCACCCGGAGGGTGGTGGTGTAGAACTGTTCACCGAACAGCTCGTGCCCAAATTGCAAGTTCTGGCATACGTGTCCCCGCAGATGAATGATGTTTCCTGTTTCTTCCATGTTTCTCACCTCATGATCGCTTTGGTTAGTCGGTTGCCTTCGGGTGCTGCTTGCCCTGCACATCGATGGTGTATTCGCCATTGAGCAGAATCTGGCTTACCGGGATGATGGTGTATCCCAGCTGCTGATAGTGCTGGATAACGGTGGGCAGGGCGTTGACGATGTCGTTGGAATCGTTATGGAACAGAACAATATCGCCGGGTTCGACCCGATAGGTGCATTGTTTGATGATGTCCGCCGTGCCCCGGTCCTTCCAGTCCAGGCTGTCGATGCTCCATTGCACGCATTCGTAGCCCTCGGCCCGGGAGACGGTGACCACCCGGTTGTTGTAATCACCGTAGGGGGGACGGAACAGGGTGGGGCGGACGCCGGTTAGTTTTTCCACTTTGTCGGACATATTATGCAGCTCCTTGCGGATGCTGTCCTCGCTGAGCTGGCTCATGTGGGGATGGGTGTCCGAATGATTGCCGATTTCATGGCCTCTGGCAACGATCTCCTTGAGCATCTCCGGGTACTTATCCACCCAGCCGCCCACCAGAAAAAAAGTGGTCTTCACATCGTATTTGTCCAATATATCCAGAATGGGAATGGTCTTATCCGCACCCCAGGAAGCGTCAAAGCTGATGGAGATCACCTTGTCTGCACGCTCCACGCTGTAAACAGGCAATTCCCGCTTTCCTGCCACCACTGCAATGGTGGATGGGCTGCTTCCCAATACATAAGCTGCGCACAATGCCAGCATACATACCATCAGCAGCCCTTGACGCAAGCTGGATTTGGGTTTGGAAGGCGGCTTTGTGATCTCCGGAAGCAGAATCTCCCTGCCCTGTTTCAGCAGCTTCATCGACCGGTTGCTCATGGCTGTACCTCCTTTGAACCTTGTTCGTCATTACCCTATGAATGGATGTGGACAAACAGAACCACCATCGGGGGCATTCGACCAAAGAAGGAGGATAGCGCCAAACAAAGCCAAAAAAAACCACCATTCAGATTTTCCTGTCAGAGGAAAACGAATGGTGGCTCTTTCTTTATGGAATTGTCTTTATCGGAGTGCTTCCGGATTGAGCAGATTGTCCGGCAATTGCCCATTCAGAACCGCCTGTATGCGCAGACAGGCCTGGCGTGCCATCTCATACCGTGCCTGATGGGTGTTGCTGCCACAGTGGGGAGTCAGCAGCACATTGGGCAATTTCATCAGTTCGGGGTTCACATGAGGCTCGTTGGGGTAAACATCCAGCGCAGCACCGGCGATGCGCCCTTCTTTCAGGGCATCCAACAGGGCGTTTTCATCCATCACTGCGCCCCGGGCGGTATTCACCAGGCAGGCCTGCGGCTTCATCAGTGCGAGCATTTCTCTGGAAATCATCCCGGCGGTTTCGGAGGTGGCAGGGCAGTGCAGGCTGATGAAATCGCTTTGTGCCATCAATTCCGGCAGGGAAACCCGCTGATCGCCCAGCGCATCCCGTTCCGGTTTGGGGGTTCTGGCGGTATAGAGCACCTTCATGCCCATGAAATGCCCGAAATCTGCCACCTTTGCGCCAATGCGGCCCATGCCCACTATGCCCAGCGTCTGTCCACCCAGCGAGGAAGCCATGTGTTTGCCCATGCCGAATACCTGGGGCGTGGGCTGGGTGCGCAGCATGGTATCCAATTCGCCGATGCGCCGGGAAATGCCCATAAGCAGCGCAATGGCCAGCTCCGCAGTGGGAGCGGTTACGGCATCCGGCGTATTGGCTACCATAATGCCCGCTTTGGTGGCAGCGGCCACATCGATGGCATCATAGCCTGCGCCGTAGCAAACAATCAATTTCAGTTGCTTTGCGGCAGCGATCATGTCTGCATCAAAGGCAGTGCAGGCCAGCACAGCATCCGCATCCGGCAGGATGGCCAGCAGCTCTTCTTTGGAATAGCCGCTGAGCGGGGCAGGAATGCAGATTTGGTGCCCGGGAAGGAAATCCGAAAAACCTTCGGCAGGTACGCCATAGGTTACCACGATTTTCGCCATGAGAATTGCTCCTTGTCAATACGGATTGGATTGCAAAAAATCAAACATCCCCAGCATAGCAAAAAAGCCACCGCTTGGCAAGTATGGGTCAGCGCTGCCGTGGAAAGCCTATTTGGAAAAGATTTCGGAGGCATGGGATGCGCAATCATGAATTCTGGGTAAAGGAAGACTGGGGATTGTATCCGCCCCTGCGGGGACCGCATAAGGCGGATGTGGTTGTGGTTGGCGGTGGTTTGACGGGCATGACAACCGCATTGTGGCTGTGCAAAGCGGGTTTGCGGGTCATCCTTTTGGAAGCGGAAACCCTCGCCTGCGGCGCAACCGCCCGCTGCGCCGGTATGCTGAGCCTGACCAACCGGATGATGCAGGAAAAGCTGGAAAAACAGCGGGGCGTGGAAACGGCCGGCGCTTTCCTGCGCTCGCAGATGACCTCCTTTGGAGCCATCCGTTCACTGGCAGAGGAAGCGGAGGATGGCTTTGACTGGCAGGATGCGGACGCAGGTATCGTAGCGGTTTCCAGACGGAAGGATATCAGCGGAGAAGCGGCAGCCCTGCGCAGGGCGGGTGCAGCCGCAGATGAGGATTCAACCATCCGCACGCCACTGCCGGGCGCAGGAGCATTTTCGCTGCGCAATATGGCTACGTTGCATCCCATTAAGTATTTCCGCTATCTGACCCAAGCAGCAACAAAACTGGGGCTCCGCATTTTTGAACATTCCCGGGTCATGGCGTTGGAAACCAATCTGGCCCAGACCCGGCAGGGTATCGTCACAGCGCCCTATATTGTCATTGCCACGGGGTATCCCATCATCAATGTGCCGGGGTGGTATTTCATCCGTCTCCAGCAGCGGCGGCGCACGCTGATTCCGTTGGCGGGCGCACCCGCCTTTGAAGGTATGTATTTTGATGCAACTGGCAGGTACGGTCTTCGCCGCTGGCAGGATGGAATGCTGCTTCAGCTGGATGGGGGCGTTGTGGGCACAGCACGGGAGGATGCCCTGACGCAGTATGACCGGCACTATGCGTCCTATCTGGGCAATGCGCAGGCAGCCGGTGTCTATGAGGGTGCCGAGACCTTCTCTGCGGATGGGCTGCCCTATATTGGCGCATACAGTCACAAAACGCCCAATGTATTTGTGGCAACAGGCTATGGCGGCAATGGTCTGCTTGGCAGTATGACGGCAGCAAGGCTCATCAGCGCAAGGGTGCTGGGGCTGACGGAGGACAGCGCCTATGTGTTTTCCGGACAGCGAACGGGCAACAGTGTTCTGCTCAGTGAATGCGCAGCGGCAGCGGCCATTGCCGGTCAATATATAGGCAGCATGACGCATCTGTTTGCACCCCGCTGCCCCCATATGGGCTGCAAACTGACCTACAGCCGGGAAAGGCGGCTCTGGGAATGCCCCTGCCATGGTTCCCGCTTTGATGATATTGGTCATCTGATCAACGCACCGGCTGTGGAGGATGTTCTCATCCGGCGCAGGAGGTGATGATGGCCTTTCTGGTTGCTGTCAGCCCCTTTTGTGCATCTTTTTTAGCATGAAAAGAGAAAGATAAAATAACACAAAATATACTTCCAAAACTGGCAGGAGAAATGATAAAAAAGCAGAACAACAAGAGAACCGACTAAAAATCTGCGTCGGCAAAACTTGCGGAGGCTGTACAGAAATGCAACAGATCAAATGGTTATGGTCCATCATGGATGAAAAGTTTCACCGAAAACACATAGCCGCTCTTTGTATCAGCGTGATCACATCCATTATGCTGCTCATCAACCCGACCCTGACGGCTCAGATCGTGGATCGGGTTATTGTTGCGCAGAATCCGGATCCCCTTCTGCCGCTTTTGTTCACTATGCTGGTGTTCAAACTTGTGCGGGAAGGGCTTCGCTACCTGATGGTTATCACGCTGGAAACCTGTTCCCAGAATACGGTGTACAATCTGCGTGTGCGCCTGTTTACCCGTTTGCAGTATCAGGATATGCGTTTTTTCGACCGTAACCGCACCGGCGACCTGATGACCCGCCTTTCTGCGGATACGGACTGGTGCCGTCATTTCCTCAGCTACATTGATTATGTGGTGGTGGACAGCATCACTATGTTCCTGTCCACATCCATCTACCTGTTCTTCGTCAACTGGAAGCTGGCGTTGGCGCTGGTGGCGGTTACGCCTCTGCTGACCATCATCACCAAGTTCTATTCCGGCCATGTGCGTCCCCTGTTTGTGGATATGCGCGACAAGCTGAGCGAAATGAACGCTGCCGCTCAGGAGAATATCGCCGGTAACCACGTGGTGAAGGCTTTTGCACGGGAAGAAAAAGAAAAAGCAGACTTCGACAAGCGCAGCCAGAATTTCCGTGATGCTCATCTGCGCATCAATAAGCTGTGGCTCACCTTCTATCCCTTCATTGAAATTCTGGCCCATGCCATGACGCTGATCACCATTTTCTTCGGCGCCTATCTGATCATCAAGGATGAGATGACCGCCGGTCAGCTGTCCATTTTCGTCAATCTGAGCTGGGCGCTGAGCGTGCCTATGCGCAACATGGGCAATATGCTCAACGATGTGCAGCGCTTCATCACTTCTGCCAATAAGGTGATGCAGGTGGATATGAGCCGTCCCGCCATCACGGACCGGGAGACGGCTGTTGCCCATGACAGGGTGCAGGGCAAGATCGAGTTCCGGAATGTATCCTTCCGCTATGATAAGCAGGAAGTGCTTTCCGATATTAACTTTACTGCCCAGCCCGGTCAGACCATCGCCGTCATGGGGTCCACCGGCTCCGGTAAAACCACGCTCATCCAGCTGCTGGCCCGCTTCTACGATACCAGCGAGGGCAGCATTCTGGTGGATGACTGCGATGTGAAGGATTGGAAATTGCAGGAGCTTCGCGGCGGTATCGGTACCGCCATTCAGGATGTGTTCCTGTTCTCCGATACGGTGGAGGGTAATGTGGCCTTTGGTGCACAGGATCTGACCTTTGATGAGGTACGGGATTTTGCCCGCCGTGCCGCTGCCGATGATTTTGTGATGAAGATGCCCGAAGGCTACGACACCATCATCGGTGAGCGTGGCGTGGGTCTGTCCGGCGGCCAGCGGCAGCGCATTGCACTGGCCCGTGCGCTGGCAGTGCGCCCCGGTATCCTCATCATGGACGATACCACCTCTGCCGTGGATATGGAAACCGAGCAGTACATCCAGCAGCAGCTTCGGGAGCTTCCCTATGACTGCACCAAGCTGATTATTGCCCAGCGCATTTCCTCCGTGAAGGAAGCGGATCAGATTCTGATTCTGCAAAACGGCCGCATCACCGAGCGGGGTACCCATGAGGAACTGCTCAAACAGAAGGGCTACTACTACGAGACTTACTGCCTGCAAAACGGCATCGAAATGGAGGTGGATGGCTGATGGCACGCAACAAGTTTGACGTTGACGAGACTTTGGAGACCCCATTTCAAGCAAAACATCTGAAGCGCACCTTCGACTATATCAAGCGTCACGGAGCCAAGATGCTGCTGGCGCTCATCCTGAGTTCGCTGGCCAGCGTCAGCTCCATGTACATCCCCAAGGTGACCCAGCAGGTGCTGGATGATGTGGTGCCCAACAAGAACCTGACCCTGCTGTGGCAGCTGGCGCTTCTGTTCATCGGCATCGTGATCATCAGCATCATTTTCACCGTCATTCGTTCCCGCATTATGGCCCACGTCAGTCAGGAAATCATCTATGATATCCGCAAGGATCTTTTCGCTCATCTGCAGCGGCTGCCCTTCAGCTACTATGACAGCCGCCCCGCCGGAAAGATTCTGGTGCGTGTGATCAACTATGTGAACTCTGTTTCCGATATTCTCTCCAACGGTATCATCAATATCATTCTGGAGATCATCAACCTGGTGTTCATCGTCATTTTCATGTACACCACCAACGCCCGTCTGGCTACCATTGTGGTGGCGGGACTGCCGTTCTTCCTTGCCTTCATCATTTACATCAAGCCCCGGCAGCGCAAGGCGTGGCAGGCGCAGAGCAACAAGAACTCCAACTACAACGCCTATCTGGCCGAGTCCATTGACGGTGTGAAGGTCAGCCAGTACTTTACCCGTCAGGAAGTAAACAAGTCCATCATGCAGCGGCTGGCCACTGCCTGCCGCACGGTGTGGATGCGTGCCATCCGTATCAGCAATACGGTGTGGCTCACCAGCGAAACCATCACCCAGATCGTGTTCACCATGCTGTATATCGCCGGTGTGTACTGGATGACCGGCGGCGAGATGGTATCCTTCGGCGTGATTCTGGCCATGGGACAGTATGTAGGACGCTTCTGGCAGCCCATCACCAATCTGGCCAATATCTACAACAACTTTGTCAACAATCTGGCCTATCTGGAGCGTATCTTCGAAACCATGGATGAACCCGTTACCGTGGATGACGCCCCCGATGCCGCCACCCTGCCGGAAATTGATGGCCGTGTGGACTTTGACAATGTGACCTTTGCCTACGAAGAGGGCATCAATATTCTGGAGAAGATGAATCTGCACGTGAAGGCCGGCGAGAGCATCGCTCTGGTAGGCCCCACCGGTGCGGGCAAATCCACCATTGTCAATCTGCTGTGCCGCTTCTACAACATCAACAACGGCTCTATTTGCGTCTACGATAATGACGGCAACAGCTACGACATCTCCAAGGTGACCCTGCACAGCCTGCGTACCCAGATGGGCATCATGCTGCAGGAGAGCTTCATTTTCAGCGGCACCCTGCTGGACAACATCCGCTATGGACGGCTGGATGCCTCTGAGGAGGATGTGGTGAAGGCCGCCAAGGTGGTGCGTGCGGATGCGTTTATCCGGGAGATGCCCGACGGCTACAAAACCACGGTCAACGAGCGGGGCAACCGCCTGTCCCAGGGCCAGAAACAGCTGGTGTCCTTTGCCCGTACTTTGCTCAGCGATCCCCGTATCCTGATTCTGGACGAGGCTACCTCTTCCATCGACACCAAGACCGAGCGTCTGTTGCAGGAGGGTCTCAATGCCCTGCTGAAAGGTCGCACGTCCTTCATCATCGCTCACCGCCTGTCCACCATCAAGAATTGTGACCGTATCCTGTATATTTCCAATAAGGGCATTGCGGAGATGGGCAGCCATGACGAACTGATGGAGAAAAAGGGTCTGTACTATGAAATGTACACCGCTCAGGCCAGAGAACAGGGCCTGGAAGTGTAACAAGGAGGATATACCAATGACACAGGGCGCATGGGAAACCAAGCAGTACCCCAATGTTTTCAGCCGCATCGACATTGATGACGAAACCGCAAAAAAGCGGGTGGAAGAATGCTTCAACACCATTTTCTTTGATCCTGAAAACGGCTTTTACCATGATGTAGACGCTGACAGCGGCTGCATGGAGGATACCGGCAACATCGATGCCCGCACCGAGGGCATGAGCTACGGCATGATGATGACCGTGCAGATGAACCGCAAGGATCTCTTTGACAAGCTGTGGTGCTTCTCCCGCCGGTATATGTACCACGAGGATGGCAAGTATCAGGGCTACTTCGCATGGTCCGTGCAGCTGGACGGCAAGCACAACGCCGAAGGCCCTGCCCCGGATGGCGAGGAATACTTCGCCATGGCGCTGTTCATGGCGGCGGCCCGCTGGGGCAATGGAGAGGGCATCTACAACTACAGCGAGGAAGCCCGTGCCATTCTGCGCCACTGCGTGCACCAGCATGAACTGGTGGAAGATGGCCAGCCCATGTGGGAAGCCAGCAATCATTACATCAAGTTTGTGCCGGAAACCCCGTTTTCCGATCCCAGCTATCATCTGCCGCATTTCTACCAGCTGTTTGCCAAAGTTGCCGATGAAGCAGACCGGGAATTCTGGGCAGAAGCCGCCAAGGCCAGCCGGGAATATATCATTCTCAGCGCTCATCCCGTTACCGGCATGAGCCCCGAATATGCCGAATATGATGGCACGCCCCGGCTAATGTTCCGCAAGCCTTATGCCTATTATTCCGATGCCTATCGTGTGGCGATGAATATTGCACTGGATACCCTTTGGTTTGGCAGAAATGCTGAGATGTGCGATGTAAACACCCGTTTGCAGAACTTTTTCAGCGAAAAGGAGCCGGAGGGCAACTACAAAGCCTACGATCTGGACGGTACGCCCCATGACGAACCTGCCATGCACCCGGTGGCGATCACTGCGGTGCTGGGCGCTGCCAGCATTTCCAGCGAAAGCCGCTATGCGGACGAATGTCTGCGCCGCTTCTGGGAAACCCCGCTGCGCACCGGCAAACGCCGTTATTACGATAACTGCCTGTACTTCTTCTGCATGATGATGCTCTCGGGCCAGTACCGTATTTACCTCTGAAATCCGCAGGAGGTCTGAACCATGGAACGTCTTTTCAACGATGGATGGTCTTTTGTCAAGCTGCCTGTTGGCAGCACGCTGGAGGACACCGTGGCGGCGGAATGGAAGATAGTGGATTTGCCGCACGACTGGCTCATTGCCCAGTCCGATGATCTGTACGAAAGCGGCGATGGCTGGTATCAGCGTACGCTGAACGTGCCGGATGCCTTTGATGGTCTGGTGCGGCTGCTTCGTTTTGATGGTGTGTACATGGATTGCGATGTGCTGGTGAACGGAAATACAGTCTGTACGCACCGCTACGGCTATACTGCCTTTGATGCGGATCTGACCCGGGCTTTACATACCGGCGACAATACCATTCTGGTGCACATCCGCCATCAAAGCCCCAATACCCGTTGGTATTCCGGCGCAGGTATCTTCCGGGATGTGGTTTTACATACCTTGCCCGCCCGCCATGTGGTGTTGGATGGGGTATATGTGCATACCCGGCGGGAGGAATCCGGCTGGGTGATGACCATTGAAACCGAGCTGACAGGCCCGGACAGCGGCGAAATGCTGAAGCACCGTCTGCTGGATGCGCAAGGCAAGTGCCAGGTGGAGGCTTCCACCCATACAGCCGGCAACCTGTCAGTGCTGACGCTGACCATTCAGAACCCCCGGCTCTGGAGCTGTGATCATCCCTGCTGCTACACGCTGGAAACCACCATCGGCACGCAGTGTATCCGTCAGAAGGTTGGGTTCCGCACTGCGCAGCTCACCGCTGACCGTGGCCTTCTGCTGAATGATCAGCCTGTGAAGCTTCATGGCGTATGTCTCCATCACGACCTTGGTGCATTGGGGGCTGCTTTCAACGAAAAGGCAGCCCGCCGACAGCTTCGCATCATGCGGGAAATGGGCGTCAATGCCCTGCGCACCTCCCATAATCCGCCTGCCAAAAAGCTGATGGATCTGTGTGATGAGATGGGCATTCTGGTGGTGGATGAGTTCTCCGATATGTGGGAAAAGCCAAAAACCACTTATGATTATGCCCGCTTCTTTGCCGACTGCTGGCAGGAGGATGTGCGCAGCTGGGTGCGCCGGGACCGCAATCATCCCAGCCTGCTCATGTGGTCCATCGGCAATGAGATTGCGGATGTTAACGAACCCCGGGGCGAGGAAGCGACCCGCCTTCTGTGCGATGAGGTTCGCCTTCACGACCCCAAGGGCAACGGGTTTACCACCTTTGGCTCCAACTATATGCCCTGGCAGGGCGCACAGAATTGCGCCAAGTGGGTGGATGCAGTTGGCTATAACTATGCCGAAAAATACTATCGCCCCCACCATGAAGCCCATCCAGAATGGGTCATCTATGGCAGCGAGACGGCTTCCATGGTGTTCAGCCGTGGCATTTATCATTTCCCGGAGACTGCCAACATCCTCTGCGATGAGGACTTGCAGTGTTCCTCCCTGTTCAACAGCGCCACCAGCTGGGGCACCAAGGATCTGCGTGTTCTTTTCTCTGAGGACCGGAACACTGGTTTCTCTCTGGGACAGTTCCTGTGGACCGGTATGGATTACATCGGCGAACCCACGCCCTATCATACCCGCAACAGCTATTTTGGCTTTGTGGATACCGCCGGTTTCCCCAAGGACAGTTTCTACGCCTGCAAGGCATTCTGGAACGCCGAACCCATGGTGCATATTGGTGTGTATTGGGATTGGAACAAGGATCAACTGGTGGATGTACCGGTGATGACCAACGGCGCAATGGTGGAACTGTTCCTGAACGGCGAAAGCCTCGGCAGGGAAACCATTGATCTGAGCGATAAGGAACATTGCATTCCGGTATGGCGGGTGCCCTATCAACCCGGCGTGCTGAAGGCGGTTGCTTACGATGCCGATGGGCTTGCCATAGCGGAAGAAACCCGCTGTTCCTTCGGCGATAGCGCCGCCATCTGCCTCAAGGCGGAGGATGCCTGTTTGCAGGCAGATGGACAGGATATGACCTTTGTGGAAATCACTATGAAGGATGAAACAGGCAATCCTGTAGAAAATGCAGTGGATCGTGTGACAGTCTCCGTCAGCGGCGCAGGCAGGTTAGTGGGGCTGGATAACGGCGACAGCACCGATACAGATCCCTATCACACCCAGAGCCGCCGCCTGTTCAGCGGTAAATTGCTGGCAATGGTGGCTTCCAATGGTCAGGTTGGCGATATTGTGGTGCAGGCGGCTTCCTGCGGCAAACCCACAGCCACCCTTGTGTTGCAGGCTGTAGCGGCAGATGTGCCGGAAGGTATCTCCTGCGGAATGAATCTGTCGGAAATGACGGCCGAAACCTGCCTCAAAGCCATGGGGGAAAGCGATATCCCCGTCCGCCGTATCGAATTGATTCCCCGAAACGGCTTTGTAATTGCGCCTGAACAGCCAACGCTGACATTTGATACCCGCTTCTTCCCTGCCAACGCCCCTGCGCAGCGGGTTACCTTCCGGGTTACCAATGCGGCTGGCATCGACAGTCCCTGTGCAGCTTTGGAACAGGATGGCAGCAGCGTCACGGTTATTGGCAAGTTTGATGGTGAGGTATACCTGCGGGCTACCTGCAACAATGGTGATGATCATCCCCGGATTATCTCCCAGCAGCGCATTACGGTGGAGGGCATGGGCGAAACAGCGCTGAATCCTTATGCGTTTGTGGCCGGTGGTCTGTATGACCTGCATTATGGCGATCTGGGTGCTGGCAACGAGCATGGCGTATCCTTCGCCAGCGACCACGAAAGCATGGCGGGCTTCAGCAATGTGGATTTCGGCCTGGCTGGTTCCGACGAAGTTACGTTGCCCCTTTTCACCTTCAGCGGTGCGCAGTATGATATGGAGCTGTGGCTGGGCAATCCCCGGGAGGGCGGCGAAAAGCTGATGGATATCGCCTACCAGAAGCCCAGCATCTGGAATGTATACCAGCCGGAGACCTACAAACTGCCCCGCCGCCTGACCGGTATGCAGACCCTGTGCTTCGTGATGCGCACCAAAGTGCATCTGGCGGGCTTTACCTTCACCCGGCAGAGCCGGGCATGGCAGAGGGTGTCTCCCCTGCAAGCGGATACCCTGTACGGCGACAGCTTCACCAAAACCGATGAGGGCGTGACCGGCATTGGCAACAATGTGTCCTTTGGCTATCAGGAGATGGATTTTGAGGATGCACAGAAAGCGGTGTTGGTCATCGACGGTGACACCCCGCTGGCGGAAAACCCCATCACCATCCGGATGCGGGATGCAGAAGGCAATGAGCATACCGAAATGGTCACCTTCAAGGGGGGAGAAGGACGCAGCACGCAGCGTTTTGCACTTTCCGTGCTCAAAGGTGTGTGCAGCGTGACTTTTGTATTCCTTCCCGGTAGCCATTTTGATTTCTATGCCTTCCGGTTTGAGAAAGCATAAATGGAACAACCACCGGCTTTTAGTGCTGAGAGCCGGTGGTTGATGTATAGATGGACAAAAGGAGGTTTTCCAAATGAAAGAGACCATTCGTCAGACGATTCTCTCGTTAGGGGCAGACGTTTGCGGCTTTGCAGCAATGGAACGGTTTCGGGATGCTCCAGCAGGCTTTTCACCCGTTGATATCTGGCCTGCCTGCCGGACGGCGATCGCTTTCGGTGTCGCATTGCCCAAGGGACTGCTGGAAGCCTCTGATGAATTGATCTATGGTTATTTTAATGATCAGACTGCCAAGCTGGTGGATCGCATCGGGCTGGATGCTGCCCGCAGGATCGAGGCTCAATATGCAGCGAAAGTGATGCCCATCCCCTGTGATGGCCCGTATGATGCGTGGGATGCAGAAACCATGACCGGCAAGGGCATTCTCTCCATGAAACATATGGCAATCGCCTGCGGACTGGGCCAAATGGGCAAGAGTTCGCTTTTGTTGAATCCGGCTTACGGTAATCGGCTGACCATCGGCGTTTTGCTGACGGATTTGGCTTTGTCTTCGGACGAACCCAGCGAAAGCATCTGCATTCCCGGTTGTACACGCTGCATTGATGTCTGTCCCGTTCATGCCATCCAGCCAGATGGAACGGTTCAGCAATGGCAATGCCGGCCCAACACCTACGGCAGGAATGCCCGTGGATTTGATACGGTACGCTGCAATGCCTGCCGCCGGGTTTGTCCCATGCGGTTCGGGAAAGAATAAGCGCAGCAGGATGCGCTGCAGCTCGTCAAAAAACTCTTGCGAGGTCTTTCGACACATCAAAGCCCAGATCCCAAACCGGATCTGGGCTTTGCCATATCAAAGAATTTTGATCAGTGATAGATCTTCCGTCCCTTGGCATCCTCCACGCCGGAGAGGCGGTAGAAGTAATTGTTGACAATATCGCACCAGTTGCGGGCGTTCACCAGCTGACGCTCCATACGTTCGGCAGCTACTTCTTTGTCGGGGGTGGGCAGGGGCAGTTCCTTGAGGATCTCTGCCATCTGCTGCACTTCTTCGTAGCCTTCAAAATGGTCGTCGTAGATGCGCTGGATCAGCGTGCGGCCATCGGAAAGGGTGTCCTCGTAGCGCAGATAGTGGAAGAACAGCTTCAGCTCATCCGGGCAAGTGGAAAGATCGCTGTAGCGGTTGCACCATTCTTCGGGATACTGCTCTGCATAGCCAGTACCGTTTTTGGTGCGGTCAATGCCCACGCCGTTGCGGTCTGCACGGATATAGCAGCCCCAGGCGGCATATTCATAGCCTTCGGGGTTGGGTCCATAGTGGTGGTTGGGGTTCACCATCCAGCAGATGCCCAGCGGTGCGGTATACTTTTCATAGGTGCGGCGGCTGCCCATGAGCATAGTCACCAGCTTGTTTTCATCGGCTTCTCCAAAATGGTAGGTGAGCTTGGCCCACAGACGGATGGCTTCCTCCGGGTCGGTGGAGGGATCCCAGGCAAACAGACCGTAGCTGAACAGATTGACCGCCGCAAAGGGATGACCGGTGTAGTTATCATCCCGGCCCAGATTGGTAACGGCAGCGATAGACATGACCGTTTCGGCAGGCAGCTGCTGGAAGATCTCCTTCCACATGGGGGGCATGGAATAGAGATCGATCTGCTGGCCGGTGTATTCCTGCGCCAACTGCAATTCCAAAGCCAGATTGGTCTTGGGCATAGCGTAGAAGGTAGGGGAGATGGGTTCTCGAACCTGGAAGTCAAAGGGGCCGTGCTTGATCTGCAGGATTACGTTATCTTCGAAAGTGCCGTCCAGCCAGGTGTAATGCTGGTAGGCAGCCATGGGACGGTCGGTCACATAATCCCGCCAGTCCTGCTGGCAGTTGTACACAAAGCAGCGCCAAACCAGCATACCGCCGTGGGGCTTCAGGGCACGGGCCAGCATATTGGCGCCGTCGGCGTGGTTGCGGCCATAGGTGAAGGGGCCGGGACGATGCTCGCTGTCGGCTTTTACCAGGAAGCCCGCCAGATCGGGGATGTATTTGTATACCAGCGCAGTCTGTTCCATCCACCACTTCTGCACAGACTCATCCAGCGGGTCGGCTGTTTCGATGCCGTGGCGCATGGGATGGGCATAGTCGATGGAGAACATCAGCCGGATGCCATAGGGGCGTACCAAAGCAGCCAACTCGGCAACCTGAGGCAGCCACTCTTCCTCAATCAGTTTGTGGGCAGGGTTGCGCACGTTCACATTGTTGATGCACAGCACGTTGAGCCCCACGGAAGCCAGCATACGGGCCAGCTGACGAATCCGGTCGGGGTCGTAGTCCAGCTTGCCATCCTCAAAGAACAGGCTGCGTCCGGAATAGCCGCGTTCGATATCGCCATCGGCATTGTCCCAGCAGTTGAGCATACGCAGACCGTAGAAGGGCTTCTGTACACCAGCAGGGCAGGCAGCACCGGCATTCAGCGCCATCAGCAAACGGTATACGCCATACAGAAGGCCGCTTTCGCCGCCGATGATGGTATAAGCACCGTTATCGCCTGTGATTTGCCAGCTTTCGCCCATGTCAGCGTCAAGGTTCAGCGAAACAGCAGGCGCATTGCGCAGGGCGGAAAGCCCGGCTTCCAGCTCGGCTTTGGCGATCTGGGCAGGGTTTGCACAGTTGGCAGGAGCATCCGCAGTCAGGTAGGGAAGCCAGGTCAGGTGTTTGACAGAAGTGCTCATAAATCATCGTTCCTTCCCGAAAAATCTGGTTTATTATACCATGGGTGCAAATGCTGGGCAAGGCCGACAGGGCTTGATTTACCCCGTTTTTTGCCTGCGGAAAATGCAAAAAAATATGCAAAATCGGCAAAGCGTAAGAAAGTTACGAAATTCCCTTTCCAAACAAAAGGAGAAGGGCAGAGAAATGTCGAAAAGGAAGGCATAGCCATGTACTGGCAATGAAATGGAGGGCGTTTATGTCGTTGACGGTTCACCCGGTATTGCCGGGCGTGTATCATATTTCCGATTGTATGGGCGTTTGTCAGACGCTGCTGGTGGGGGAGAGGGAAGCTTTGCTGGTGGATGCCGGTTATGGCCTTGAAAACCTTCGCCAGACGGTGGAAGAGATCACCAGCCTGTCGTACCGTGTCATCCTGACCCACGGCCACCACGACCATGTGCTGGGGGCACGTTGGTTTGAGGAAACATGGATGTTCCCGGAGGATCAGGAGGATTTTGCTGAGTATACCGCCCAGCCCACCCGCAGGCGTATTGCGGCCTCCGGAAAGGCGAACGGCCTTGTGGTGGATGAAGATGCCTATCTGGCAGCGGAAGTACCCATGCCCAGGCCCCTTTGCGAGCAGACCATTGATCTGGGCGGCCTGACGGCGCAGATCATCCATGTGCCTGCCCACACCCCCGGCTCCTGCGTGGTGTACGTGAAGGAACGAAAGCTGTTGCTCACTGCTGACGATTGGAATCCCTGCACATGGGCGTTTTTCCCCAAGGCGCTGCCTGCCGCAACATTCCGGCAAAATGTACGCAGACTGTTTGATCTGCCCTTTGAGCAGGTGCTGTGTTCCCATCGTCCCGCCCTTTATGAACGCAGCGTAATGCAGGCGTTCTTTGATGGCATGACCGATGATGTACTCAGAGATGCGCCCCGGGTCACCATCGGCGGCTGGGAGCAGACAAACACCCACGAGGCCACCCCTGCCGAGGGACAGGTTTTCGTGTTTGATTATGACAAATTACAGCTGTAAGCTGGGAGGAAAGCATCATGGAAAAGAACATTCGCATCACTCAGGAAAGCAAAGCCACGCTCCACAATAACGCCAATTTCTGCGTGGGCACCGGCCGTATGGGTCTGGCCTTGCAGGAGGAATACCAGAAGCAGCTGGAACTGGCGCAGGAGCTGGCGGGTTTCAAATATATCCGCGGCCATGGCCTGTTCTGCGAAGATATGAGCATCTATCAGGTAGCTCCGGATTTCAAGGGCGGCTGGACGTTTGCCGGTTACAACTTCACCTATCTGGATCGGGTGGTGGACAGCTACCTGCAAAAGGGCATCCGTCCTTTCCTGGAGCTGGGTTTCATGCCCGGTGCCATCGCCAGCGGCACCCAGACCATTTTCTACTGGAAGGGCAATACCACGCCTCCGGCCAAGGATGAGGACTGGGTCAACCTGGTTCAGGCCACCCTGCGCCACCTGATTGAGCGCTATGGCTACGAAGAAGTGGTCACCTGGCCCTGCGAAGTATGGAACGAGCCCAACCTGCCCGGCTTCTGGGAGAATGCAGACAAGGATAAGTATCTGCACCTGTACGAGATCACCGCTCCTGCGGTGAAGGAAGTGCTGCCGGAAATGAAGGTTGGCGGCCCTGCGGTCTGCGGCGGCGAAACCACTCCCGGCTGGATCCGGGATTTCCTCACCTTCTGCCGGGATAAGAAGCTGCCGCTGGATATGGTTACCCGCCACCTGTACATGGGTGAAACGCCCGAGCGCAAGGGTCGCTATCTGTACCATACCATGCGCACTGTGGACAGCATTATCGAGGAAGCCGAGGGCACCCGTGCCATTATCGACAGCTTCCCCGAGTACAAGGGCATGGAGCTGCACGTAACGGAGTTCAATACCTCCTACAATCCCTTCTGTCCCATCCATGACACCAACCTGAACGCTGTGCTCACCGCCGGTCTCCTGTCCCGGCTGGGCGATACCTGCGCTTCCTATTCCTACTGGACCTTCGGCGATGTGTTCGAAGAAGGCGGCGTGCCTTCCCGTCCCTTCCACGGCGGCTTTGGTATGATCGCCAATCAGATGATCATCAAGCCCACCATGTGGACCTTCGCTTTCTTCAACAACCTGAAGGGCGAGCCCGTTTACCGGGATGACAACATGGTGCTGGTGCGCCGTAAGGACGGCAGCTATCAGGGCGTGGCCTGGAATATCTGTCAGGAAAAACGGGAAGCCATCACTCTGAATGTGGAACTGCCCACCGGCGGTAAGCAGGTGCTGATGCAGCGCATCGTGGATGAAGAGTGCTGCAACCCCGTCAAGGCATGGCACGAAATGGGCGAACCTGCCTCTCTGACCAAGGAACAGCTGGCTTTCCTGAAGGATGCCGGTCAGCCCCTGTGCAAGACCAGCCAGCTTACCGGGGAAGAAGGCAAGACGGTATTTGCGCTGGAATTGAAGCAGAATGCGCTGGTGCAGTTCACCGTCAATCCGGCAGAGGGCGAAAGCGACGAGGGCTACGACTATCAGTGGTATGTGGAGCACGCCTGATCCATTGAATATCAAAAAGCACCCCGCAGCAGGAGGCAAAATCCTGCTGCGGGGTGCACTGTGTTATAGCGCTGCCATTACCAGGGATATTCCTCCCCGGCATAGGTGACGAAAATGGGCCCTTCCTTGTCGCTGCGCTTTTTCTCAAACAAAAGCCGCATGGTCTCGGCGTGGTCGTAGGGATCGAAAGGCGCCTTGGCGTTGCCCTCATTGGTGCGCATCCAGCCGGGATGTACGCAGATGATATTCATCTTGGGGTTATCCTTGAACTTGTTGTGCAGGGTTTTGGTGGCCATGTTCAGGGCTGCCTTGGCCATGCCGTAGTCGATATAGGTGGAACGGTAGCAAGCGCCGATACTGCCCGCTTCGGAGGAAATATTCACGATGAGGGCGGTGCCTTCGCTCTTGTGCAGCATGGGCAGGAAGGCCTTGATCACCCGCAGCGGGCCAACGGTAGCCACATCCAACGCAGGCATCACGGTGTCAAGGTCGAAATCTTCCAACTCCTTGTTGGTATCCGGGGAGGTGGTTACGGCGTTGTTGATGATCAGATCCAGGCAGGGAACCAATTTGGCAGCCTGCGCCGCCGCAGCATTCACCGATTCGGTGCTGCCGATATCCATGGTGAGGATGTGCAGGGTATCGGGGTACTGCTGCTGCAACTTTTCCAAGGCTTCCGAGGGTTTGCGGATACAGGCGAACACCGTGTCCCCCTGCTCCAGATAGCGGCGCACAAAGTTGAACCCCAGCGCCATTTCCCGACCGGTACCGGTAATGAGAACGTTCTGCTTCATGGTTTCTTCCTCCTTTATGAATCAAGTTCAAACATGGAAATTGGCTGGAAATCAGTCTTCCACGCCTTCCAGCGCTTCCAGCATCTTCCCAAACTGGGTATCGAACAGCTGCTTGTACACGCCGTCCTTCTCCAGCAGATCCTCATGCTTGCCGCTTTCGGCAATGACGCCGTCCTTCAGCGCCAGGATCTTATCCGCTGCCATGATGGTGGACAGCCGGTGAGCGATGACAATGCTGGTGCGATCCTTCATAACGGTTTCCAGAGCGTCCTGAATGGCGCTTTCAGAAATGGAGTCCAGCGCAGAAGTGGCCTCGTCCAGAATGAGGATCTTGGGATCTTTCAGAATCACACGGGCGATGGAGATGCGCTGCTTTTCGCCGCCCGACAGCTTGAGACCCCGGTTGCCAACGGGGGTATCGTAGCCTTCAGGCTGAGAGGCAATGAAATCGTGAATGGAGGCAGCCCTACAGGCTTCGATCAGCTCTTCTTCGGTGGCATCGGCCTTGGCATAGAGCAGGTTTTCCCGGATGGTGCCGTTGAACAGGTAGGTATCCTGCGATACCACGCCGATCTGGCTGCGCAGATATGTCAGATCATACTTGCGCACATCCACCCCGGCAATGGATACCGAGCCGCCCCATACATCGTACAGGCGGGGAATGAAGTTGATGATGGTGCTCTTGCCGCTGCCGGAGGGGCCAACGATGGCTACCATTTCGCCGGGCTCCACGGTGAAATGGATGTCATGCAGCAATTCCTGATCCGGCAGATAGCCGAAGCGCACATGGTCGAAGATGATCTTTCCGCCGTCCACATTGGGTTTCACCGCATCTTCCGGGGACTGGATATCGATCTTCCGGTCAAAGTAGTCGAAAATACGGGTAAACAGTGCCAGACTGCGGGTGAAGTCCACCTGAATGTTCAAAAGGGATTCCACGGGACGGTACAGCCGGTTCACCAGCGCCACCATGGCAGTGATGGTACCCACCGTCAGCGAGGGGTCGATCTTGCGGATGATCAGATAGCCGCCGGCAAAGTAGATCAGCAACGGGCCAATCTGGGTGAAGATGCCCATCAGCATGAAGAACCAGCGGCCGCTGAGCTGTTCTTTCAGCGCCAGTTTGGTTACTTCACCGTTCACCTTCTGGAATTTCTCGTATTCGGTTTCCTCCCGGGTGAACAGCTTGGTCAGCATACTGCCGCTGACGCTGAGGGTCTCGTTGATCAGCTGGTTCATCTCATCGTTCTTGGCCTGACTTTCGCTGAGCAGTTTCCAGCGGGTGCGGCCTGCGGAGCGGGTGGGCAGAATCAGCAAAGGAATTACACAGATACCCACGATGGCCATTTTCCAATTCATACCGAACAGGGCAATCAGCGTGGTGGCCACAGTGGTCACATTGCTGAGAATGCTGCTCAGGGTGCCGGAAATCACGCTGGAAACGCCGCTGACGTCCGTGTTCATGCGGGTGATGATGTCGCCCTGACGCTCGCTGGTGAAAAAGGCATGGCTCATTTGTTGCAGATGGCGGTACATCTGGTTTTTCATATCAAAAATGATATGCTGAGAGATCCATGCGTTCAGGTAGGTGGTCAAAAGAGACACGCCCTGAGAGGCAAAAGTGGTGATCAGGGCCGCCAGCAGCAGCTTGATCAGCAGCTTCATGTTTTCGCCAACCAGCGCCTGGTCAACAATGCGGCCGGTGATGATGCTGGGCAGAAGGCCAAGCACAGAGGAAATCAGGATGGTGCCGAAAACCATCAGGAAACGGGCCCAGTAGGGGGTCAGGTAGCCAAGGATTCGCTTGATCAGAGAACCGGTAACCTTGGGCAGATTGGCTTTTTCTTCATCGGTCAGGAAGCCCCGGGGCCCCAGGGGGCCATTCATTCGTGCCATTGGGTTCACCCTTTCGTATTGCAGTGTTGGATTGTATCAAACCTTGTTGCATTCTGTCCTTTGCAGTATAGCACGATGGGGTATTTTTCGCAACGAAAGCATTCATCTTAAAATGTGACAGAATATTTCTTCTTTATCAATTTTGCATGATATTTAGCAACAAATGCAACATAAATACAAGATTCAAGCCTGTTTGAGCGAACTGGCCATCAACACTGCGCAAACGTTGCCCCTCTTGAAAATACAATGAAGGTATGCTAAAATAATTGAACCAATGTGCGGCAGTCTGCTTTTGGATGTTCGGGCGGTTTGGGCAATGAATCACTCGGGCCGTACCAATATCAAATCACGACAGTCGTATATGGTAGCCCCTAAGAAATAAAAGGAGGAAACATTACAATGCGCAATTGGCTCAAGACCGTTGCCAGCCTGCTGCTGGTTGTGTGCATGGTGATGGGCATGGCCGTCAGCTTCGCCGAAGAAGCCGCCGTGGATACCTATACCTACCGCACCGCTACCACCGCTCTGGGCAACAACTGGAACCCCCATACCTGGGAAACCAACGCCGATCAATCCATCCTCGACAACTATCTGAGCACTCCCTTCGTTACCATGTCCATTCTCGATTCCGAGAACGGCGTGTACCAGTGGGTGTACAAGATGGCTACCTCCGTCACCGACGTGACCAAGGACCATCTGGATGACCTGACCAAGTACAACGTAACCCTGATGGATGGCACCACTCTGGAGACCACCGAAGCCGGCTACGTTTATGAAATCGCCCTGAATCCCGACGCCAAGTGGGAAGACGGCACCCCCATCAATGCGGACAGCTACATTACTTCCATGAAGTACCTGCTGGATCCCGAAATGAAGAACTACCGCGCCAACCTGTACTATGCTGGTGAGAGCGCTGTGGCCGGCGGCGAAGCCTACTACTACAGTGGCTCCACTGCTTATCTGGACAACAACCCCTCCGGCGGCACTGCTGTGTACACCATGGATGCTCTCGTTAAGGACGAAGAGGGCTTCTACAACACCGCTGACGGTGCCAAGGTGTATGTTGCCACCACCGATGCTATGGGCTGGCTGGGCGGCAACGCTCTGGCTGACTATGTGGGCGCTTATGGCGAAGCTTACTTCGGCATGGACGGCTACAACGCTCTGGTTGCCGCTGCCGATGAAAACGGCCGCGTCCGCCTGAACGACGAAGCTCTGGCCAACATCATCGCTACCATCACCGCCGTGGCGGACTGGGGCGAGGATGAGAGCTGCGCTCCCAACTACTTCGTCTACACCAAGGATTATCCCGTGGTGGATTTCGACGTGGTGGGCTGCTACAAGGTGGATGATTACACCATCCGCTACGTCAATGCCACCTACATCGACATCAACTACTTCCTCACCTCTCTGACCAGCACCTGGCTGGTGTACGAGCCCCTCTACACCGCCGGTTTCGATACCACCGGTACCCTGAAGACCACCAACTATGGTACTTCCATGGAGACCACCATGTCCTACGGCCCCTACAAGATCGAGTCTCTGCAGGCCGACAAGCAGATGGTTTTCACCCAGAACGAGAACTGGTACGGCTGGACCAAGAACGAAGACGGCACCCTGACCTCCACCACCAACTTCCTGGTTGATGGCGAGTATCAGCCCGCCTATCAGACCACCAGCGTCGTGATCGACGTGATGGACGAAGCCGCCATGAAGCAGGCCTTCCTCAAGGGCGAACTCACCGAGTGGACTCCCCTGGCTGACGATCTGGCTACCTATGCTTCCTCCGATCAGATGTACAAGGTTGACGAGACCTACACCATGTCCTTCTTCTTCAACACTGGCGTTGAAGCTCTGAAGACTATGGACGAGTCCAAGGGCAACCAGAACAGCGTTGTGCTGAGCAACATCGACTTCCGTAAGGCCTTCAGCCTTGCCATCGACCGTGCTGAGTACGTGACTGCGACCGAAGGCTACAAGCCCGCTTTCGCTCTCATGAACAACCTGTACTTCTACGATGTTTACAACGATCCCACCTCCTCCTACCGTAACTCCGAGCCCGCTATGCAGGCTGTCTGCAACCTGTACGGCGTTGAGTACGGCGAGGGCACTCCCTATGCCACCCTGCGTGATGCTTACCTGTCCATCAACGGCTACAACCTGACCGAGGCCAAGGAACTGATGAAGAAGGCCCACGATCAGCTGGTTGCCGATGGTCTGTACGTGTCCGGCGAACCCATCCATGTCCGCATCGGCTGGGCCAAGGGCGCTCTGACCTCCGCTGACAACAAGCAGCTGGAGCTGATGAACAAGTACATCAATGCTGCCGCTTCCGAGGCCGGCTTCGGCACCATCACTCTGGAAGCCATCGGCAACATCACCGACCGTTACGGCGACGTGCCCGCTGGTGAATACGCCATCGGTTACGGTGCCTGGGGCGGCGCTGCCTTCTATCCCTTCCGCAATATGCAGGTTTACTGCGATACCGACCAGTACGAAATCAACGAAGCTGGCTGCTGGGATCCCGCTGCCGAAATGCTGACCCTGAATGTGAACGGCGAAGACGTTGAAATGTCCTGGAAGGATTGGTCCGGCGCTCTGATCGGCTCTGGCCGCTATGCCGCTGCTGACTTCGAGACCAAGCTGCAGGTTACCGCCCAGATGGAAGAACTCTACCTCAAGAAGTTCTACCGTATCCCCCTGGCCGGCACCACCCTGCCCTCCATGCTGTCCTATCAGTGCAGCTACTACACCGAAGACTACAACATCATGTACGGCTTCGGCGGTCTGGAACTGATGAGCTACAACTACACCGATGCTGAGTGGGCTGAGTACGTTGCCTCCGAAGGCGGCACCCTGAGCTACGAATAATCGGTCGGGCATTTGCCCCGAAACTCCAGATTGATTTAATGAAGGGGAACGGGGAGGCACAACCTCCCTGTTCCCCTTCTCCCGGCTGTCTACGCAAATGCAGTTCAGCCACCTTTTCTGCTGATGCTGGCACGCTCCTGCGCTGCAAGCAGTGGTTCGGCAGGGTCCCCGGCATCAGATCAAATATGGCTATTCATGCAGACAGCCGGAAAAGGAGACGATTGGTTTGACCAAGTATATCATCAAGCGTGTGCTGTTGATGTTCTTCACATTGTTTGTGATTACCACCATCTGCTTCATGCTCATCCGCATTCTTCCCCGCGAGATGCCCACCGATAAGGTGCAGGCACAGGCTATTGCCGAGCGCTTCAAGGCGCTGGGCTATGAGGAACCGCTCCTCACCCAATACTGGATTTATCTGAAGAATATCTTCACCAAGGGCGACTTTGGTACTTCGTGGTACATCGCTTTCCGTCAGCCTGCGCTGAGCGTGCTGGTGGATAAGCTGCTGCCCACAGTGCTGGTCAACCTGTATTCGCTGCTGTTCTCCATCCCGATCGGTATCGCTCTGGGTATTTACGCAGCCATCAAAAAGAATAAATGGCAGGACTCCGTCATCTCCACGATGGTCATCCTGTTTGTTTCCATTCCCTCGTATGTATACGCATTTCTGGTGCAGTATTTCCTGTACTTCAAGCTGGGCTGGCTGCCTTTGCAGGTCTATTCCCTGGCCGATGGCGGCGGTTCCTGGCTGACGTGGAAAATGTTCCACAGTATGATCGCGCCTGTTTTGGCGCTGAGTTTCGGTGAAATTGCGGGTCTGTGCCGTTTTACCCGTGCCGAACTGACCGAAACCCTCACTTCCGACTATATGCTCTTGGCTCGCACCAAGGGCTTGAGCAAGGCGCAGGCCACCACCCGCCACGCCCTGAAAAACGCCATGGTACCCATCCTGCCCATGATTATTTCCAGCTTTATCGGCATTCTGGGCGGCTCCATGATCATCGAGGAGATTTTCTCCGTGCCTGGCGTTGGTCAGCTCTATATTAAGTCCATCAACCTGCTGGACTACGATGTTTTCATGATGGAC
This sequence comes from Clostridia bacterium, assembly GCA_017501255.1. GTDB lineage: Bacteria > Bacillota > Clostridia > Christensenellales > Aristaeellaceae > Limiplasma. The sequence goes on along the minus strand of JAFVXE010000061.1, from coordinate 30,207 downwards.
TCCGTTTTCTACACCTTTGTTGGCCTGCTGGCTGGTATTGTGGTGGACATCAGCTACGGCTTCATCGATCCGAGAATCAGAATGGGGGAGAAGTAATATGGCTGAAAATATGCAGAATATTCAGATCCCCAAGGAAATGTTTGAGTTCGTCAACCATGGCGAGCGTATTGCGGACAAAAAGTTCGAGGATAAGCCCATTGGCTATTTCAAGGATGCCTGGATCCGTTTCCGCAAGAACAAGGCTTCCGTTGTGGCTGCCATTGTGATCATTGCCATCGTGCTGTTTGCGTTCCTGATGCCGGTGTTCAATACCCGGTACGACAGCCGCTTCATGGATGCCTACTATGCCAAGAAGGCGCCCCGTCACACTGCGCTGCGCCAGTTCGGCATTGCTGATGGCGGCGTGGATCGTACCTTCTCAGAAAAGAGCCTGATCAAAGCAATCGCCATCGGCATGGCTGCCGAAGACGTGGATGGTACCGGCGATGTGACGCTGGAAGAGGGCATGGCCAGCGAATATCAGCCTGTATTGAATATTGGCGAAGGCATTGAGAAAAAGCGCGGCAAGAACGTCGATATTACCTATCCTGACGGTCGGATCGACGCTTATCTGGAAACCGGCTTCCTCTATCTGAGCATCGAGCAGTCCGAATACCAGAAGATCGTTGACTGGGAAAATGCGACCGGCAAGAAGGTGCTCTATCCCCTCATTGAGGACAACAAGTACAACATGGATCCTGCTGACGCCAACAACTGGTACAAGGCCAAGAAGAATCAGCCTGTATATACCAAGGGCAGCGGCAAGGACAAGGAAATCCATTACGAACCCGGCATGGTGCTGGAAGACAACTACAAGCGCAACGAGGACGGCACGGCCAAGTTCTTTGAAATGACCGGCGGCGGTACGCTGGCAACAGCCCAGTACAAGGTCCGTGTGCTGTACTATAACTACTATCAGTATAAGAACGGCTTCGAGCCCAACTACATTCTGGGCACCGACAGTCAGGGCTACGACCTTGCGCTGCGTCTGGCCGGCGGTATCAAGCTGAGCCTGTTGGTGGCTGTGTTTGTATCCGTCATCAACTTCCTCATCGGCGCTCTCTATGGCGCTGTGGAAGGTTTCTATGGCGGCACCACGGATATCATTATGCAGCGTATTGCGGAAATTCTCTCCGGTATTCCCTTCATCGTCACCGCCACGCTGTTCCAGATTCACCTGTCCAATCGGATCGGACCTATCCCCAGCCTGCTGTTCGCCTTCGTGCTTACTGGCTGGATCGGTACCTCCAGCCGTGTTCGTACTCAGTTCTACCGCTTTAAGAATCAGGAGTACGTGATGGCGGCCCGCACTCTGGGCGCAAAGGACAGCCGCCTGATCTGGAAGCATATCTTCCCCAACTCCCTGGGTACCATCATCACTTCCAGCGCGCTGGTTATCCCCAGCGTTATCTTCCAGGAAAGTATGCTCAGCTATCTGGGCATCGTGAAGCTGGGCAGCGCCGGTACCACTTCGCTGGGTACCTTGCTGTCCGATGCCAGCAGCATCTGGACCAACTACCCCCACCTGATGATCTGCCCTGCGGTGGTCATCTCCCTGCTGATGATCAGCTTCAACCTGTTTGGCAATGGTTTGCGCGATGCGTTCAATCCCTCGCTGCGCGGTGTGGAGGAATGATAGATGGATAAGATTCTTGAAGTAAAAAACCTTCGGGTTGCGTTCCGTACCACCAATGGTACGCTGAAAGCCGTCCGGAATATTTCCTTTGATCTGGAGCGCGGCAAGACGCTGGCCATCGTTGGCGAGTCCGGCTCCGGCAAATCGGTAACCTCCAAAGCTGTTATTGGCATTCTGGCTGGCAACTCCATTGTGGAGGGCGGCGAGATCCTGTATGATGGCAAGGATTTGCTGCGCATTTCCGAGGATGAGATGCACAAGATCCGTGGCGATAAGATCTCCATGATCTTTCAGGATCCCCTGTCCTCGCTGAACCCCATTGTGAAGATCGGCAAGCAGATCACCGAAGCTATGCTCCTCAAGAGCAAGACCAACCGCTCAGAAGCCAAGAAGGTCTACAAGCAGACCCTTGCAGAGCTGAAGCGGAATATGATCGCAGCCGAAGGCGCTGGCAGCGAGGCCAAGGTAAACGCCCTTTGCAAGCAGCTGGACGAGATCTGTGTGGAAGCCACCAAGCTGGAAAAGGACTACACGGATTCCGTCAACGCCGCCAATGAGCTGGTGGGTGATATGGACGAGCTGATTTTCCTTGCCGGCAAGAAACAAAATTGCGATCCTGTAGCCTCTGTCAAGGACTATCAGAAGCGTATGACGCAGGTAAAGAATGACCGTCTGACCGCTGCCTATGCACAGGAACTCACCGAAGCGGATGCAGCCCTGGCTACCGCCTTGGAAGTGGCTGTACAGGCCAAGGGGGCTGAACTGAAGCTCCCCGAAAATGCTGTGGAAAACCTGCGGAAGGTGCAGAGTCTGCTCAAGGAAATCGCAGAACAGCAGAAGCCTGACTTTGTTGAGGAAGTGAGCCAGCAGAAGGATCCCTATTTCATGAATGAGTTCATGGAGAGCGCCACCAAGGGTGTGGAGTATTCCTTCAACCGTGCTCTTGCCAAGAAAAAGGATGTACTGGCAGAATTGCCTGCCCTGCGCACCTTCTTCGAAGGTGATTTCACCCGTGCAGAAGCCCAGAAGCGCTGCAAGGAAATCTCTTCTACCATCCGGGAGTCCATCGACCGGCTGGAGATTATCAAGGACAGTGCTGCTTATGCGTTTGAAAGCAGCCTGAGCGATGCCATCGACCGTTTCTTCTCCTATCAGGCCAACAACGTGAAGGAAGAGAAGCGTTTCGCAAGGCAGACCAAAAAGCGGGAAGCGCTGGTGGCCCGTGGCAAGCACGTGGAGTGGAAGGTTGTTCCCAAGAACGTGTATAGCGTGGATATGCTTCGGGGCAATATCCTGACAGTGGTGGATCGCCTGAATGAGCGTTACACCGCTGCGGTCGAAGCGGCCAGCCAGATGGACTTCCAGCAGCGTGCCGCCGGTATCGTAACCTATCTCAAGCAGCGTGGTGCAGAGACGGTTCACTACATTACCCCCGGCATGGCCCGTGAAAAGGCCATCAAGCTGATGGAGGAAGTGGGCATCCATGAGCCCCGCACCCGTTTCTATCAGTATCCCTTTGAGTTCTCCGGCGGTATGCGCCAGCGTATCGTTATCGCTATCGCCCTGGCCGCCAACCCGGATATCCTCATCTGCGACGAACCCACCACCGCTTTGGACGTGACCATTCAGGCACAGATTCTGGAGCTGATCAACAAGCTGAAGGCGGAGCGCAACCTGTCGGTTATCTTCATCACCCACGACCTTGGCGTTGTGGCCAACATGGCAGATGATATCGCTGTGATGTATGCTGGCAAGATTGTTGAATACGGCACCGCCGATGATATTTTCTACGATCCCCGCCATCCCTACACCTGGGCGCTGCTCAGCTCCATGCCCGATTTGGAGACCACCGAAAAGCTGGATGCCATTCCCGGCACCCCGCCCAACATGATCTATCCCCCGGTGGGCGATGCTTTTGCCGATCGTAACAAGTACGCCATGAAGATCGACTTTGAACAGCAGCCCCCCATGTTTAAGATCAGCGAAACCCACAGCGCCGCCACCTGGCTGCTGCATCCCGATGCGCCCAAGGTGGAACTGCCCGCCATCATTACCAATCGTATTGCCCGTATGAAGAAAGCCGGAGGTGAACAGGATGCATAATCAGGAAACCCTGCTCCGGGTGGAACATCTGGGACAATATTTCAAAAGCCTCAAGGCTGTGGATGATGTTACCTTCGATATCAAGAAGGGCGAGGTTTTCGGTCTGGTAGGCGAATCCGGCTGCGGCAAGACTACCACCGGCCGTTCCGTCATCAAAATCTATGACATCACTTCCGGCAGCATCTACTTCAAAGGGCAGCGCATTTGCGCCGGTACCCGCTCCTATGAGGATGCCATCCGTAATGCCCGCCGTCGGCTGGCTCAGATGAAGAAGACGGAAAGCGATCCTGCCGTGATCGCTCAGAAGCGTGCGGAACTGAATCTGGTGATTGCGGAAAACCGCCGCCAGATCAAGGCAGCCAGGTTCGATCACCAGCATTCTGACCGGGAATATGCCAAGACGCTGATTGCCAAGGTAACGGAAGAATATCAGCAGGCCGTTGCTGCCTGCAATGATCCCGAGCAGCTAAAGGAACTCAAAATCAAGTATAAAAACGACCTGCGGGTCGCCAAGAAGACCAAGCTGATCACCAAGATCCAGATGATCTTCCAGGATCCTATTGCTTCGCTGAATCCCCGTATGACTGTACGGGAGATCATTGCCGAAGGTCTGGTGATCAACGGTATCAAGGATCAGGCGTACATCGATGAACAGGTGTACAAGATTCTTGAGTTGGTGGGCCTGACCCGTGAGCACGCAGGCCGCTATCCCCATGAGTTCTCCGGCGGCCAGCGTCAGCGCATCGGTATTGCCCGTTCAGTGATCATGCGTCCTGACCTGTTAATTGCCGATGAGCCCATCTCTGCGCTGGACGTGTCCATTCAGGCGCAGATCATTAACCTGCTCAACGAACTGCGGGATGAGCTGGGCCTGACCATTATGTTCATTGCTCACGACCTGTCCGTGGTCAAGTATTTCTCCGACCGTATCGGCGTTATGTACTTCGGTAAGATGGTGGAGCTGGCCAGTTCTGACGAGCTGTTTGCCCATCCGTTGCACCCCTACACCAAGAGTCTGTTGTCCGCTATTCCTCTGCCGGATCCCCACGCAGAGAAGCGTCGCACCCGTGTGAGCTACAACAAGCTGGAAGCCCACGATTACAGCGTGGAAGGCCCCACCATGCGTGAGGTCAAGCCCGGACATTTCGTGTACTGCAACACCGCCGAGGAAGAACAGTACAAGAAGGAATTGGGTCTATGAAACGCTTGGGTTCTTTCCTGCTGAAATACGGCATTACCGGCGCTGTCGGCGGGCTGATGGTATGGCTGACGCTGGATCTGCATGGCTATTCCCGGGCTTTGCCATCGTTGCAGCAGTACCGTCTGTTGTGCGATGCCTTCACCATTCCGGGCGTGATTCTGATCATGGTTGGTTTTCTGGTGATAATTGCCAATGCGGGCAACTTTACCGGACTGGCATACGCTGCCAAGCACGCAGTAAAGATGCTGCTGCCCTTTGGCAGTAAAAAGCAGGAACGGTATTACGACTATTATCAGCGCAAGCAGGAACAGGGCCGCATCAAGGGGTACGGCTTTCTCTTCATCACAGGACTGGCCTTTATGGCAGTCGCAATGGTGTTCTTCACCCTGTTCTATCTGAATCGCTAAGCAACGCACCTCCACCGGCCTTCGTTCATGGCGGTGGAGGTGTTTTGTGTTTTCAGCATAACCAGAAACAGGATTTCACGGATTATTTACATTCTGGCAGGAATTTGGTGCACAGCAAGCCTTGCAAGAACCTGCCTGTGGTTGTATAATATCGTTATAAGCTGCGGAGGTGTTTTTCTGATGGAAGAGATTCGTCTGGATGACGTGGTGCAAATGCGAAAGACCCATCCCTGCGGCAGCGATCGCTGGACAGTGATTCGCATTGGTGCAGACATCAAAATCAAATGCCTTGGCTGTGGACGGATTGTGATGATGGACCGGGAAACCTTTGTGAAGCGTCGCAAAAAGACGCTGGAGCAGGGGCTTGTTCCGGAAGCAGAAACGCTCCGGCAGATGATGGCACAGGGCTGATTTTCTCGAAAGATAAGGAGGACCATATATGCAGGATGAACAGCAGATGACATATGAATACAATGCTCAGGAAGAACCTCCAAAGCCGGAAAAGAAAGGCTTTTTCAGAGAATTGCTCAGCTGGGTGCTGACGCTGGGCATGGCAGTGATCATTGCCTTTGCCATTCGTACGCTGCTGTTTGAGCCTGTGCGGGTGGATGGCAGCAGTATGTGCGATACGCTGGCGGATGGCGAGATCATGGTGGTCACCAAGCCGGAGTATCTTTTTGGCGATCCTCAGGTGGGCGATGTGGTGATCTGTCACTATCCGGGGCGTGGAAACACCAATTTTGTCAAGCGTGTCATCGGTGTACCCGGCGATACCATTGTGATTGAAAACAACGTGGTGTACCGCAATGGCGAACCCATGGAGGAACCTTATCTGAATCCTGAACGCAACAAGGATCCCCGCAACGATATTGCAACGCCTTTCGTTTTGGGTGAGGATGAGTACTTCGTTGCCGGTGATAACCGGGATAACAGCCACGACAGCCGGAATTACAATACCAACTGGCTGACCGGCTCTACCCCTTCCGCCATTACCCGGGATATGATCAAGGGTCATGTTCGCTGGGTGGTCTTTCCCTTTGATAACCTGCGTTCCATCGACTGAGGATGAACAGCGGGCATAGACCGGATTTGAAAGAAGCTCTTTATTCAGTGGAAATAGAGAGCTTCTTTTTTGTTACTACCGTTCGGTTTGTACCATTGGTTTGCGGTTTTGTGTAAAGCACGCTTGACATGAGGATGCTCCCGTGATATAGTATGAATGTAAAGTGCACTTTCCATTTCCCGAACAAGGAAGAATCAGAAAGGAGTCTCCATGAAGAATCGTTTGGAAGAATACCGTCTGGCCAAAGGAATGAAGCAGGAGGAACTGGCGGCAGCCATGAAGGTGTCCCGGCAGACCATCAGCTCGCTGGAAAATGGGCGGTACAATCCCTCCATATTGCTGGCGATGAAACTGGCCCGCTATTTTGAAGTGACAGTGGAAGAGATGTTTATCTATGAGGAGGAAGAACCGTGAGAAATGTAATGGAGATCTTTGTGATTGTTTTGTTGATTGTGGCGATGATCTGTATGCTTGTGCGCCATGTGCGTAATGGTGGCAAGTCCAATGAAATCCTTGCGCTGGTTTCGCTTGGGCTCGCAATTATCTGCATTATTGCCCGCCGTCTGGGTTCGTAAATATCAGCATTATAACCAACTAATCAGGAGGAAAGAAAGATGCTTTGTAAGAATCGGAAATGGGATAACTGGATTGGATATGCTATGGTGGCGCTGGGTGTAGTCAGCTTCCTGTACGGTCTGCTCACTTATCTGATCATTCAGCCGGAGGGCAAGGCAGACAACACGCTGCTGGGTATGTTTACTGGTTTTGGGTTTGGCATTATTTGTGTAGCCATTGGCTTTACCATTCGTCAGAAACTTGCTTCGCCCAAGAAGTTAGAGCAGGACGAGATCGAGCGTAACGATGAGCGCAACATTGCCATTGCTCGTGCTGCCTGTACCGTTGGCATGATCACTGCCATGATCGTGTTCGTTATTCTTGCCTTCGTGTTCATGGGCATGGGGCTGATTACGCCGTCCTACCTGTGCATCATCGGTATGTACCTGATGATCATTGCTACCAAGATCACCCAGAAAATTCTGGAGAAGAAGATGTAAGCGAGGGATACCAGAATGCTGGAATTCGCCAAAGCAGCCTTCCCATGGATCGCTATCGGCCTGTTTGTGGCTGTGGCCTGTGCGTACTTGAGTATGAAAAAGAAAGATCGATAAGCTGAATGAAAAAGCCCCTCCGTGCGGAAGTTGAACCGCACGGAGGGGTTTGTCTGTTGGCAGGATATACGCTGGGAAACAACGGTTACTGCATACGGCCGGCGATAGCATCCAGGAACTGCTCGCTGTTGAGCACCTTGGCCTGACCTTCGTACAGCAGCGCCAGATCTTTGGTCATCTCGCCGCTTTCGATGGTATCCAGGGTGGCCTTTTCCAGCTTGTCGGCAAAGTCGCACAGATCGGGCAGATTGTCCAGTTCGCCGCGCTTGCGCAGAGCGCCGGTCCAGGCAAAGATGGTGGCCACGGAGTTGGTGCTGGTTTCTTCGCCCTTCAGGTGGCGGTAGTAGTGACGGGTAACGGTGCCATGGGCAGCTTCGTACTCAAACTGACCGTTGGGAGAAACCAGTACGCTGGTCATCATGGCCAGGCTGCCGAAAGCGGTGGCCACCATGTCGCTCATCACATCGCCGTCATAGTTCTTCAGCGCCCAGATAAAGCCGCCTTCGCTGCGGATCACACGGGCAACGGCATCATCGATGAGGGTGTAGAAATAGGTGATGCCGGCCTTTTCGAAGGCTTCTTTGTACTGATTTTCGTACAGGTCAGCAAAAATATCCTTGAAGCGGTGGTCGTACACCTTGGAAATGGTATCTTTGGTGGAGAACCACAGATCCTGTTTCACACTCAGCGCATACTGGAAGCAGCTGTGGGCGAAGGAAGTAATGCTGGCATCGGTATTGTGCTGGCCCTGAATGATACCGGCGTCCTTGAATTCCAGAATGGTCTGGCGGGTTTCGTTGCCGTTTTCATCAGTGAAGCAGATTTCGGCTTTGCCTGCGCCGGGAACAGCAAATTCAGTGTTCTTGTACACATCGCCGTAAGCATGACGGGCGATGGTGATGGGCTTTTTCCAGTTGCGCACGCAGGGGGTGATGCCCTTCACCAGCACGGGGGCACGGAACACGGTGCCATCCAGAATAGCACGGATGGTGCCATTGGGACTCTTCCACATCTGCTTGAGGTTGTATTCCTCCACACGCTGGGCGTTGGGCGTGATGGTGGCGCATTTGACCGCAACGCCATATTTCAGGGTTGCCTTGGCGCTTTCCACGGTGATAGCATCATCGGTCTCGTCACGCTTTTTCAGTCCCAGATCATAGTATTCGGTCTTCAGATCCACGTAGGGCAGAATCAGTTTATCCTTGATCATCTGCCAAAGGACACGGGTCATTTCGTCGCCGTCCATCTCTACCAGCGGCGTAGTCATTTTGATCAAAGCCATGTTGGTCACACGTCCTTTCGGATAGTCATCACGCTACCCATTGTAGCTGGCAAAGGGTTAATTTTCAAGCAATATACAGGATAAGAACAGGTGGGGACAGGGCAAAAACAAAAGCGAAACAAGCTGATAATACAGTCGTTGGTGTTTTCATTCCCACAAAATCGTGGTATGATAACAACGGTATCCGGCTGTGAAGACGCTGAGTACAGCCGCAAAAACGGAGGGATTCACTTGAAAATCATCATCATTGGCGGCGGCGTGGTAGGCTGCGCCATTGCCCGGCAATTGTCCCGCTATGAAGCGGATATTACGCTTCTGGAAGGCGGCGTGGATGTGGCAGAAGGGGCCAGCAAAGCCAACAGCGCCATTGTTCATGCCGGTTTTGATGCCAAGCCCGGCACCATGAAAGCAAAATTGAATGTGGATGGCGCAAAGATGTATCCCCGGTTGTGTCAGGAAGTGGGCGCTCCCTATGGACAGCCCGGCGCTATGGTGCTGGCCTTCCTGCCGGAGGAGCGGGCTACCATCGAAACCCTTTATCAGCAGGGCATTGAAAATGGGGTAGAGGAACTGCGCATCATTGAGCGGGATGAGATCCTCCAGCTGGAGCCAAACACCAACCCCAATGTACAATGCGCACTGCTGGTGCCCACCAGCGGCTTGACCAGCCCCTATGAGTTGACCTATGCGCTGGCAGACCATGCAGCGGTGAACGGCGTCACATTTATCATGAATGCCTTTGTCAGCCAGGTTCGCAAGGAAGATGGCCGCTTTGTGCTGGAAACCACCAAGGGTGAAATGCAGGCTGATCTGATCGTGAACTGTGCAGGCATAGGCTCAGGTGAATTGCATAACCAGCTTTCCGACCGCAAGGTGAAGCTGATTCCCCGCAAGGGCGAATACTATTTGCTGGATCATGTGCAGCCCCTTTTGTTTACCCGCACCATGTTCCAGTGCCCCAGCAAGATGGGCAAGGGCGTGCTGGTATCGCCAACGCTTCACGGCAATACCATTTTGGGCCCCTCCGCAGAAGATGTGGAGGACGCTTCCGATGTGGCCACCACGGCGCAGGCGCTTGCCATGGTCAACGAGCGTTCCCGCATGACGTGGCCCGGGCTCAACCTTCGCAATGTGATCACCACCTTTGCGGGTATCCGTGCCCATGAAGAAAATGGCGACTTCATCATTGGCGCAGTGGAAGGCTGTCCGGGTGCCTATGAAACCGTTGGTGTGGAAAGCCCTGGTCTGTCTGCAGCTCCTGCCATTGCGGAGCTGCTGGTCGGCCAGATTGCTAGCGAAAACCAGCTGTCCGAAAAGATGGAATGGAAGCCTGCTCCCGTGCGCAATAAACCCTTCTATGCCATGACGCTGGAAGAACGGGTGGAAGCTGTCAAGGAAAATGCCGATTACGGCGCCATTGTGTGCCGCTGCGAGCAGGTGACGGAAGCGGAGATCCGTGCCGCCATCCGTCGCCCGGTGGGCGCCACCACCATTGATGGCGTGAAGCGTCGTACCCGTGCGGGCATGGGCCGGTGTCAGGGCGGTTTTTGCAGTCCCCGGGTACTGGAGATCCTTGCAGAGGAACTGGGGATCGACCCCACACAGGTCACCAAGGGCGGCGGCAATAGCCAGCTGCTGGTGAGTACCATTGCACAGGCTATGGGAAAGGGGGATGCCTGAGATGCTTTCCAATGAACTGAAACAGCAAGTGCAGTATGTGGATGTGCTGGTAATCGGCGCAGGCCCTGCGGGCATGGCGGCTGCCATCGCTGCCCGGGAAGCGGGCGTGGAGAATCTGCTGGTATTGGAACGTGAGGAACACATGGGTGGCATTTTGCGCCAGTGTATTCACAACGGTTTCGGTCTCCACCGCTTCAAGGAAGAATTGACCGGCCCTGAATATGCCCAGCGGGATATTGATAAGGTGCAGGAGCTGGGCATTGAGGTGCGCTGTGGCACCACAGTGCTCAGTGTGGATGAACACCGTTTTGTGACCGCCATCAGCAAGGAAAAAGGCGTGCAGCTGTTTGAGGCAGGCGCTGTTGTGCTGGCTATGGGCTGCCGTGAACGGCCCCGGGGTGCGCTGGGTACCCCCGGCAGTCGCTGCGCTGGTGTATATTCTGCGGGCACTGCTCAGAAATTCGTCAATCTGGAAGGCTATATGCCCGGCAAACGGGTGGTCATCCTTGGTAGCGGCGATATCGGTCTGATCATGGCCCGCCGCATGACCCTGCAGGGTGCCAAGGTGCTGGCCTGTGTGGAGATCATGCCCTATTCCGGCGGCCTCAACCGCAACATTGTTCAGTGTCTGGAGGATTATGACATCCCCCTGCTTTTGAGCCATACGGTGGTGGATATTGAGGGCAAGGATCGCCTCAGCGGCATCACCATTGCTGAGGTGGACGAGAAACGCAACCCCATTCCTGGCACAGAGCAGCACTTTGATTGCGATACGCTGCTGCTGTCTGTGGGCCTGATTCCCGAAAACGAACTGACCCAGCAGGCGGGGGTGGAACTGTCTCCCGCCACCCAGGGCGCAGTGGTGGATGACAACCTGCAAACCAGCAAGGAGGGTATCTTTGCCTGCGGCAATGTGCTCCATGTGCACGATCTGGTGGACTTTGTCAGCGCAGAGAGCTTCCGTGCAGGCAAGGCCGCTGCTGCCTATGTGCAGGGCAAAAAACGTCAGGGCCGTTTTGTGGAGATGAAGGATGGCAACGGTGTCCGTGGCGTGGTGCCTCAGCGGCTGATGATCCCCGAAGGAGAAACCGAGCCTGTACAGGTCATGTTCCGCCCTGCAGCCGTGTATGAAAACGCCACAGTGGTGCTTACCGCAGGCGGCAAGGAGATTATGCGTCAGCGCAAGCGCATCTTTACGCCCGGCGAAATGGCAGAGTTGACCCTGAAACCGGAAGCCATCCGGCAAATCGAGAGCGATACGGTCACGGTTGATATTTTGGCATAAGGAGGGAGACCCATGGAACGACAGATTACTTGTATCAACTGCCCTGTGGGCTGCCGCCTGCAGGTGACCATTGAAAACGGTCAGGTAACCAGGGTGGAGGGCCATGGTTGCAAACGTGGAGAAACCTATGCGCATCAGGAGTGCATCGCTCCCGCCCGCATGGTGACCGCTGCCGTACCAGTGGCTGACCGCAACATTCCTGTCAGCGTCAAGACCCGCACCCCCATTCCCAAGGAGAAGATTTTTGCCTGCATGAAACAGTTGGCTGTCCTCTCCCTGAAAGCCCCCGTATATATGGGGGATGTGGTGCTCAGTGATGTGTGCGACACCGGTGTGGATGTGATCGCTACCAAAACAGTGGAATAACATTGGTATATTGGTGACACCCTTCGGCCACCCTATTCCCAAAGGAGGGAGCAGGGTGGCCGAAGGTGTTTATACCGAACGGGAGTGGCGCTTGCGGGGTAGATGCGTGCAAAGTTCCATTCCAATCTGCTGGGGAGCTCAGTATGTGCAGCCGGTGAGACGACGTAATCTGCACCAAAACCGCAGAGTGCACTGTGCTATGCTGGTGTGTGCAGCGGTTTTTGCACTGCTGCTGCCCCTTTGCTGGCCTCACAGGGCTGTGCCTGTATCCTACCCCATGGCGGTGGCGCCTGTGGCAGCAGAAGGGATCCATGTACGCAGTGTGCAGGGTGTTTCCTTCGCCATGCCCACAGGCATCACCTTTGTGCAGCATACCTATACCAAGGAGGAACTCTACCGGGGAAAACTGCTGCTGATTGATGACCAGCACCCTTTGCCAATGCAGGCGCCCCATCCCGGTACGCTGAATATTGCCACTTATGGCAAGGGGATGGTACCAGTCAGCGATCTCAACCTGAAAACCGGGCGGGAAACCATCCGGGCGCTGACGGCGCTTTTTGCAGATTTGCGGGGGAATGGCATCGGCGGCTTTTCCGTATGGCAGGGTACCCAGACACCGGCGGAACAATTAGAGGATTGGTTGACCTTTGCCCGTCAAAGCGCTGGCCAGTTTTCGCTGGACACAGCCATTGCAAAAACACAGGAAGAAATGGAGCCTCCCGGCAGTGGAGAATTGTTGCAGGAATATACCGTGGAACTCCGAATGAGCACCGAGGGCAAAGCCGTGCCGGATGAACGTCCGCTGGAGGAAACCGTTCAGGGAAGACAGCTGCTTCGGTTTGCCTGGCGCAATGGTTTCGTACGTACGCAGACCACCGGCAGCAAGCGGGATCAATTCCGCTTTCGCTATGTGGGCATTGCGCACGCCACCGCCATGACCTATCTGGATGTGGATCTGCCTACGTACCTTGCGATTCTGCATGAAAAGCGCACGCTGACAGTACAGGGGGAAGGCGGACAACTGTACCTGATTCAATGCGTCCTTGCGGCCGGTAACCATGTGGTGCTCTCCGTCCCCAAAGGGGCGGAATATGAGGTGAGTCTGGACAACACCGGCTATGCCGTTGTCGCCAGTGTGCTGAAGGAAGGCTGGCAGAAACGGCTTTTACCGGCAGTAAGCGCAAACAGTCAATAGAAAATCCCCCGGAGCACTTTTCTGGAAATGCTCCGGGGGATAAAGCGTTTATGGATGCTTTTGCTTATTCAGCAGCGGCGGGGGTGAAGGTGGGGGCGAAACCGGCGTTCACGATCAGATCGTAAACTTCCTGAGTGTACATCACCTGCTCCAGAGCCTTGACCCACTCGGCTTCGGCGTTCTCGGGCTTCACAACCACGATGTTCACGTAAGCCTGAGCAGCTTCGCTGTCAGCGGCTTCCACGTACAGGCCGTCCACGTTGGGGATCAGGTCCACCAAAGTGGCGTTGTTGCCGTTGATGACAGCGTAGGCCACGTCAGCACGGGCGCCGGGGATCAGTTCGGCGTTCAGCTCAACGATCTCCAGGTTGTAGGGATTCTCCACGATGTCCAGGGGAGTGCAGGTGCTCTCCAGGGTGGTGCCTTCGGGCAGCTTGATCAGGCCGGCGTTCTGCAGCAGCATGAGAGCGCGGTTTTCGTTGACGGGATCGTTGGGCACAGCGATCTTGTCGCCTTCAGCGATCTCTTCCAGAGTGGCCTTGGTGCCAGCGTAGAGGGCCATGGGCTCGAAGTGGGTGTAGATGACGGCAACCAGCTGTTCTTCCTCGGACACTTCGGCGTTGTAGCCAGCCAGGTAGGGAACGTGCTGGAAGAAGTTAGCCATCACGTCGCCAGCGGAGGTGGCGGGATTTTCCACTACATAGTCGGAAACCACGGTCAGCTCCAGCTCGTAGCCCAGAGCAGCCAGATCGTCCTTCACCAGCTCCATGACTTCGGCATGGGGGTTTTCGGTGGCGATCACAGAGATCTTCTCAGCCGCGAAGGCAGAGGCCAGGGACAGGGACAGAACCAGAGCCAGAACCAGAGCAAGAATCTTCTTCATAGTTGGTGTCTCCTTTCAAAATTAACGATGTTTATGGTCCAGACGGCGCGTGATGCGACCGCCGAAGACGGTGATGATTTGCACCAGAGCAACCAGCAGCAGGCTGGCAGAGTACATGATGTCGAACTTGCGTACATTCAGACCCTTGACGATGGCGATGGAACCCAAACCGCCGCCGCCGGCTGCGCTGGCCATGGCGGTGTAGCCCAGAATGGTGGTGACACAGATGGCTGCGCCGTTGACCAGAGAGGGAACAGCCTCGGGCAGGAGCACCTTGTAGATGATCTGCCAGTTGGTGGAACCCATGGACTGGGCGGCCTCGATAATGCCGTGATCCACCTCATCCAGCGAGCTTTCCACCATACGGGCGATGTAGGGGAATGCGCTGATAATCAGCGGGAAAACGATGGATTTGGTGCCGATGGCCGTGCCGATCACCGCACGGGTGACGGGGAACAGCACTGCCAGCATGATAATAAAGGGGATGGAGCGCAGGAAGTTGATGACAACGCCCAGCACTGCATTGAAGGTGGGGGAGGGCATGATGCCGTCCTTGCGGGTTACCACCAGCAGAACGCCCAGCGGCAAACCGATCACATAGGCAATCAGGCTGGACCAGAAGGTCATGTACAGGGTATCGAGGGTACCTTCCCACAGAAGGGGCAACAGTTTATCCCAGGTCATCAGACGTGCACCTCCTCAACGGTCATGCCGGCAGCCCGCAGATATTCCATCACACGCTTCACATCGGAGGGATCCTCCGGACGGGCGATCATCATCTGCCCGAAGGATTTGCCGTTGAGCTGGCGTACATCAGCCGACAGGATGTTTACATCCATGCCCAGCTCCTTCACCAGTTTGCTGATGATGGGCTGACCGGCTGCACTGCCGTCAAACACGATACGAATGGCGGGCTGGGGCGGCACTTCTTCCTGATCGGGCAGAATGCCGAACAGGCGGCGGCCTGCGGCAGACTTGGTGTGCATGAATACATCATCCACGCTGCCTTCTTCGGCCAGTTTGCCGCCGTCCAGAATGGCCACCTTGTTGCAGATCTGACGGATAACCGCCATTTCATGGGTGATCAGCACCACGGTGATGCCCATTTCCTGATTGATCTTCTGCAAAAGGGCCAGAATGCTCTGGGTGGTCATGGGGTCCAAAGCACTGGTAGCTTCGTCGCACAGCAGCATTTCCGGATCGCCGGCCAGCGCACGGGCGATGGCCACACGCTGCTTCTGGCCGCCGCTGAGCTGGGCGGGATACGCCTTTGCCTTTTCTTCCAGCCCTACGATCTTGAGCAGTTCCATCACCCGGGCATCGGCTTCCTTTTTGGGTACACCGGCAATCTCCAGGGGATAGCGCACGTTACGGGCAACGCTTTTCTGCATTTGCAGGTTGAATTGCTGGAAGATCATCGCCATGCGGCGGCGGGTCTGAAGCAGTTCCTTTTTCTTCATGGCCAGCACATTCTGACCATCGATCAGCACCTGACCATCGGTGGGGGTATCCAGCCGGTTCAGGCAGCGGATCAGGGTACTCTTGCCAGCGCCGCTCATGCCGATAATGCCGTAAATATCGCCCTTTTCAATGGAGAGATTGATGTTCTGCAGAGCATGAACCTCGCCACCGGGAATCTGGTACACCTTGCACAGATTCTTCAGCTGAATCTGGGGACAAGTGTTTTCAGTCACCATCAAGCACACCTTTCTTTTCACTTCGAATAGGAAAAGCCCGCTTCGCGTATTTGCAAAGCGGGCTCAAATGCTTTCGTTCATCAAGCGGCGCAACACAAATAACGCGAGTCTTCACACGCGCACATCATGTTCATCCGCATGGCACATAGGTTCGTCACGGAAGACTCCTCCCTTCGTGGTGCTTGCACCTTGATTTGTGCATGATCATATCACGCATATGGAAAGATGTCAACAGGCATATCGAACCTTTTACAAATCAGCACAGCGGAAAAACAATTCTGTACTCAGCCGTGAAGATAACGCTCCTGCTCTTCCGTCAGGGTGTCGATCTCCACGCCCAGCGCGGTCAGCTTGCGCAGAGCCACATCCAGGTCGATATCCCGGGGAACGGAATACAGGTCGGGCTTCATCTCCTTGCCGCACTGGGCCATACGGCAGGCGCACATGGCCTGCAGGGCAAAGCTCATGTCCATGATTTCCACCGGGTGACCATCGCCAGCCGCCAGATTGACCAGACGGCCTTCCGCCAGCAGATACACAGTCTTGCCATTGGGCAGTTTAAAACCTTCGATGTTGTGGCGCACTTCGCTGCTTTCCACAGCCAGCTTGCGCAGGCCAGCCACATCCACTTCCACATCGAAGTGACCGGCATTGCACATGATCGCGCCTTCCTTCATGGTCAGCATGTGCTCGGTGGTAACGATATCCTTGCAGCCAGTTACGGTGATGAACAGATCGCCCAGCGGAGCCGCCTTTGCCATGGGCATCACGCTGAAACCGTCCATCACAGCCTCGATGGCGCACACGGAGTCCACTTCGGTCACGATGACTTTCGCGCCCAGACCCTTGGCACGCATGGCGACGCCCTTGCCGCACCAGCCGTAGCCGCCCACCACCACAGTGGAACCGGCGATGTTCAGGTTGGTGGTGCGCATGATGCCGTCAAACACGCTCTGACCGGTGCCGTAGCGGTTGTCAAAGAGATGCTTGCAATCCGCGTCGTTGATGTTGAACATGGGGAAGTTCAGGGTGCCCGCATTGGCGCGCTGGCGCAGACGAATCACACCGGTGGTGGTTTCCTCGCAGCCGCCCAGCAGATTCTCTGCCCACTCGGGATGCTCCTCGTGGAGAATGTGCACCATGTCACCGCCGTCATCCACGATTACATCGGGCTTTTCGGACAGGGCACGGCACAGGTAATCGTGATATTCTTCCTCGTTGCAGCCATGGGTAGCGTATACGGTCACGCCGCTGGCAGCCAGAGCGGCAGCCACGTCATCCTGCGTGGAGAGGGGATTGGAGCCGGTGGCGAACACTTCCGCGCCGCCCCGCTTGAGCACCTGCGCCAGATAGGCGGTCTTGGCTTCCAGATGCACGGAAACCGCCGCTTTCATGCCCTTGAAGGGCTGGGTCTTTTCAAACTCGTCAGCGATGCTGTTGAGCACTGCCATGTGGCGGCGGGCCCACTCGATTTTCTGCGCGCCTTTTTGAGCCAGAGATGCGTCACGGATGATGGATGCCATGGTATTAACCTCCAAACAGATGGTAGATGGGGAAGTAGAGGAAGGGAACAAGGATGGCAGGCAGCAGATTGGCTACCTTGATGTCTTTTTCCAGCAGCATATTGATGCCGATGCCGGTGATCAGCAAACCGCCCACTGCGCTCATTTCGGTGATCACTTCCGTGCTCAGGAAGGGCGCGATCAGCGTGCCTAAGAGGGCGATGCTGCCCTGATAGATCAGGATGGGCACTGCGGAGAGCATCACGCCGATGCCCAGCGTGCTGGCGAGGATCAGCGAAGTGATGCCGTCCAGCATGGACTTGGCGATCAATGTGGAATGGTCGCCACGGATGCCGCTGTCCAGCGAGCCCACCACCGCCATGGCGCCAACACAGAAAATCAGGCTGGCGGTGACGAAACCCTTGGCGAAGGTATTGTTTTCGTCGCCTTCCCGGGTGAGCTTGCGCTGGGCATATGCGCCCAGACGGTTCATTTTGTCGTCGATGTCGATCAGGGAACCTACGATACCGCCAGCGACCATGGACAGGATCACCAGCAGGGTGTTCTGGGTTTCCAGCGCGCCGGAGAGGCCGATGAGGATCACGCACAGGCCTACGCCCTGCATCACCGTATCGGCGATTTTTTTCTTCATGCCCTTGCGGAGCAACAGGCCGAGAGCAGAGCCAATGATAATGGCTGCGCAGTTGATCAGCGTACCGATCATAGGAAAGTTCATCCCTTTATCTGTTAGTTACGGAACACAATGCAATGAACAAAAGAAACGAGCGTAAGCCATGAAGACCTACGCTCGTTTGTGGATGACAATTACTGAGCAGCAGCGGTCTCCACGGGGTAGACGCTGACCTGCTTCTTGTCGCGGCCCTTGCGCTCGAAGCGAACGATGCCGTCCACCAGGGCGAACAGGGTGTCATCGCTGCCGATGCCCACGTTCACGCCGGGATGGATATGGGTGCCGCGCTGACGAACCAGGATGTTGCCAGCCAGAGAGAACTGACCGTCGGCACGCTTGGGTCCAAGGCGCTTGCTTTCGCTGTCGCGACCGTTACGGGTGGAGCCCACACCTTTTTTATGGGCGAAAAATTGAAGATTCAGCTTCAACATGATGATGTTCCTCCCATCAAATCATTTTCAAATTCTTAGGATATTGCTGCGCAATGTCCCGGAAACCCTGCTCTGCGGTGCGGAGAATGATCTGCGCATCGTGGTGCTGCTGCGGTGCAAGCCCCTTGGGCAGGGTGACCCGGATTTCGGCTGTGCTCTCGTTTACGTGTGTGATGGGGGAGACCCCTGCTACCGTTTCGAGGGCATTTGCGCAAGTGGTAATCAGCACGCTGACAGCGGCGCATACAATGTCGTGACCATATTCGGCGTAATCCGCATGATCTTTGACGGAGATGCTGCCGATGCTTTCGCCTTCATACCTGACAGAGACGGTTGTCATCAGCCGATAGCGGTGATCTCCACCTTGGTGTAGGTCTGACGATGACCGGCACGACGGTGATAGTTCTTCTTGCTCTTATACTTGTAGATCATGATCTTTTCGCCCTTGACATTGCCAAGAACCTTGCCTTCGACCTTAGCGCCGGCGAGGGTGGGAGTACCCACTTCAACGCTGTCGCCGTTGCCCAGCATCAGCACATCGAAGCTGATCTTGCTGTCGGCTTCCTGGTCGAGTTTTTCAACGTAGATGATGTCCCCCTCGGACACGCGATACTGCTTGCCACCAGTCACGATAACTGCGTACATGGCTAAGCACCTCCTGAAACAATACTCGCCAAGCAACATGGGTGGCACAAATTTGCGCACTTCAAAACCCGGCTTGAGCGGCCACCCAAGAATCATAACACACCCGGTACAGGCTGTCAAGGCATTTTGCCGTTATTTTGTCATATTTTGCAGCGCTTTTTTCACTTGATTTTCTCTTTGTTTCCGGCGGGAGCCGTGGTATACTGTCTTCAGAAAAAACGACAGCCTTCGGGAGGAATTGCCATGATTCGTGAAATTCAGCCAAATGAACTGAACGGCCTTTTGCGCTTGTATACCCAGCTGCATGGAAACGCCATTCCGGAGGATACGGAAGCACTCAGCACCCTATGGCAGCGCATCCTGAATGATCCCGACCACCATATCGTGGTGGCGGTGGAAGACGGCAGGATTGTTTCATCCTGTGTATGCGTTATCATTCCCAACCTGACCCACAATCAGCAGCCCTATGCGCTCATCGAGAATGTAATCACCGATGAGGCCTACCGGGGAAAGGGACTGGCTACCGCCTGCCTGAACTATGCCCGGGAGATCGCCCGCCGGGAGAATTGCTATAAAATGATGCTGCTGACAGGCTCAAAAGAGGCAAGTACCCATCATTTCTATCAGCGGGCTGGGTACAACGCCAACGATAAAACGGCCTACATCCAGTGGCTGTAACGGAGGAAAGTATATGTATCTTGCGGATTTGCATATCCATTCCCGCTTTTCCCGGGCCACCAGCCGGGATCTGGATCCTCAGCATCTGGATTTGTGGGGACGGCGCAAGGGCTTGCAGCTGATCGGCACCGGCGATCTGACCCATGCAGCCTGGCGGGAAGAACTGCGGTCGATGCTTGAGCCAGCTGAAAACGGACTGTATACCCTGAAAAAGGAACTGCGCCTTCCCTGTGAGACTAAGGACAACCAATCCCCGTTGTTCGTGGCAACCGGCGAGATCAGCACCATCTATAAAAAGAATGGCAAAACCCGCAAGGTGCATCATGTGATTATACTGCCCGGTCTGGACGAAGCGGATCAGCTCGCTCACAAGCTGGAGGCCATCGGCAACATTCACTCCGACGGCAGACCCATTCTGGGCCTGGATAGCCACGACCTGCTGGAAATCGTGCTGGAAACCTGTCCGGAGGCCATCTATATCCCGGCGCACATCTGGACGCCGCATTTTTCGCTGTTCGGCGCTTTTTCCGGCTTTGATACGGTGGAAGAATGCTATGGCGACCTGTCGCCCTTTGTTCATGCCATGGAAACCGGTCTCAGTTCCGACCCGCTGATGAACCGCTGCCTGAGTATGTTGGATGGTTATCAGCTGGTGTCCTCCTCGGATGCCCATTCGCCGGCCAAACTGGGCCGGGAGGCCACCATTCTGGAGGGCGAACCGTCCTATCTGCAACTGAAAACGGCCATTGAAACCGGCGAAGGTCTCCATGGCACCATTGAGTTTTTCCCGGAGGAAGGCAAGTACCATCTGGACGGGCACCGCAACTGCCATTGCCGCTTGGAGCCAGAAGAAACGGCTGCTTTGGGCGGCCGCTGCCCGGTGTGCGGCAAGCGGATCACCGTGGGTGTGCTCAGCCGGGTACGTCAGCTGGCAGACCGGCGGGAACCGGTAATGAACAAGCCCTTTGAGAGCCTGATTCCCCTTGGCGAGATTCTGGCAGAGTGCATGGGCGTCACCACTGTCAGCAAGAAGGTGGACAGCGCTTATCTGGAATTGCTTCGCCGCATCGGCCCGGAGATGTATATTCTCAGGGAAGCCCCGCTGGAGGAGATTGAGACAGCGGCAGGCCCTGTGGTTTCCGAAGCCATTCGCCGCCTGCGGGCAGGGCAGGTGCACGCCGTTGGAGGATATGACGGGGAATACGGCATGATTCGTGTCTATGCGGAAGGAGAAGCACAGGCGGCAGGCGGTCAGCTGTCGTTGTTGGATGCCCTTGGACTGAAACCCGCTAAGGCTGAAAAGCGTATGACCGTGGCAGAGTTGCTGGCCCTGCAGGGAGAACAGCCTAAGGAGGCGCAAACTGCCCCAGTCCAAAGGGAAGAAATGCCGGAGCTGAAACAAACGGCTCCGCAATTGAACCCGGAACAGCTTGCTGCCGTTCAGAGCGATGCCAGAACCATCGCCGTGATTGCAGGCCCGGCACGGGAAAAACCAAAACGCTGGTGGCACGCATCCAATATCTGATCAAAGAAAAAGGGGTATCTCCCAAGGAAATCACCGCTGTTACCTTTACGCATCAGGCGGCGCAGGAAATGCAGGCACGTCTGGAAGCGGAACTGGGCAAAAAGGCGGTTCGCGGACTGACGGTGGGCACTTTTCATGCCATCGCCCTATCCCTGCTGCCCAAGAAAGCCATTGCCGACCGGGAAACCCGTCTGGCAATCATGGCGAAGGTTCTGAAAGAATATGGCGAAAGCCATTCCCCGGCAGCTGCGCTGGAACGCCTCACCCAGCAAAAGAACGGCAAGGCAGCGGAGCTTTCCAAAGCAGTAGCGGCTGCTTATCAGCAACGCCTGAAAGAAGCAGGCCTGTGGGATCTGGATGACGTTCTTCTGGAAGCACTGGCATTGGATACAGGCAACAGGCCTCAGTTCCGGTATCTGTTGGTGGATGAGTATCAGGATATCAATGCCGTGCAGCATCAGCTGGTGAATCACTGGTCTGGTCAGGATGGAAGATTGTTCGTTATCGGCGACCCGGATCAGTCCATTTATGGCTTCCGTGGCGCAGATGCTTCCTGCTTTGAACGGCTGTGGGCCCAGCGGCCTGATACTCATATCATCACTCTGACCCAGAACTACCGTTCCACCGCTCCGGTGCTGGAATGCGCCACTGCGCTGATCAATCGGAATCCGGGCGAAAACCGTCAGCTGTCAGCCCGGGGGAACGGGGGAGAACCGGTGCGCTTGATGACTGCCCCGGATGCCTTTTCCGAGGCTGCGTGGATTGCCCGGGAGATCAATACCATGGTAGGCGGCGCTGATATGCTCAGCGCTCATCATCCCGGTTATCATCGGGAGAATCCCCGTGCATTCTCCGAAATGGCAGTGCTGTGCCGCACTCACCGGCAGCTGGAGCAGGTCGAGAACAGTCTTCGCCATCGCAGCATTCCCTGTGTGATTTGCGGGCGGGAACAATTTTGGGAAGACAAGGGCGTGCAAGCATTGCTGGGATTTTTCCGCTGGCTGTGCGCCCCGGAGGATGCGGCTTCTCTTCACGAGGCGCTCCATGGGTTGTGGAAAGTGCCGGATGCGCTCCACAGTCAGGTGCAGGCAGCTGCCTTGGAGAGCTTGGCTGTACAAACGGATGCTCAGCCGGAACAGCGGTTGGATATGCAGCTGTTCCATGCCCGCCTGGCAGCCTTTGAGGTACTGACCCCCTTTGTGGATGCGGTGGAACTGCTGGCTCCCGTATGCCAGACCCAGCAACCCCGCAAACTCATCGACCAACTGGCGAAACTGACCAACCGCAAGGGCAAGCCGGTGGAGCAACTGCTGGATGCAGCCGTATTCCATAAGCGGATGCCCGCTTTCCTGCACACACTGGCAACCGGTGAAGAAGCGGATCTGCGCCGCAGAAGCGGCGGAGAAAAAGCCTCCGGCGCTGTCAGCCTGATGACGCTCCACGGCGCTAAGGGCCTGGAATTTCCAGTGGTGTTTGTGGCAGGCATCAACGAGGGCGACTTGCCTCATCAGCGGGAAGGGGAGGAAACCAACACGGAGGAGGAACGCAGATTGCTGTTTGTGGGGATGACCCGTGCCCGGGAGGAACTGATTCTTACCTGTGGCGGCGCTCCCTCCATGTTCCTGAGCGAATGTCCGGCCTCAGTTGTTCGCGCGGATATCCCCGGAAGACAGCTGGTCATCCGTATGGAACAGCTGTCATTATTGTGAAAAGATTTACAATCTCGCAAATGCTTGTGACAAACGCTTTCAGGCATTTGCGAGATTTTGCTTTTCTATTGCAAATAAGATGAAAATCCTATATAATAGGTTAGGTTTGTCTGCACAGCCTTCATCGGGCTGACTGTTCCATATCCTCCGCCTGCCGGTTGCAGGTGACAACATACTAAGGGAGGCAATTAAAATGGTATACATCTTCGATCATCCCCTCATTCAGCACAAGCTTACTTTGATGCGCGATGTGAACACCGGCACCAAGGAATTCCGCGAACTGCTGGAAGAAATCAGTATGCTGATGGTTTACGAGGTCACCCGTGACCTGCCCACCGAAGAAGTCGAAGTAGAAACCCCTATCTGTGTTACCAAATCCCGTGTGCTGGCTGGCAAGAAGATCGGCATCGTGCCCATTCTGCGCGCTGGTCTGGGCATGGTGGACGGCGTGGCCAACCTAATCCCCGCCGCCAAGATTGGACATATCGGCCTGTACCGTGACCCTGAAACCCACGAGCCCGTGGAATACTACTGCAAGCTGCCCGCTGACAGCGAGAACCGTGAACTGATTGTTCTGGATCCCATGCTGGCTACCGGCGGCAGCGCTTCTGCCGCCATCAGCTTTATCAAGCAGCGCGGCTGCAAGAGCATCCGTCTGGTCAACCTGATTGCCGCTCCCGAAGGCATCGAACGGGTACAGAAGGATCATCCTGATGTAAACATCTATGTGGCTGCCTGCGACGAGAAGCTCAACGAGCACGCATACATCGTCCCCGGTCTGGGTGATGCCGGCGACCGTCTCTACGGCACCAAGTAATTCCCATCACCGTTTATCCCGAAGGAGGATTTTCCCCATGCAAATCGATCCGGCTGTTAAGAAGGAAACCAGATATATTTTAGGTTTTTCCATCCTCCTCAGCGCAGTGATGGAACTGGTTTTCTACCTGTGCGGGCACATGGATTACACCGTGCCGCTGGGCAATCTGCTGGGCGTTTGCATTGCTGTGCTGAATTTCTTCCTCATGGGCCTGACGATACAGAATTCCATCGGTCTGGATGAAAAGGCAGCTTCGGAAAAACTCAAGCTGTCCCAGAAACTGCGGATGCTGATGGTGATAGCGCTGGCTGGGGCGGGCGTAGGGCTTCCCTGCTTCCATTCGCTGGCAGTGGTGATCCCGCTGTTCTTCCCCCGCATTGCGATTGCCTTCTGGCCTCTTTTCAACAAGAAGGATCAGCAGCCCGCAGATGAACAGACTCTGGATTGACAAAGAGGTGGAACCGAATGAATAACAAATCCCTGAGGTTCAAGGTGGTGGACTGGCTGCTGATTGCGCTGATGGTGCTGCCGCTGGTGGCCGGCATTGCGCTCAAAGTGCTCACCACGCCTGCATCCAACGGCATTGAGATTACCGGCGCACGTATCTATGCGACCATTCCCATGCCCTTGCAGGACCTGGTCATCACCGAATCTCAGATCAACTCCTGGCTGATCATGCTGTCCATTCTGGGTCTGGCGCTGTACATGACCCACGGCATCGCCCTGAAGCCGCAGACCAAGCGGCAGGTGCTGGCGGAGTGGGCGGTGGAGCAGGTGGAAAACCTGGTGAGCGATAATATGGGTCAGCGTTTCATACAGTTTGTGCCCTTCATTGCCGCCATCATGGTTATCAGCGCATTTTCCAGCCTGATGAGCCTTGTAGGCCTGCGTCCCCCCACGTCCGATGTAAACGTGGTGGCTGGCTGGGCAATCGTGGTCTTTGTGCTGATCACCTACTATAAGCTCAAAGGTGGCCTGTTCCCTTATGTGAAAGGATTCTTCGAGCCCTTCCCGGTGTTTGCACCTTTTAATATCATCGGCGAGTTTTCCACTCCGATCTCCATGTCCTTCCGTCATTACGGCAACGTGTTGTCCGGTGTGGTTATCTCCACGTTGATCGCTCATGCGCTGCAGGGACTCAGCAAGATCGTGCTGGGCTGGCTGCCCGGTGTTCTGGGCAACTTCCCCTTCCTGCAAATCGGTCTTCCGGCCATCCTTTCCCTGTACTTCGATATTTTCAGCGGTCTCATGCAGGCATTCATCTTTGCCATGCTGACCATGCTCTACATCGCCACCGGTTTCCCGGAGGAGGACTATGAGCGTCGCCTGGCCAAGAAACGCGCCCGCCGCGCCGCTGCCTAAACAAGAAATTCAATCACACATCACAAGGAGGAACTCATTATGGAACTTGCTATCGGTATCATTCTCGCTGGTTGCGCCATCGGCGCTGGTCTCGCTCTGATCGCTGGTATCGGCCCTGGTATCGGTGAAGGTAATGCTGTTGCCAAGGCTTGCGAAGCCATCGGCCGTCAGCCCGAATCCAAGGGCGCTGTCACCTCTACCATGATCATGGGCTGCGCCATCGCTGAAACCACCGGTCTGTATGGTCTGGTTATCGGCATTCTGCTGATCTTCGTTGCCCCCAATCTGTTTGTGAACATCCTGAAGGAAGCTGTCAAGTAAGCATAAGCTGAACCGGCTAAGGAAGGAAAGACAGTAGAATGACACTCGATATTATTTCGGTCAATATCTGGCAGATTTTGATCTCGCTGGTCAACCTGCTGATCATGTACCTGATTCTCAAAAAGATCCTGTTCGGCCCCGTACAGAAGCTGATCGCCACCCGCAAGCAGCAGGTGGAGGATATCTACACCGAAGCGCAGGCAAAGCGTGACAGTGCGGAAGAAATGCGCTCCCAGTACGAGGAAAAGCTGGCGATTGCACGGGATGAAGCGGATGGCATCGTCCGCACCGCCCAGCAGACGGCCCAGCGCAGGAGCGACGCCATCGTTGCCGAAGCCACCTCTCAGGCCAGCCACATCAAGCAGCGGGCCGAGGCGGAGATCGAGCAGGAAAAGAAGCAGATGCTCAGCGATGTGCGCGGCGAGATTTCCGACATTGCGGTGGAGATTGCTTCCCGCATCGTGGGTCGCGAAATCCGCAAGGAAGACCATGATTCCTTCGTAGATGACTTCATCAGGAACGTTGGTGAACAGCAGTGACAGAGCTTAGCAGAGAATACGGCGAAGGCCTGTACTTCCTTTGTGTGGAAGAGAACCTCGCCCAGCAGGCTCTTGAAGAGCTGACCGCCCTGAAAACCCTTTTCCGGGAAAACCCCGATTTCTGCCGCCTGGTGAGCAATCATGCCCTGAGCAAGCAGGAACGGGTCAGCATTCTGGACAAGGCCCTTCGGGGACAGGTGCATCTTTATGTGCTGAACTTCCTGAAAATTCTGTGTGAGCGCGGTATCATCAGCGAGTTTGATGGCTGCGTGGAAGCCTTCCGCACCTTCTACAACCGGGATAACCGGGTGGTGGAGGCAGTGGCGACCACCAGCGTGCCTCTCAGCGATGAGCAGCGCGCTCAGCTTCTGGAAAAACTCCAAACCATGACCGGCAAACAGATCCAGCTGATCGAAAAGGTGGATCCGGCGGTTGTGGGCGGCGTGCTTCTGGAAATGGAAGGAAAGCGTTACGACAACACCCTGCGGCACCGGCTCAGCCAGATGCGGCAGGTACTGACCAGCGAAGCCTGAGCCGGAAGATGATCCGGCATCCTCTACGGAAAGTGGTGATACTATGCAACTGAAGCCTGAAGAGATTTCCAAGCTCATCAAAGAGCAGATCAAAACATATGAAAACCGCGTCAGCCAGACTGATACCGGCACCATCATCATGGTGGGCGACGGTATTGCCCATGTGTCCGGGCTGGACAACTGCATGGCAAACGAGCTGGTTCGCTTTTCCAATGGCGAATACGGCATGGCGCTGAACCTTGAAGAGAACTCTGTTGCCGTGGTTATGCTGGGCAGCGATGAGGGCATCAAGGAAGGCGATGTGGTGGAGCGCACCGGTACGGTTGTGTCTGTGCCCGTGGGCGAAGGCCTGATTGGTCGCGTGGTCAACGCGCTGGGCCAGCCTGTGGACGGCAAGGGCGCTATCGAGACCACTGAAACCCGCCCCATCGAGCGCAATGCCCCCGGTATCATTCAGCGTAAGAGCGTTTCCGTGCCCCTGCAAACGGGTATCAAGGCCATCGACAGCATGATTCCCATCGGTCGCGGTCAGCGCGAACTGATCATCGGCGACCGCCAGACCGGTAAGACCGTCATCGCGCTGGATACCATCATCAACCAGAAGGGTCAGGATGTGATCTGCGTTTACGTGGCCATCGGCCAGAAGCGTTCCACCGTGGCCCAGATGGTGGATACCCTCACTGCCGCCGGTGCGATGGACTACACCATCGTGGTCAGCGCCACCGCCAGCGAACTGGCGCCCTTGCAGTACATCTCTCCCTACTCCGGCTGCGCTATGGCGGAGTATTTCATGGATCAGGGCAAGGATGTGCTCATCGTGTACGACGATCTGAGCAAGCACGCGGTTGCTTACCGCGCCCTGTCCCTGCTGATCCGCCGTCCTCCGGGACGCGAAGCCTACCCCGGCGACGTATTCTACCTGCACAGCCGCCTTCTGGAGCGTGCAGCCCGCGTTGCGCCTGAGTACGGCGGCGGCTCCATCACCGCCCTGCCCATCATTGAAACGCAGGCTGGCGACGTGTCCGCTTACATTCCCACCAACGTGATCTCCATCACAGATGGTCAGATCTTCCTGGAAACCGAGCTGTTCCACTCCGGCATCATGCCCGCCGTGAACCCCGGTATCTCCGTCAGCCGCGTTGGCGGTAACGCCCAGATCAAGGCCATGAAGAAAGTTGCCGGAAGCCTGAAGCTGCTCTACAGCCAGTATCGTGAATTGCAGGGCTTTGCCCAGTTCGGTTCCGACCTGGATGCGGATACCAAGGCCCGTCTGGCACAGGGCGAGCGTATTGTGGAAGTGCTCAAGCAGAACCGCAACCATCCCGTGGCGGTGGAAAATCAGGTGTGCATCTTCTACGCTGTTACCCATGGCTTCCTCAAGGAAGTGGAAGTCAGCAAGGTGGCGGACTACGAAGAGAATCTGTACGCCCGACTGGAAGGCCAGCACAGCGATGTGCTGGAGGCCATCCGCACCACCGGTCAGCTCAGCGCTGAGACCGAGGAAGCCCTCAAGGCCGCACTGGAAGCCTTCACTGCGGATTTCCTGAAGGCACAGTAATCGAAGGGAGGCGTTACCATGGCCGGAGCGTCCATGAAGGATATCAAGCTGCGCATCCGCAGTGTGGAAAGCACTATGCAGATCACCAAAGCCATGCAGCTTGTAGCCACCTCCAAACTTCGCCGTGCCAAGGAGCGCATGGAAAGCAGCAAGCCCTTCGGTATCATCGCCCGTCGAGCGATTTCTGCCGCTGTGGCCCGCTGTGAGGATGCGCACATTCCCTACCTGACTGCCCGTGAAGTGAAGCGCCGCTGTTATGTGGTGATCGCTGGCGAGCGTGGTCTGGCAGGCGGCTATAATTCCAATGTTTTCAAGGCTCTGGCAGCCCATTCGGAAGGCGTGGACTACTGCGTGCTTCCCATCGGCCGCAAAGCCATCGATAAGTATCAGCACGCCAAGGTGGAACTGCTGGACGACACCCAGGCCCGGGTGGAAGGCTGTTCCGTGGGTGCGTGCTTCAAGCTGGCTACCAGACTGGTGGAAGGCTATGATCAGGGGTATTTCGATGAAGTGCATCTGGTTTATACCGACTTCCATACCATGATGGACCAGCAGGTGGTGGTGGAACAGGTGCTGCCGGTTGAGAAAGCAGCATTGCCGGAGGATGCCACTCCCGTTTCCACCGTGTATGAAGAAGAACCTGCGGAAACTCTCCGTCAGGTGATCCCGGATTATCTGGCGGGCAAGCTGTACAGCGCTGTGTGCGACAGCTTTGCCAGCGAAGTGGCCATGCGCCGCAACGCTATGGATTCCGCCACCAAGAATGCCGATGCCATGATCAGCGACCTCCGCCTGCGTTACAACCGTGCCCGTCAGGGTGCCATCACGCAGGAGATCACCGAAATTGTGGCTGGTGCAGAAGAATAAGCATCGGGAAAGGAGAAAACCATTGTGAATACGCAAAATATTGGCAAGGTGGTTCAGGTCATCGGCCCGGTGCTTGACATCCGCTTTGAAGACGGTCACCTGCCTGAGCTTTTGTCCGCTATTGAAATTATGAATGGCGAGAGCAAGGTTGTTGCTGAAGTTGCGCAGCATATCGGCGATAACGTTGCCCGCTGCATTTCCATGAACGCCACGGATGGTATGGTGCGTGGTCTGGAAGCGGTGGATACCGGCAGCCCCATCACCGTGCCCGTAGGCACTGATTGTCTGGGCCGCATCTTCAACCTGCTGGGCGAAGCCATCGACGACCAGCCCCAGCCGGAGAACGCCGAACGTTGGCCCATCCACCGTGCAGCCCCCTCCTACGAGGAGCAGGAAACGTCCACCGAGATTCTGGAAACCGGTATCAAGGTGGTTGACCTGATTGCCCCTTATGCCAAGGGCGGCAAAATCGGTCTGTTCGGCGGTGCTGGCGTTGGCAAGACGGTTCTCATCATGGAATTGATCAACAACGTTGCCAAGCAGCACGGCGGTCTGTCCGTTTTCGCAGGCGTTGGCGAGCGTACCCGTGAGGGCAACGACCTGTACAACGAAATGAAGGAAAGCGGCGTTATTTCCAAGACCGCTCTGGTCTACGGTCAGATGAACGAGCCTCCGGGAGCCCGTATGCGTGTGGGTCTCAGCGGCCTGACCATGGCAGAGTACTTCCGTGATCGTGAAAAGCAGGATGTGCTGCTGTTCATCGACAACATCTTCCGTTTCACTCAGGCCGGTTCCGAGGTCTCTGCTCTGCTGGGCCGTATGCCCTCCGCCGTTGGCTATCAGCCTACACTGGCAACGGAAATGGGTGCTCTGCAGGAGCGCATTACTTCTACCAAGAACGGCTCCATCACTTCCGTTCAGGCTGTCTACGTGCCTGCTGACGACTTGACTGACCCTGCTCCCGCCACCACCTTTGCGCATCTGGATGCTACCACCGTGCTCAGCCGCAGCATTGCTTCTCTG
>JAFVXE010000060.1 GCA_017501255.1 Clostridia bacterium | reverse complement strand
CACAGCCAGAGTGCCGGCAGCCAGAGTGGGGTTCTCGAACACGCCCATGGGGCCGTTCCAAACCACGGTCTTGGCAGCCTTGACAGCCTCGGCAAACAGTTCGCGGCTCTTGGGGCCGATGTCGCAGCCTTCCTTGCCAGCGGGGATCTTATCGGAATCAGTGATTTCGATTTCCACGGAAGGATCGAAGGTGAACTCGTTGACGCAGACGGTGTCGATGGGCAGGAGCAGCTTGACGCCCTTCTCCTCGGCCTTAGCCATCATGTCCTTGCAGTAGTCGATCTTGCTCTCATCCAGCAGGGAATTGCCGATCTCGTAGCCCTTGGCCTTGAGGAAGGTGAAAGCCATGCCGCCGCCGATGATCAGGGTATCGACCTTCTCCAGCAGGTTGTTGATAACGTTCAGCTTGTCTTCGATCTTGGCGCCGCCCAGAACAGCAACGAAGGGACGGTCAGCATTGTCCAGAGCCTTGCCCATCACGCTGAGTTCCTTGCCGATCAGGTAGCCAGCCACGTTGGGGCTGAGGAACTTGGTCACGCCCTCGGTGGAGCAGTGAGCGCGGTGAGCGGAACCGAAAGCATCGTTCACATAGCAGTCAGCCAGAGAAGCCAGTTCCTTGGAGAAGTCTTCGATGTTCTTGGTTTCTTCCTTGCGGAAGCGGGTATTCTGCAGCAGCACCACGTCGCCGTCCTTCATAGCGGCAACAGCAGCCTTGGCGTTTTCGCCCACAACGGTATCATCGTTGGCGAACACCACGGTCTTGCCCAGATACTCGCTGAGGCGCTCAGCCACAGGAGCCAGAGAGAACTTCTCTTCGGGGCCATTCTTCGGCTTGCCCAGATGGCTGCATAGGATGACCTTGCCGCCGTCGGCAATCAGCTTCTTGATGGTGGGCAGAGCAGCAACGATACGCTTGTCGTTGGTGATCTTGCCATCCTTCATGGGCACGTTGAAATCGCAGCGGACAAGAACCTTCTTGCCGGACACCTGAATGTCGTCAATCGTCTTCTTAGCCATGGTGCACACTCTCCTTAATAACCTGATAGTTGGTATTGCAAAGCCCTCATGGGCGAGCAAACATTGTTCATTCCTGCATGGACAGGATTGCATTGGCAGCGCCTTCATCGGTCACCAGCATGGCATGCTTGCGGCTGCGCATGGCAGCGTCGATGGCTTCTGCCTTTCGTGCGCCTGCTGCCACAGCAATCAGCGCACAGTTGGGCTTGAGAACGCCCAGATTGTGGGATACCGTGGATGCGGAATAGACCATCTTGCCCTTTTGATCAAAGTAGCAGCCATAAGCCTCAGCCACCGCACCCTTGCGCAGCACCTCTGCCTCCACATCAGGAGGAAGCTGCCGCTTGTGAGCCATATCGTCCGCACGTCCGATGCCATGAAGCACCACATCCGCCCTTTCCAAAAGGCTCAGGGTTTCGTCAATCTCGCGCATCTTGCGCATCTCGGCCAGCGCCTGTTCATCCAACCGATCCGGCAGGTGCATCATCCGATGATGACCGCCCAGCCGCTTGGCAATTTCGCAGGCAACGGTATTGGCCTGGGTTTCCAGCGAACGGCCGATACCGCCTCTGGCGGGAACCACCATCACATTCATCTGGGTGCCCTGGGGAATGGAAAACGCCACCTGGTGAATGGTGCTGCCGCCGGTGACAGCCAGCGTGCAGCCGTTTTGCAGGAAGGAGCGGAGCCGATTGGCTGCGCTGCGCCCTACCTCATGGAGCACATGATCGTCCTGATCCGCATTGCCAGCCACCACGCAGACTTTCACGCCTTCGTAACGCTGGGACAAAGCGGTTTCCAGACCCGTCAGGCCCTTGAGCTCCCGGCTGAAACGGCTTGCCATGGGCAAAATGGCGTTGGCTTCACTGGTCAGGCTCATGCCTGCTGCATCCAACGACACCAACCCATGCTCCTTGAGCAGGGAGGCAACCGTTCGCACTTCCCTCTCCGGCAGATTGAGCCGGGTCGCCAGAAGCCGCCGCCCTACCGGTTGCAGCGCGCCGATGCGTTCCAGCACCAAAGCGCGGCGTTCGATTTCCTGAGCCAGATCCGGCGCCAGCTTCTGCATCAGTACAAAGTAATCGTCTTGCATAGCCTCACTCCATCGGGTCAAATTTCGTCCCACATGACCAAATTTATCCCGCTGATCATTATACAGCAGACAGCACACTTTTGCAATGGATTTTGATATTTTCTTATCAATGAGCTCACCAAAACACAAAAACAGGAAGCCCAAAAAAATCACAGGCTTCCCATTCCTTTGCATTTGTTTAGCAATTTTACAGATCGTATACCACAGTGCCATCCAGTGCAGCCTGAATCAGCGCCTCGGTATCCAGTTTGCTTTCGCCTTCCAGAATGATTTCCATCTTGGGCTTGGTGGCAGGATGCCGGGGCGTGAACACGGTGCAGCAATCCTCGTAGGGCAGGATGGAAGTCTCGTAGGTGCCGATTTTATTGGCGATATCAATGATCTCCACCTTGTCCAGACCGATCAGGGGACGGAACACAGGAATATCAGCGATTTCATCAGTGCAGGTAAGGGCCTGCATGGTCTGGCTGGCCACCTGACCGATGCTCTCGCCGGTCACCAGCGCCTGGGCCCGTTCCTTATGGGCAATGGCATTGGCCAGACGCATCATGTAGCGGCGCATGATGATGGTGGTATAGTCGGGGTGGCACTTTTCGTGAATCTGCATCTGAATATCGGTAAAAGGCACCACGTGTACCTTGATGCCGCACAGGCTTTCAGAAAGAATCCGGGCCAGATCCAGCACCTTTTCCTTGGCACGCTCGCTGGTGTAGGGCGGAGAGTTGAAGTGAACCGCACTCATGCTGACGCCACGCTTGGCGATCATCCAACCGGCCACAGGGCTATCGATGCCGCCGGAAAGCAGCAGGGTAGCCCGGCCATTGGTGCCGACCGGCATACCGCCCACCGCCATGATGGGCTTGGTATACACATAGGCCTGATCACGGATTTCAACGGAAATGGTCAATTCAGGATTGTGCACATCCACCGTCAGGTCAGGGCGCTTTTCCAGCACATAATGGCCCACTTCCATGTTAATGGAGGGCGAGTCCATGAAATACCGCTTATCGCTGCGCCGAGCATTCACCTTGAAAGTACCATGATGGTCTTCCACCAACTGCACAGCCGCTTCACAAATAGCATTGAAATCATCCTTGGGCAACTCCAAGGAACGGCACAGGCTGTGCACACCAAATACCTTGCTCACCTTGCGGATACCTTCGTCCATATCCGTCAGATCGCTGACATACACACGGCTGTCGCTGAGCCACACATGACCGTTCAGCTCCTTGACAGCATTACGAATGCGTTCCACCAGCATCCGCATGAAATACGGACGGTTGGAACCTTTCAGAAAAATCTCGCCAAAACGGACTTGCAAAATCTCTCGCACAGGATTTCTTCCTTTCCTCAGCGGCGTACATATCGCCGGAGCATTTGCACCTTCTTGATGATCGTATCTGCGGTATATTGCATTTCTTCCTGCGTGTTTTCAGGGCACAGACTGATTCGAATAGCGCTTTCCATCACCGCAGGCGTTTGTTTCATTGCCGTAAGCACAAGAGAATGCTTGCCTTTCTTGGAAGAGCAGGCAGAACCCGTGCCCACAATCACGCCATCCATCTCCAGTGCATGAAGCAACGTTTCTGCTCTGACCGGAGGAAATGCAACATTCAGAATATGCGCTGCGCTATTGGGATGATCAACCGGCAAGCCAAGCACCTTCATATCCGGCAGTTCCGCTTGAAGGGCCTCCACCAACTGTTTTTTCAGCGCACGCATTTTCTCGCTGCCATCCTTGGGATAAGCCTTGATGGCTGCGCCCATGCCCGCTATGCCCACCGTATTCTCTGTACCACTACGCCAGTCGTTCTGCTGACCGCCGCCAATCATCATGGGCTTGAAGCGGAAACCCTCCCGCCATACCAAAGCGCCAACACCCTTGGGGCCATGAAACTTATGGGCGCTGATGGCATAGGAGTCCACAGGGAACTGTTTCATGGAGAAGGGCACCCGCAGAAAACCCTGTACACCATCCACATGAATGGCCGCTTTAGGACAAAGCCTTGCTCGGAGTTCGCAGATTTCCTTGATAGGCATGATCACACCGGTTTCGTTGCAAACCTGCATAATGCAGATCATCCGCGTTTTCTCGGAAAGCATCCCTTCCAGCGCAGCCAAGTCCAGCTGTCCATCGCTGGTCAGGGGAATCTCCAACGCACTGCAACCGTAACGCACAGCCGCTTCTTCACAGGCAAGCCGGACAGCTGCGTGCTCCGCCGCAGAATAGAGGATCTCTCCTCCATCCCGGTTCAGCTGCATATGACCGAAAATCGCCAGATTATCGCTTTCCGTGCCGCCGGAAGTGAACACAACGTGCTTGGCATCACTACCAACAACTGCTGCAACGGCGGCGGCAGCGTCTTTCAGAATCTGCTCCCCCTGCATGGCAGGGGCATAGAGTGCGGAAGGATTGTAATAATCCTCCCGCATACTTTTCAGCATCGCTTCCACAGCCGCTTCACAGGGGCGGGTGGTAGCGCTGTTATCCAAATAAATCTGCTGCATGGCTTATGCCCGATAAACGCCCATGGGCAGGTACTTTTTGATCATATCCACCAACTCATCGGAAGGTTCCAGAACGATCACATTCTTGGCATTTTCCTTCTGATAGTAGAAATAGTACAGATTGGCTTCCCGATTCAAAAACCAGTTGCGGCGCTTCAGTTCGGGCATATTGATGATCTTTCGGAAACCTTCGGAATCCACAGGACCAAAGGCATCCACATTCTTAACCCGCATGGTGCCCAGCGTTTTGCGCTTCTGATTGTTGAACACTTTGGCGAAATCCAGATCACCATTGGTGAAGGTGTATTCATACTCTGTACGAAGGCGATCACGGTAAAGGAACAAAAGGAAAGCAATAGCGCCAGTGACCACCACAAACAACAGGTTGAACAGATTGAAATTTCCAAGCAGAGAACTGAGCGTCATAAACGCCAGCAGCGCAGAAATAATCATCACCACATTGGAAAGCGCAAAGAGAATATCATTGAAAATGCGGTTCCGCTTGACAACGACTTCCTCATGAAAATGATCCATCATAGTTTTCACCTCATATTTTCAATTGGTTCAGAATACGATCAGAAAATAGACCACAGCCACCACCAAACCGGTAATCGAACCGCAGGCCACTTCCAATGGCGTATGGCCGACCAGTTCCTTCAATTCCTCATTGGAAATC
The DNA here is from genome assembly GCA_017501255.1 of Clostridia bacterium. Lineage (GTDB taxonomy): Bacteria > Bacillota > Clostridia > Christensenellales > Aristaeellaceae > Limiplasma. The sequence continues at coordinate 16,930 of JAFVXE010000060.1, read as the reverse complement.
GGCTTTCCGTTGATCAGAACATCCTTGAGAATCTGGTTGATTACCGTTGCCTGGGTACCGGTCTCCCGGCGTACACCGGCAGCATCATACATAACGATGATGGCGAAAGCAACTGCCAGCGCAAAAATGGGGGTACCAAATCCCTCGGTGAATCCAATGGCAATTGCACCTGCCGTAACCATAGAAGAATGGGAACTGGGCATACCGCCGGAGCCAACAAAACGGGAAAAATCCCATTCATGCTCCACGATTCGATGAATCGGTATCTTCAACGCTTGTGCTACAAACCAACCCAACAGATAAACGATCAGAACATGATTGCCCAGTATTGCAAGAATGGAATCCAACGCATTCCCCTCCCATCAGCGTTCCATTCATCATACATCATTTAGTTGCTGCGCACAAGGGATTTTTGCGCAAGTTCTGCCAAAAAGTCGCCTTTTGCGCCAAAGAGCTGCACAGCCTGCACCGCCTGACGTACGGCTTCGATCGCATCGCTCCGGGATTGCTCCACGCCGCATACAGCTGGCCATGTCAGCTTTCCGCGCTGCTCATCCATGCCGGTTTCCTTGCCCAGCTTGTGCACATCCCCCTGGATATCCAGAAGGTCATCCACAATCTGGAATGCCAGGCCGATCCCCTGACCATACTGCCGTCCCGCTTCCAGTTGTTCTTCTGTGGCACCAGCCAGCATAAGACCGGCTACCACGGGAGCCGTCAGCAAATCGGCAGTCTTGTGCAAATGGATGTAACGCACATTGTCCCGGTTGGGTTCACTGCCTTCCAGCTTCACATCCAGCGTCTGACCTGCAATCATGCCGCTGACGCCGGCACGGCGGGCAATCTCCCTGGCTGCACGCAGTGCATTGGCGGGTTCTCGCTCGCAAAGAGGCGCAGAAAGCATGGTTTCATAAGCCAGATTCAAAAGGCCGTCGCCAGCCAGAATCGCCATGTTCTCGCCATACACCAGATGGTTGGTGGGCTGACCCCGGCGCAGTTTGTCATCATCCATGGCAGGCAGATCATCATGCACCAGAGAATAGGTATGAATCATCTCCAGCGCACAGGCAAAAGGCAGGGCCTCCTGCCAGTTATCCTTGAGCAGATGGTAGGCTGCCAGAAGCAGAACCGGGCGCAGGCGTTTGCCCGGAAGCAGCAGACTGTAGCGCATGGCACTGCGCAGCGGCTGCGGGATGGTTCCCTCGGCAGGAACCACATCTTCCACCTGCGTCATGGGCTCCTGTGCAGCAGGTTGCAAAAGTTCAAAGGACGCCAGATATTCTTCTACTGCAGCTTGATATCGATTCATGCTTCATCCTCCTCAGCAGGAAGCAGTGTCATCTGCTGTTCAATGGTGCTGTCCGTTGCTTCAGGTTTGCCATCCGCGCCTTTCCGGATCTCCTGCATTCTGCCCCGGGCTGCTTTCAGCCGGGCTTCCAGTTCACAGGAAAGGGTCAGGCCTTCTTCATAGCGTTTCATCAACTCATCCAGCGGAAGCGTTGCTTCTTCCATCTGCTGGGCGATTTTCTCCAGGGTTTCCAGTCCTGCTTCAAAGGTAGCAGGCTTTTTTGTGCTCTTGCCAGCCATGTTCAGCTTCCTTTCCGAATGGTATCCACCGTTGCATCCACAATACCGTTGCTCATATAGAGCTGCAAAGAATCGCCCCGAGACAGTTGCGCTGCATCCTTTACGGCAACTCCATCCTTCATAACCACAGCGTATCCCCTTCGGATGGTTTCCATAGGGCCTGTGGTGCGAAGTTTCAAATTGGCTTGAGCAACTCTCGTCTCCAGAAAACGCAACTGTGTTTCTGCCGCCTGATCAAGCCGTGGCAACAAATATTGAAGCAGCTGTTCTTTGTGATTCAGTGCATTCTCCATGGCAACCTGCATTCTTGTGCGAAGTTGCTCGATCCGGCTCAACTGTTTCTGGGACAATTCATCAGGAGAAGCGGCTGTCAATCGCTGATGGAGCTGCATCAAGCGCATCTGGTACTGTGTCAGACTCTTGTCCAGCGCTCTTTCCATTCGCTCCCGCAGTTCCTCCAACTGCTGAAACAGCTGTTCCTGCTGTTGCACTGCCAGTTCGGCGGCAGCGGATGGGGTCGGCGCACGCAGGTCTGCCACAAAATCCGCAATGGTGAAGTCCGTTTCATGACCCACAGCGCTGATAACAGGTTTCTTACAGCCTGCAATCGCCCGAGCCACCTTTTCCTCGTTGAATGGCCACAGATCCTCCATGCTGCCGCCGCCACGCCCGACGATGATCACATCCACCGGGCTGAAACGATCCAGTAATTTCAGCGCAGCAACAATCTCGGAAGCCGCCGCATCCCCCTGCACAGAAGCAGGGCAAAGGTACAGCTGTACAGACGGATTTCGCCGCCATGCCACCCGGGCGATATCATGTACCACCGCACCGGTTTTGCTGGTAACAATACCGATTCCCGTCACATGGGATGGAATTGGCTTTTTCAATGATACGTCAAACAAGCCTTCCTGCATCAGACGGTTTTTCAATGCCTCAAACCGCAGATACAGCGCCCCTAATCCCTCCTGTTCCATGTTTTCCACATAGAACTGATAGGAACCGGTTTTGGTGTACAGGCTTACATTGCCATACAGGCGAACCCGCATTCCGTTTTCCGGACGGAAGCGCAAACCCATGGCAGCCTGCCGGAACATGGCGCAATTCACGGCGGCTTCTTCATCCTTCAGGGAAAAATACCAATGCCCGGACACATGGCGCTTCAGATTGCTGATCTCGCCCACCACGCACACATAACGAAGCATGGGATCGGAAGCCAGCACACGCCTCACATATTCATTCAGCTGACCTACGCTCAGCGTAGCCAGATTCAACCCTGCACCTTCTTTTCAGCGGCAGCAACGGTATTGTCCATCAGCATGGCAATGGTCATTTTGCCAACGCCGCCGGGCACAGGCGTAATGTAAGAAGCCTTCTGGCTGACGGGCTCGAAGTCCACATCGCCGCACAGCTTGCCATCCACACGGTTGATACCCACGTCCACAACAGCAGCGCCTTCCTTGACCATATCCGCAGTGATAAAGCGGGGCTTACCGATTGCAGCCACCAGAATATCCGCTCGACGGGTATGTTCTGCCAGATCCTTGGTACGGCTGTGGCACACAGTAACAGTGGCGTTTTCCTGCAACAGGAGCAGTGCCATGGGCTTGCCAACGATATTGCTGCGGCCCACCACAACCGCTTCCTTGCCTTCCAGCGGAATACCGGCCTGCTTGAGCATATACAGAGCGCCCTTGGGGGTGCAGGCAACCACGCAGTCCTGACCACGGCACAGACGGCCGGTGTTCACATCGTGGAAACCATCCACGTCCTTTTCAGGAATGATCAAAGACAGCGCCTTAGCCTCATCCAGATGACGGGGCAGGGGCAGCTGCACCAGAATGCCATGAACCTTCTCATCCGCATTGGCTTCCATAATGGCAGCTTCCAGCTTTTCCTGAGTGGTATCTGCGGGCATACGCAGGGTATTGGAACGGATGCCCAGACGGGCGCACGCCTTTTCCTTGTTGCCAACATAGGTCTGGGAAGCAGGATCCTCGCCCACCAGAATAACGGTAAGGCCAACCTCCACGCCCTTTTCTTTCAATGCTTCCACACGGAGTTTCAGACTGTCTTCAATCTCCTGCGCCATCATCTTACCATCCAACAAAGTTGCCATAGGGAACGCCTCCTTATTGTTACTCATTGATTTTCTTTTAAATATTGCTGCATACCGATGGCAGCAACGCCTGCGGCATTATCCGCACTGTAGCGGGGATCACCAAAGACTACCTGCAAGGGATGTCGGGCTTTTTTCAAGCGCATGGCGATCATTCGCCGAAGCAGCATAGACGACGCAACGCCACCCACTACCAAAGCCTGTTTGGCACCTGTTTTCTGACTGCCAGCAAGCAGCATACGGGAAATTGTTCTGCCAAGCAGATCAAAAACCTCCAGTGCAGCCTGTTCCCGGCTGATTTTCTCAGCTTTCATCAGTTGGAGTACCTTCGTCTCGGCACCGGAAAGATGGCAGCTCAAATCGCCTTTTTCCATACTGCATGGGATCAGCGCCTGCGATGCTTCCGTACAGGACAGCGCCAGTTGTTCCAGAGCAGGGCCTGCTGGAAAGCCCATCCCCAGCGAAACCCCGATACGGTCCACCAGTTGGCCTGCGTGTAAATCCAACGAAGCTCCAAGAAGGTCAATCTTCTCTTCGCTGCAAAGCAGCAGATCCGTTGTGCCCCCGCTGATGTGCAGCGCCAAATGAGGCTGCTTCAGCGGTTGATTCCCAATCATCCCTGCGGCAATATGCCCCCTCTGATGGGTTGTGGTATACAAAGGGACATTCAGCAAAGCTGCCGCTGTTGTGGCATGGCCAAGGCCAACGGTGAACACCGGCATATAGCTGTCTTCCCCATCGCAGGGGCGCTCAGATACGCATACCGCAACAATTTGCGCCTCCAGGGGCTTCAGCTGCTGTTGCAAATCCCGCATCACCTGAGGGATTTGCCGTACATGAGCAAAAACGGCCTCGCTTTGGCGAAGGCCGCGCTGCCCTGCTTCAACAGGCAAAAGCTTTCTGGCAAAAGCCACCACTTCCCCCTGCTGATTGATGGCAGCGGCAGAAGTGGTATAGCAACTGGTATCAAAACCCAAAGCAACTTTCATCATTTGTCTTCGTTCTTTTCCCGTTCCATGGCGCCCAGAACGCCGTTGATATAGCGGGTGCTCTTGGGCTCGCTGTACTGGTTGGACAAATTCAGCGCTTCGCTGATAGCCACATTATCCGGTACATCTTTGCGATGAAACATTTCATAGGCGGCAAGACGCAGGATGCTCAAATCCACATGAGGCACACGCTGCAAGGACCAGGAACCGGTGCTGTGGTTTTCGATGGTCTGATCCAGCTCCTGCTGGTGCTCTTCCACACCGCTGAGCACATCACTGATATAGGTGCGTTCATCGTCGCTGGGTTGCAGCACACCGCTGCCTTCCGGACGTTCCTTGGAAAGCTGCTCATAAACGAGATCAAGGGATTCGTGGTCGGCATCGCCGCCGGACATCCGTTCGTAAAGCAGCTGCATAGCGGCTTTTCTGGCAATCGAACGAGCCATGAGATTACACTCCGTTTCTATCTTTAGGATCGATTATTCATCCTTCTTGGAAATGGTACTGATGGTGGCTTCCACAAACGCCTTCTTGTTTCTGAAAGCGCCCAGAACATAGCCCAGACCAAAGAACAGGGCGATGAGCACCGTCTTCCAGAAACCAAGGAAAATCAGACTGAGTGCAATGGCCACGCCAACCAGGCCAAAAAGGATACCGCACTGCGGAGTGCCTACCTGAAACCAGTTCTTATTCTGATTGGATTGTTGCATGGTGATCACCTCATACATTTGTTGGGTGGATTATTCGGCGGTTTCTTCTGCTGCTTCGCTTTCATCCTGGCGCACAAAGGCTTCGCCAACCTGTGCCCATACTTCGTTTTCTTCTGCAAAAGCCTGAATGGTTTCCTCGGCCTGAGCCACGGTGTCTTCCGTCTGTTCAGAAACCTCTTCCAAAACCGTTTCCGCTGCTTCGTCAGCAGCTTCGTAAACCGCTTCTTCTGCCGGGATTTCTTCGGTGGCTACTTCTTCCACCGCTTCGAAAACCTCCTGCACAGCAGGCTCATCTTCAATGTAGGAAGGAATCTCATCGAAGACTTCCTCAACTGCTTCCTCATTGGTTACTACATCGGCATCCATCTCTTCAAATGCTGGAGCGAATGCTGCTTCCGCAGCTTCAACCATGGGTTCCTGCTGAACTTCGGTGTATTCGTAGGTTTCAATAACAGCCGGTTCCACATAATCGGCAGGTTCCTCGGTATGGCGCAGAATGCTCTCAGCGGCCGTTTCCACCACCGGCTCTTCCTGAACCAATGCAGCGGGAACTTCCTGCTCCAAAACGGGCAGTTCTTCTTTTTTCTCCACCACAGACTGATTGCTGGTATCAATCTGTACCCGAACCTCATGCACATCCACGCCGCTGCAGGAGGTGATATACTGCTTGATTTGCTTTTGCAGCACATTCACCGTCAGCGGGATATTGATGCCGTTGGCCAGCAGAATCTTCAAGTCCACAATGATTCCATTGCGAATGCGATGGATATGGATCTTCTTGACGCTGACTTCCGGATGCTGATCCACGCACTTGTTGACCATGCTCTTGAGAGCGGACATGGCAATGCTCATATCACCCATATCCGTGCGCTGCAGGATGAAGCCCTTATCAGCACGACGGCGGAAGAGCATCCACAAGCCATGGATGCCAAGCAAGCACAGCAACAAACCAACAGCGATAATGATCGCCCGCTGCCAGATGGTGAAGGGGCCCTGCAGGAAAGACCAATCCAGATTGGGGAACAAACCCGCACCAAAAACGCCCACCACAAGACCCAAGGCAATATTCAGCAAGCCGGACAAAGCTGCCAGCATACGGTCAGTTACACGAAACCTCATGAAAAAACCTCCTTGCAAACCTACGGAAAGAAAGGCAATGCCATTCTCACCCCATCGGGGCTTCAAGTGGTATTGCCTTTTCTGTTATTCTTCGGTCTGATTCTCCTGCTCCGTTTCCTGCAGTTCTTCCTGTACGGGTTCTTCCTGCGCAGTTTCCGTTGCTTCCGTTTCTTCGGAAACGACTTCTTCTGCTTCCGCAGCAACCTCTTCCACAAAGGAAACAACAGGTTCAGGCTTTACTTCTTCCTGTGCAGCGGGTGTTTCTTCTTCCTTCTCGGGGGCAGTTTCTGTTTTTTCAACGGCCTGGCCTTCGAAGTTTTCCAGACCCACCAGGTTTTCCTTCTTTTCCTTTTCGAAGCTGAGGCCCTGTACGTGCACATCAACCCGTACCACGTGCAGACCCGTCATGGTTTCGATGGACTTACGGACGCTTTCCTGCACATTGGTAGCGGCAGTCTGGATAGGCGTGCCGTATTCAACGTTCAGGTACAGGTCAACGGACACTTCCTCGGTGCCCACTTCCACCTTAACGCCCTTGGTGATGTTCTTATTGCGGCTGAAAACATCGGAAATACCGGTGCTGGCAGTGCACATACCCGCAACGCCTTCCACCTCGTTGGCAGCCACGCCGGCGATCACAGCGATCACTTCACTGGCATAGGTAATGGTGCCGGTGGGTTCGCCATCAGGATTGGTCGTCAGGGGCAGATTCTCTTTCTTAGGGGCCATAGTGCATACCTCCTATATCAGACGTCCTGAAAATGGACGGTTCTGAGCAATATACAACAGTAGTATAGCAGATATTGCGCCAATTGACAATCAAAACACAAATTTATTCTTGCACGCCGCTTTACAGCTGCAGTTTTTCGGCAAGAACGGCGGGGGCATCTGCCAGCGGCACTTCCCACTCCTCTTTGGTTGCCATATCACGGAGCTTGACAACGCCCTTGGCCAGTTCATCATCGCCGATGATGGCCATATGCTTGGCACCAAGCTTATCCGCATACTTGAACTGCGCTTTCAGACTGCGACCCTGGTGATCCATATCCGCACGGACACCAGCCTGCCGGAATGCATTCATCAGCTTGAAAGCATGGATGGACAGGGCCTTGTTCAGGCAGGCAACGAACACATCAGGGCGCTCATCCTCCACCTGCACATTGCATTCATCCCCCAGCTGATCCAGCAGCATCAGCACACGCTCAATGCCCATACCAAAACCAACAGCAGGAATGGCAGGGCCGCCGATCTGCTCTACCAGACCATCATAACGTCCCCCGCCGCAAACCGTCAATTCGCCGTTGGGGGTATCGGTGATGATCTCGAACACCGTCTTGGTGTAATAATCCAGACCACGAACAATACGGGGATCTACCAAATACTCAATGCCAGCCTCCGTCAGGTATTCCTTGAGCTTTTCAAAGTGCTCACGGCATTCGTCGCAGAGATTATCCAGCATGACGGGAGCATCCTTCAATTCCTGCTTGCACTTTTCCTCCTTGCAGTCCAGCGTGCGCATGGGATTGATCTCAATACGCTCCTGACAGGACTTGCACAGCTGATCCTTCTTCGCATCCAGATAGGAACGGAAGGCTTGCTGGTACTGAGGACGGCAATTGGGGCAGCCAATGGAATTGATGCGCACCGACAGATTCTTCAGGCCAAAGGAACTCAGCATATTCACCAGCAGAACGATCAGTTCCGCTTCTGTGGAAGGCTGAGATGCGCCAAAGCACTCCATACCAAACTGGTGGTGTTCACGAAGGCGGCCGGACTGGGGCGCTTCATAACGGAAATGGGGCGCATTCAAATAGTACATTTTCAGCGGCAATGCCTGCGCATAGAGACCGCTTTCCAGAAACGCACGTACCGTACCGGCGGTGCTTTCCGGCTTCAGGGTAACACTGCGGTCGCCCTTATCCTGAAAGGTATACATTTCCTTACGCACCACATCGCTGCTTTCGCCTGCGGAACGTGCAAACAGCTCCGTATGCTCCACAACAGGTGTACGGATTTCCCGATAACCAGCCAAATGCGCAGCCTTGCGCATTTCCTTTTCAACAGCCTGCCACCGTGCGCTCTCGCCCGGCAGCACATCCTTCATACCCTTGGGTACCTTGGTCAGCATGTTTCCTCACCTCTTCGTAACCCTGCGCAACCATGGCGCAGTTGTAAGCATTATACACAGGTAAATTGTTGATTGTCAAGGGTTTTACCCAAGCAGGGCATCCTTGATCCGATCGTATTCCTCCCGGGTGATGAGCACTTCACGGGGCTTACTTCCCAAGGATTTGGATACAATCCCCCGGGCTGCCATATCATCAATGAGGCGGCCCGCCCGGGCATAACCCACTTTCAGACGGCGCTGGATCATGCTGATACTGGCTTGTCCATCATTGATAACCATTTCAATGGCTTCTTCCAGCAGATCATCCACACTGCCATCGGAACCGCCGTCATCCAGTGCATCGGAGTTGTCTGCATCCTGCCGCTCCAACGCTTCCATAACGTCAGGATCAAACTCAACCTTGGAATACTGGCCGATGTAATCAACAATACGCTCGGTTTCCGCATCGCTGAGGAAGCAGCCCTGCACACGGATGGGGGCCTTGCAACCTGTGGGCATATACAGCATATCGCCACGACCCAGCAGTTTTTCCGCACCCACCTTGTCCAGAATGGTACGGCTGTCCACGATGGAGGAAACAGCAAAGGCAATGCGGGAAGGCACGTTGCTCTTGATCAGACCGGTGATAACATCCACCGTGGGGCGCTGCGTGGCAACCACCATATGGATACCGGCTGCACGGGCCTTCTGTGCCAGACGGATGATGCTTTCCTCCACATCCCGCTTGCTGGCCATCATCAAATCGGCAAGCTCATCAATGATGATAACAATGCGGGGCAGTTTTGGCTCATCCGGGCCCAGCTTGGCATTGTAAGCGCTCAGTTCACGCACATTCTTGGTGTGCATTTTCTTGTAGCGGTCTTCCATCTCCGCAACCGCCCAAGCCAGCGCACCGGCTGCCTTGTGGGGATCGCTGACCACGGGGATCAACAGATGGGGCACCACATTGTAGCACTGCAATTCCACTACTTTGGGATCGATCATGATCATGCGGACATCATCCGGCGAGGAACGGAACAACAGGCTGTTGATAATGGTATTGACGCACACGGATTTACCGCTGCCAGTCTGACCGGCAATCAACAAGTGAGGCATCTTGGACAGGTCGCAAATCACGGGCTTACCGGTAATGTCATGCCCCAGACCAACCGCCAGCGGCGAGGTTGCCTGCTGCATTTCCGGACTCATCAGCACCTGCGCAAAGGTGACGGTCTGAATTTCCTTATTGGGCACCTCAATACCGAAAAGATTGGTACCAGGAATCTGGCTTTCGATACGGATAGCGCCATCCGAAGCCAGATCCAGCGCAATGTTCTCGGCAATGTTCTGAATTTTCTTCACATTGATACCGCTGGCCGTCAATCCCAGCGCAAAGCGGGTGATGGCCGGGCCATGGGTAATATGCTGAACCTTTGCGGGGATATTGAAGCTGGACAAGGTTTTCTCCAGTTTCTGCGCATTGGTGTGATCCGCCTCGCTGGTATCCTTCACCTTATACTGTTCCAGATTCAGCAGATCAACGGGAGGATAAGCATAAGGACGCTTTTCCTCCACCGGCTTGTTCTCCCCTGCCTTCGTTTCCATGCCAACCAGCGGAGCGAACATGGGGGTATGTTCCTGCGGATCTTCCGGCATTTGAGGTTTGCTTCCCTCCGGCTTCACTGGTTCGGACCGCTGGTAAGCAGAATCATCATCAATCAGAGGATGATAATCCGCATCCTCCGGTACAATGATCTCCGGTTCCGGCTGAGCAGCAGACTGTTCCTGATAGGTGGCAGCATATGGTGCATTTTCTGTTTCCTGCTGTTTCGCCCGTTCGTTCTCCTCCAACCGCTGCATCAGCTCCACCTTACGCTTGCGGATTTCTTCCAGGCGGCTGGTGCTCTTGCGGCGTTGACCGGTAACGCCTACTTCGGAGCTACCATCCGAATTCGCAGCACCCTCTTCGGAGGGACAACCCATTTCGCTGGGGGTAAAGGTCATGCGGGTCTGATGAACTTTCTTGGGCTTATTATGCAAAGGCTGCCAGTTGGTAGCCCCTTCCTGGCCCATCATACCAGGAGCAATCATTTCATCATAAAGTTCCACATCCGGCTTAGGCGCAGGACGCACCACCGGCCCATTAGGCTGAACAGGCGCAAAGCCCATGGGTGCACTGCCGTTCATAAACGGCTGCATTTCCGGTGACATTCCATTGGCAGAGTACATCGGCTGCTGCATCTGCTGCTGGTTCATCCCTCTGCGCAGATAAGCAGGACGGTTCAGATCCTGCTGGTTCAACTCCTGCTGCCGCTGCTGTTCCCAAATGCGCTGCTGCTCCTGCTGATGAGCGCGCATCTGCGCCTTTTCCTGACGGCGGCGGGCAGCATTCTCCCGAAATTCAGCCATACGTCCCGAAAAATTGAAGCGGAAGAGCCACAGCACAAACATAAGCAGCAGAATGATCAGCACAGCGGTGCCAAATGCCGTGCCCAGAAAACGATGCGCCGGCCATGCCAGCAGCATCCCCAGAGCGCCAGCAGGTTCTCCGTATTGGGTACAGAAATAGTACGCTTCCCGAAGAACGCTGGAAAAGCTGTCCCCATCCGGCGAATGCTGACGGCGGGCGATGCAGTAATCCACAAAGAAGCCGTTTTCACCGATGCGGCTCAACAGGTTCAGCAGCGCCAATACGATCAGGTATATCGCCGTTACCAGCAAAAAAGCCCGGAAGGACACCTTGCGGCCATTGGACAATGCCAGCAACAGACCGCCCCAGATCAAGAGCACCGGAAAACCCAGCGCCAAACATCCGCAGAGGCCTTCCAGTACTTTCTTGATAGAACCAAAAAAGGCGCTTTCCACCCCAATAAACATGGATACGGCGCACAGCACGCCGGTGGCAAGCAACAGCGTGCCCAAAACACCCAGTATGGGAAAGGAAGAGGATTCATATGTTTTTTTTGTGTGGTTTTGCTGTTTATTGACCATGGTGGCTGTCCTTTCAGTTGGATTCTAATTGAATGGCTGTCAAGCATTCGGCATCATCAAAATAAAAGCGGAGCGTAGCGCTTTGGTGATGATACAGGAAGCATTCGCCGGTTGTCAGATGATAGTCATAGGCCATGTTTTCCGTCATCTGGATGGTTTCATCCGGGTTACCCAGAACCATCTGCACATCCTGCTTGCAGGCTTGTCCGCTCAGCAATCCGCCTACGCCGCCACGGCGCAGCTGGATGCCCTCCACCACAGAATGCTCCCAACCGGCTTCCATGGCATCAGAAATCAACAGAACGCTGCGGAACAAAGGATGTTCCAAAACAAAGTAACGCCCGCCGGGAAACTCATCCGGCGTACGGGTCAACCCATAGGTATCCACAACCAACGTCATGGCATCGCCAAGGGCAACAGGCCATTGTTCCAGCTTGCCATCCGTCATGGCCTGGTCGATAGCGTCCTTCTGTTCCTGCGCATTTGCATAGGTTTCCAACAGCCCCAGCGCAGCAGGGATTCCCTGGGGATCATTTTTCAGCAAATGCCGGATTTCATCATAGGTGAACTGACAGGCGCCCACACGCCCATTGACGGTTTTGAACTGTTCGGGTGCATACCAGAACGTGATTCCGCTGCGATCCAGCGAAAACTGTTCCACAGGGAGAGGCAGCAAAGCGCTGCTGTCCTCATAATCACTGATCTCTTCCCCCAGGGTGGACAGTGCTTCTTCCTCCAGCCAGGCAATTGCTTCGGGGAAATCCTCAAACAGGGCTTCCGCATTGATCCGCTTGCCGGTGGTCAGGTCGTAGGTAAGGGCTGTGCAGGTCTGCCCCTGACGACTGTTGGGCATCTTGCCATCTGCGCTGATGACAAAGGAAGCCACCCGGTCAGTCACATAGGCTTCATATGTGACCTGCAACCCCCAGAGGCTATCCGGGGTCAGGGTGGCAAAGGTGATCATGTGAGCGCTCAGGTTGGCTGAAAGGAAGATGTCATCATTGATCATCCGTTGTATCTCGGCATCAGCCAGCCCTGTCAGTTGCGGATAGGACAGCAGATTGCCATCCCTCTCCATGGTAACACTCTCAATCACGGGCGGTGCGGTATGCGCCTCTGCCAGACCAAGGGAGACTCTACTGAAAAGCAGCAAAAAAGCAATGATCCCGGACAGGTATTTGTTGCGCATACCGTACACTCCTTTTGCAAATTTGTTCCCAAATATCATACAACAAAAACGTTTCTGTTGCAAGTTTGTTACAAGGTTAACGTACGTCAGAATCAGCTTATTTTTTCACCGTCTCATTGCTCAGCCCCTGCGGATTTCCGATGATGGGTTGCAGCTGTACGCCGCACAAAGCAGAAGCAATGGTTTGCGGGATCAGCGAAAAATCCGCCACCAATGAACGGGGCTTTTTCAGCGCATGATCCTGACGGAAGGGTACCATATATACATTGCGCCACATAAGCAGCCGCCCGATATTCTGGGCAGCGGATGACAGCGCATCATTGGTGGAAACCGCCAAAACCAGCGGACGATCATTGCGCAGATGACTCTTAGCCCCCAGCAGCGCAGGGGTATCATAGATGCCGTTGGCCAGTTTGGCCAGGGAATTGCCCGTTGCCGGAGCGATCATGTACAGATCCGTCATTTTCTTGGGTCCGATGGGTTCCGCATCCTGCAAAGTTTCAATGGGATCGTTGCCTGTGATGGCCCGGATGCGTTCATGAAGCTGCTTGGCGCTCATAAACCGGGTATCCAGCTGCGCCGCATGATAGGAAAGGATCGGCAGTACATCATAATCCCGCTTGACCAGTGCTTCCATCTGGGCAAGCACTGCATCGAAGGTGCAAAAGGAACCGGTGAGGGCAAAACCGATGGTCGTTTTCTTCATATTCATGCCTCCTGAATTTGGTGAAGAACCGCTTCTTTCAGTGCACGGGCCGCTGATATGGGCGCATAACGGGAGGGCAGGCCCGGCAGAACCACCACGTTCTTTTCCATCGCCACCGCTGCCGACAGATCGATGCCATAGGGCGGGCTTGCCAGTTCCATCAGCAAAGTATTGTCAGCAAAAAAGGACAGTTCTTTTTTGCCAAGCACAATGGCAGGCACTGTGTTCATCACCACCTGCATCCGGGGAGCCAGCTGTGCAATGCCACCAAAGTCAACAGCCTGCGCACCATCCCCCATGGCCTGCAAGCGGCTCTTTTCCCTCCGTGCTGCCACCCAGACCCTTGCTCCCAGTGCTTTCAGCCGCCATACGATCGCACGGGCAAACAGACCATATCCAAGCACCAGCACATTCACTTCGTTCAGCATCTGCGGCATACGCTGCATACACTCATATACAGCCGCTTCCGCAGAAATCTCCGCATTTCGCTGAACGAACAGGGGATCGTCGCTGTATTTTCGAATTTTCAGCTGATTCATGTCTCCGGCAATTCCATCACATTCGCTTTTCAGCCCATTTCCCGTCATCACGATACACTTGGAATTGGCATAGCTGAGCAATTCTTCTGCCGCCACTCCCCCATGCTCCCAGCCGGGTATTTTTCCATCTTTGACTGCATAAGGGTATGGCAACAGGCACAGATCCGCCCGCTGCATCTTTACTTTCCAGTCCTCATCCGTACCGTCCCGGATCAAGTCCACATCATAACCGCACTGTTTCAGCATATGCCCCGTCTGTTCCATACGCACATCGCCGCCAACAACCAACAGGTTCTGTATCAAAAAATCACCTCCTGCAAGATGCCACTGGAGCATCCTATGCAGGAGGTGATGAATTGTGTGGTGAGAATCAGAAACGATGGGTGATTTTGTCCGTCAGCGTAACGGTTTCGCCGCAGAGGGTCATCTCCAGCGCATCGCCGGAGAGCAATTCCACCGTGGCTTCTTCCTTGCTCACTTCCAGCCGGAGCACACGGCCACGATAGTTGAACTGGAAGCCATAGCCCTGCCACGCATCCGGCAGGAAGGGATTCAGGCTGAGGCCATCCACCGTGCGCATACCGGCAAAGCCGTGAGCCATAGCCAGCCAGCTGCCGGCCATGCTGGTGATATGCAGACCGTCCTCGGTATCATTGTTGATATTGTCCAAGTCCAGACGGGCCGTACGCTGGTACATTTCCACAGCCTTCTCATGATAACCCAGCTGGGCTGCCAGAATGCTGTGCACACAGGGAGACAGGCTGCTCTCATGCACAGTCATGGGCTCGTAGAAATCAAAATTGCGCTTGATCTCATCAATGCTGTAGAGATGGTTAAGGAAGTACAGACCCTGCAACACGTCTGCCTGCTTAATGAAGCAGCTGCGCAGAATGTGATCCCAGGACCACTTCTGGTTGATGGGGCGCTGATCCTTGGGCAGCTGATCCACCGTCATCAGTTCCTTGTCCAGGAACGTGTCGTGCTGCACGAAGATACCCAGTTCCTCATCGGTGGGATAGTACATCCGGGCCACCACATCTCGCATATGAGCGATTTCTTCGGCAGTGACACCCAGCTTTTCACGGCGCTGCTCGTCCACCTTCTCTGCCCAATCACAGAAATAGCCGATGCTCCAGGCAGCGATACGATTGGTGTACCAGTTGTTATTCACGTTGTTCTCGTACTCGTTGGGGCCGGTTACGCCATGGATCATATACTGCCCCTTGCGGCTGGAGAAATGCGCACGGTCCGTATAGAAGCGGGCAATCCCACAGAGCACATCCAAACCTTCGTTGCGGATATAGGACTCATCGCCGGTATAGGTGGTGTAGTTGAAGATAGCGTGGGCAATAGCGCCATTGCGGTGGATTTCTTCAAAGGTGATTTCCCACTCGTTGTGGCACTCAATACCGGTGAAGGTGACCATGGGATACAAGGCACCCTTCAGCCCCTGCTGACCAGCATTGAAATATGCACCATCCAGTTGCAGATAGCGGTACATCAACAACTGACGGGCCACATCCTGACCAGCCACCGCCATATATACGGACAGGCAGTAAGCCTCCGTATCCCAATAGGTAGCGCCGCCGTACTTTTCGCCGGTGAAGCCCTTGGGGCCGATGTTCAGGCGGGCATCGTCGCCGGAATAGGTGCTGAGCAGCTGGAACAGATTGAAACGGATACCCTGCTGTGCAGCGTCATCGCCCTTTACCGTTACATCGCAGGAATCCCAGCGCTGCTTCCAGGTATCAGCGTGTTCCTTGCGCAAATCGGCATAGCCCACTTCACGGGCACGGGAAGCCGCTTTCAGCGCCATGGTGATGATCAGGTTGTCCTCCCAATCACGGTCGGTGAACACCAGCACATACTTCTCCAGCGTTACCTTCTCACCAGCAGGCACCATGCCTCCATAGGTCTTTTCCACATAGCCTTCTTCCAGCTTCCGATCCAGCATTTCCAGGCCATCGGCCCAGCAGCTCATGGCGGCAGCTACGGTGAAACGTGGCGCATCGAAAGGATTGGGCTTAGTGCGGGTCAACAGTGCCACCGCATCCTCCGTTCCTTCCTCCTGCAGCATCTCCCAGAAGGTTTCATCATAGTTGCTGTCCAGATTCTTCACATTGGCATCCAGATAGGGACGCAGAACCACCTTGGCATCATTCTCAGGGGTTACGGAATAAGAGATGGCCAGCAGTTCCTTCTGGGCAAGGGAAACAAACCGTTCAGCTTCCACCGTCACCTTACCCTCAGGAGTCCACACGGTAAAGCGGCGCAGGAAAACACCTGTCTGCATATCCAGTTCACGATAGAAATCCACCACATCAGCCGTAGCCAGATCCAGCGGCTGATCGTTGATCTCCACATGAATACCATTCATGCGAACGCAGTTGATGGCCTTGCCAAAATACTGGGGATAGCCATTCTTCCACCAGCCCACACGGGTCTTATCCGGGAACCACACGCCGCCGATGTAGGTACCCAGATGGGTATCGCCGGAGTAATCCTCCTCAAAATTTCCGCGCATACCCATATAGCCGTTGCCGGTGGAGGTAAGGCTTTCGGACAGGCGCATATGTTCCTTATTCAGCGAAGTTTCGACCACTTTCCAAGGATGAATCTGATAGCTCATGGGTTGGTTCCCCTTTCATGTGCAATCGTTTGTGCATATGATGGTACAGGATTGCCACTCAATTGTCAAGAGATATTTTTACCGATTGTTTGTGCTTTTTGTACGGGTTGACTGTAAAATGAAATAGGACAGAAGATAAAGAAAAGGAACCAAAGCGAACCTGTGGTAAAATTGAAGCACCACACAACAATAGACCAGGAGGTTCGCCATGGCTCAGAACAAGTATAGCACGAAAGAACGGAAAT
>JAFVXE010000059.1 GCA_017501255.1 Clostridia bacterium | reverse complement strand
TCCTCGTCCATGTTGATCTCGCCGCAGCCGGAAACACAGCACTTGCCCATGCCGCGGGCAACGACGGCTGCGTGGGAGGTCATACCACCGCGGACGGTCAGGATGCCCTGAGCGGCCTTCATGCCGGTGATGTCTTCGGGAGAGGTCTCCAGACGAACCAGGATAACCTTCTTGCCTTCGTTCTTCCAGGTTTCAGCGTCCTCAGCAGAGAACACAACCTGACCGCAGGCAGCTCCGGGAGAAGCGCCCAGACCACGGCCAACGGGAGCGGCAGCCTTGAGAGCCTTCACGTCGAACTGGGGATGCAGCAGGGTGTCCAGGTTGCGGGGATCGATCATGGCAACGGCTTCAGCCTCGGTCTTGTGGCCTTCGGCGACCAGATCCACAGCGATCTGCAGAGCGGCCTGAGCGGTGCGCTTGCCGTTACGGGTCTGCAGCATGAAGAGCTTGCCGTGCTCAACGGTGAACTCCATGTCCTGCATATCGTGATAGTGGTTCTCCAGGATGGAGCACACTTCCACGAACTGGTTGAAAGCTTCGGGGAACTTCTCAGCCATCTGAGCGATGGGCATGGGAGTACGCACGCCAGCCACAACGTCTTCGCCCTGAGCGTTGGTCAGGAACTCGCCCATCAGCTTCTTTTCGCCGGTGGCGGGGTCACGGGTGAAAGCAACGCCGGTGCCGCAGTCATCGCCCATGTTGCCGAAAGCCATGGCCTGAACGTTGACGGCAGTGCCCCAGGAGTAGGGGATGTCGTTGTCACGACGGTACACGTTGGCACGGGGGTTGTCCCAGGAGCGGAACACGGCCTTCACGGCGCCCATGAGCTGTTCCTTGGGATCGGAGGGGAAATCGGTGCCCAGCTTGGCCTTGTATTCAGCCTTGAACTGGCCAGCCAGAACCTTCAGGTCCTCAGCAGTCAGTTCCACGTCCAGCTTGACGCCCTTTTCTTCCTTCATCTTGTCGATGAGTTCCTCGAAGTACTTCTTGCCGACTTCCATAACGACGTCGGAGTACATCTGGATGAAGCGGCGATAGCAGTCGTAGGCCCAGCGGGGGTTGCCGGACTTCTCAGCCATAACTTCCACAACTTCCTCGTTCAGACCCAGGTTCAGGATGGTGTCCATCATGCCGGGCATGGAAGCGCGGGCGCCGGAACGAACGGAGACCAGCAGGGGGTTCTCCTTGTCACCGAACTTCTTGCCGGTGATCTCTTCCAGCTTGGTAACATACTCCATGATCTCAGCCTGGATGTCAGCGTTGATCATGCGGCCATCTTCGTAATACTTGGTGCAGGCTTCGGTGGTAACGGTAAAGCCCTGGGGAACCGGCAGACCGATGTTGGTCATTTCAGCCAGGTTAGCGCCCTTGCCGCCCAGCAGTTCACGCATGGAACCGTTGCCTTCAGTGAACAGATAGACATACTTGTTCATTGGGGTGTTGCCTCCTTTATTGATTGAGGACGATCCACTGGTGGAAACTCTCCCCAATGCTCATCCTATCATAACTACATAATTATACCTTCTCCAAAGAAAAAGTGCAATATGTAAAATCTCGCTTTTTCGACGAAAGTGATTATCATTGCAAAATAACTTCATCTGAAGGATTTCTGCGGGGCAGAGGGCTTTTTCGGTGCTTGACGGCAGTTTTGGGGCAGCATATAATGAAAGTTGATCTGAAAGGAGCGTTTGTCTTGTCAATCCCTTATTCCAGAACCTTTTTGTTCGGTGTTCCCTGGTACAGCCTGCTGATTGTGCTGGGCGTACTGTGCGCCGTCTGGCTGGCCGGATTGGAAGAAAAACGGCTTTCCCTGCCTCAGGATACAGCGCTGGATATCACCCTGGTGGTTGTGCCCTGCGGCATTGTGGGCGCACGCCTGTACTATGTGCTCATGAGCTGGGAGAGCTTTGCGGATAATCCTGTTTCGGTGCTGTTTATCTGGCAGGGCGGCATCGCCATCTATGGGGCGATCATCGGCGGGGCCATTGGGGCATGGATATATGCCCGTATCAAGAAGCTGTCATTCCTCACCCTTGCGGATATGATCATTCCCGGCGTGCTGCTGGCGCAGGCCATCGGCCGGTGGGGGAATTACTTCAATATGGAAGCCTATGGGCCGGTGATCACCAATCCTGCGTTTCAGTTTTTTCCGTTGGGGGTGCAGATTCCTGCGGCAGGCGGATATGAATGGCACATGGCTACGTTTTTTTATGAATCCCTGTGGAATCTGTGCGGGTTTCTGGCGCTGTGGTTCATCCGCAGAGCGCAGCGGCAATCGGGCAATCTGCTGTGCTGGTACTTGCTCATCTATGGCAGCGGACGCTTCGTGATTGAGCAACTCCGTCAGGACAGCCTGATGATCGGCAGCCTGCGGGCTTCCCAGTACCTGAGCCTGATCCTCTGTGTGGTGGCGGCGCTGGTGCTGCTGTGGCGGGCTTGCCGGGTGGATCGGCGGGATGCTTTTCAGCGCACTTTTCCCGCTTGTATCATCGCCGTGGCGGCCGCTGTTGCCCGCTGGTTTTTCATGGATTGTTTCGCAGGCTATCTGCTGCTGGAAGGCGCAATGCTGGCGGCTGCCCTGTGGGTGTTCCTTCGGGTGGAAGCGCAGCGGTATTTCTATCTGGCAACGCTGCCCGCCCTCTTTTTGCCGGATGTGCTGTGCCTGATCGCCTCAGTGTTGCTGGTTCCCGGCGAACCCTTTATGCATCTGCTCCATTCATTGGTTTGCAGTGCGATGATTCCGCTGCTGACCTGGTGGCTCATCCGGGCCGTACATTCTGCTAAAACAGACCAAACCACCAAAGAGGAGAGAGAACCATGCCCGTCGGAAAGCTGAAAAATTCATTGTATGGACTGGCTTTGCCATTGTTGGGCCGCCGTTGCGGCTGGAAAGCGGTCCAGGGCGGCAGCGATACAGTGAACCGTGCAGTTGCCAAGGCGCTGAAACAAAATCATGTGGTGGGCGCCTGCATCCAGCGGTTTGAAAGTGGCAAGCTGACGGACTGTCTGACAGCGGGCTATGCTTCTCTGGATGGCGAAAAGCGTCCCGTAGAGGCGGATACCATCTTCCGCACCGCATCCATTGCCAAGATGGCTACGGCATTGCTGGTGTTCCGCCTGCAAAGCATGGACAAGCTGGATGTCCGGGAGGATGTTTCCGATTTTTTAGGAGAAAAGATTGACAATCCCCATTTGCCGGGAGCGCCTATCACCCTGGGGATGCTGCTGAACCACACGTCATCCATTGTGGATTCGCCTGCCTACTACGGTTCCTTCACCAATCCCGTCACCCTCAGCGAACTGCTGCGCAATCCCGCATCCTACAGTCCTGACCCTCCGGGTATGATTTTCCGCTACAGCAATCTGGCGGCAGGCATGATCGGCTGTATGCTGGAAAAGCGTTTTGATATGAGCTTTGAAACCCTGATGCAGAAAGAACTCTTCTCGCCGCTGGGGATTCAGGCTACTTTTGATATCACCACTCTGCCAGCTGAAAAAATGGCTGACAGCTACCGGGTTTTGCCCAAAGAAAATGGATTCAGCGTGCACAAGCGGCTGGAAACGGCGCAATCCATCAAGGAACCGGATCCCCAGCATCATTATCTGCTGGCTTCCGGCAACCTGTTCCTGACGGCGGAAATGCTGGCGAAACTGGCGCTGGTCTGCTGCGGCAGCCATCCCGGCTTCATCGATGACAAGGGGCTTCGCTTGATGCGCACCCCCACCACCGACTGGCCGGAGAGGGATGTGCGCATCCGTCACGGCATGGGTCTTTTGCAGGTGGATGATCCGCAGATTCTGCCCCGCCCGCTCTGGGGCCATCAGGGCTTTGCCTACGGCGCTGTGAACGGTGTGTTCTTTGACGAAAACGGCAATGGGTTTGCGGCTCTCAACAATGGCAGCGGCGAAGGTCGGCTGGGCCATCTGGCAAAAGTCAACCATGGCCTGATTAACACATTGCTTGCCGGGAAGGAGTGACCTCCATGAAACAGGATGTGGTCACCGCCATCGAACGCAGCGGACGGCACAATGTGCTGGTGACCATCAACGAAGAAATCCAGCTGATGCTTAGCCGGGACATCTGGGCCGAACGCCCCCTCAGCGAGGGGGAGGAACTGGACTTTGCAGAATTCAGCCAGTGGTTGCTGCCCCGGCAGTACCCGGAAGCCCTGAACAAAGCGGTGGTTTTGCTGGCACAGCGGGCCCGTTCCGGCGGAGAAATCCGTCAGAAACTGGAACGGGCGCATTATCTGGAGGACACCATTGACATGGTGCTCTACAAGCTGGAAAAGGAACGCCTGCTGGATGACGAGGCTTTTGCCCGGGAGTTTGCCGCTTCCTGTGCCCGCCGCCAGATGGGCAAAAGCCGTATTCGTATGGAATTGGTGCGCAAAGGCCTGCCACGGGAGCTGATCGACCGCACCATGGAGGAGCTGCCTCAGGAGGAAGCGGACGATGCCGCCATCCGGCTGGCCCAGAAGCTGCTTCGCCGCCATAACGGCGAGGACACCCGCAAGGAGATGCAGAAGGTGCTGGCGGCCATGGCCCGCCGGGGATATTCCTACGAAGACAGCAAGGAAGCCATTGAGGCAGCTTTGCAGATGGAAGAGAATGAAGCACTGTAACGGCATTTCAGGAAAGGAGACTCTCCCATGACCTACCGCCACGCCACCCCGTCAGATCTGGAAGCCCTTGTGGTAGAACGCCTCCGCTTTATCAAAGTGGACAGCGTTCATCCCAACTATGATGAAATCAGCGCCAATTGCCGCACTTTTTTTGAAGAGGGTCTCAACGCTGGCACCTGCGATGCGGTACTGGCGGAGGAAGATGGCCGCTGTATCGGTACGGCCATTGCGTTTTACTATCTTTCCGTGCCCTCCTCCCGCAACCATACAGGCAAGAATGCCTATATCACCAGCGTTTTTGTGGAGCCGGAATACCGCCGCCGGGGCATCGCATCGGAAATGATCCGGCAGATTGTCGCCCGGGCCCAGGCATACGGCTGCGTCAACATCATGCTGACCGCCACGGAGATGGGCAAGCCCCTGTATGAAACGTTAGGCTTTATCCAGACGCCCGGCGCTATGCTGTATGCGCCGGAGAATGATTGAATCGTCAGTTGACTCAACAGCAGAGAAAAACCGCCCCGCAACGGAGGGAGAAAGCATCCGTTGCGGGGCGGTTTGCGTTGTGATGGTGGGATGATTACATATCCAGATCGCTCAGGTCGTAGCAGAGCCGATAGGCGTAATTCAGATCAATAGCGCCGTTTTCGGTATATGCCTGGTTCAGCGTCAGATGGATGCGGATATCCGGCAGGGTCCAGCTGGCGCTCAGGTTACCGAACTCCTGATAGGAGTCACGGCCATATTCATCGAAGGGATCGCTGTCCGGCTGGCCATAGATGGCCACCAATTCTGCCAGCGTGCTGCGGAAAGCAGCGATGCAGTTGCCATCGAAGACCAGAGACATACTGATGGAATCCAGCCGGGGCAATTTGGGGCTGTTGTTGCGGGTTACATCAAAGGTGATAAAACTTGCCTGAAGGTCGCCAATGCCCACTGGTGCATCATACAGGAAAACGGAGCCGCTGCCGTCTTTCCCGCTTTCATCATCCTCATACCATTCTTCTACAATGCTGCCTTCGCCTACTGCCTGGGTAACCTCTTCCAGATTCATCCCGAAGGATACGCCGTAGGGCAGCTGCACAGCCGCATCTTCGGCAAAGCCAGCCAGCGGCAGGCACAGCATTGCCAGCGCCAGAACGGAAATCAAAAACTTCTTCATCGATCAATCAACCTCCCATGCCATCCGGAGTCAGGGATGGCTTTTTACATCTGGATAGATTCGACGTTTCCGGTGGAATCTCCTTGTTTGTGACGGTGTTTGTTACAAGCATTTCATGGGTGCATATCCGGCCGGGGACAGACATATGGTTGGGAGTAAGCAAAGCGGGGCGGTGAGGAAAATGAGCTGGGAAAACGGCTGGAAACAAAGATGGTGCCTGTGGCTGACAGTCGTTTTGACGGCAGCCTTTCTGACGGGCTGCACCGCCATGGCAAAGCAGCAGGAAGCGAAGGCGGTCAACGGAACGTCAGCAGCTCAGCGGGCCAATGTGCCGGAGGGATTGTGGATTCTGGTGAATATTCATCAGAAAACCCTTACGCTCTATGAAGGCACACAAATCAGGAAGCAATATCCCATTGCAACAGGTGCGTCCGATACACCCACACCCATCGGAACCTTTGTGATCAATCACCGTTTCGCCAGTGAACTGGGCGGATTTGGCACACGGTTTTTGGGGCTGAATGTGCCTTGGGGACAGTTTGGCATCCATGGCACCAACAAGCCCGGTTCCATCGGCTCCAATGCCAGCCATGGCTGTATCCGTATGCTGGTGAAGGATTCGGAGGAGCTGTACGCAAAGGTGCCCAACGGCACCAAGGTGGTCATTGAAGGCGGCCCCTATGGATTGTTGGATACCCATCTGGAAGCCATCGGCCCGGGCGACCGTTCCAGCCGAGTGGTGGCTTTGCAAAGGCGGCTCCGTACGCTGGGGTACTACTGGGGCAGCGATGATGGGATTTATGGTGCAGGAACGGTTCAGGCAGTCCGGGCAGCCCGCAAGGCGCTGGGGCTGACTGCCGCCGATCATGCGGATCTGGCATTTTTTCGGGCCATTGGCCTGATTTTGTTTGAATGAGGGGGAAGGATATGACTCAGCGGCAATCCATGGAGGAATTGGCTCACAGCCTGCCCAGAGCGGTAGCAAGAACACTGCTTCAGCTGCCGGAGGGAAGCGTGCGGGAAATCCGCATCCGGGCAGGGGAGAAGACCATCATCCATACCACGGAAGGGGCTCAGGCCTGCGGACAGGAACCCACGCCCCAACAGGTGGGGCAGATGGCAGAGGCTTTGTGCGAGCACGCTTTATATGCCCGTGTGGAGGAACAGCGCAGCGGTTTTGTCACCCTGCGGGGTGGCCACCGGATGGGAATGTGCGGGCGGGTGCTGGTGCAGGGGCAGAGCGTCCGTGCCCTCCGGGAGATCAGTTCCCTGTGCATTCGCATCGCCGGACAGTGGCGTGGAGCGGCTGACCGATTGATGCCTCTGCTCCGGGATGACGGCGGACGCCCCCTCAGCACCCTGATCGTTGGAATGCCGGGCGCTGGCAAAACCACCATGCTCCGGGATGCGCTCCGCAGATTATCGGAAGCGGGCATCCGGGTGGGCGTGGTGGATGAACGCAGCGAGATTGCCGCTATGAGCGCAGGGGAAGCCCAGCTGGAGGTTGGGCCCAATACGGATGTGCTGGACGGATGCTGCAAGGAAGCAGGACTTCGGTGGATGCTGCGCAGTATGTCCCCGGATGTGCTTGCAACGGACGAGCTGGGTACGGCCATGGATGTGCAGGCGGTGCAGGATTGTATTGCAGCGGGCGTTTCGGTGCTGACCACCCTGCATGGCCGGGCCGTTCAGCCACCGCCTACCCGGGGCATTCTGTCCCAGCTGGTGCTGCACCGCAGCTTTGACCGTTATGTGTTGCTCAACGAAAAACAAGTGGGGCAGATTGCAGCAGTTTACGATGGTCAGCTGCATCCCATGGAACTGCTGTGATGGGCGGCGCTGCTGGGGCGCTGCTGTGCGTGGCTGCCGGACTGGCAGCCGGTATGGCAGTGCGGGAGAGATGGGAGGCCCGGTATCAGCTGGTGCATCGGGCGCAGGATATGCTGGCCCGTCTGCGCCTGATGCTCACCCAGGAACGGCTGGGACTGTGTGAGCTTTTGGAGGAATGCACCGTGGGGCAGGAAGGCTGTATGGCGCAGCGTTTCCGCAACACGGCAGCCCTTTTGCGCAGGGAACCGCTGCTGGCTCTGGGCGAAGCCTACCGGCAGGCGGAAATGCAGCATCGCTGCCCCGGAGAAGGTTTGTGCGAGCGCACCGCACTGCGGCAGCTTTTTGCGGAGCTTGGCACAGGAACCGCTGCCATGCGTGAGCAGGCGGCAGCCGCCTGTCTGCGCCGCCTGAAACAGGCAGCGGAGGAAGTGGAAAAGCGCCGCCAGACCGGTGGGAAACTTTGTGTTCAGCTGGGGTTGCTGGCGGGCATCATGGCGGGGATCATGCTCTGGTAACCCGTATGGATAAGGAGGTAACAGGGATGACGCAACTGGATGTGCTGTTTAAGCTGGCTGGGCTTGGCGTTGTGGTGGCTTTCATCAGCATGGTGCTCAAACAGGCCGGGCGGGAGGAACTGGGCACGCTGGTAACGGTGGTGGGGCTGGTAATCGCTCTGCTGCTGGCAGTCAATGTGATCTCCGAACTGTTCGGCAGCCTGAAAAGCGTCTTTTCGCTTTACTGACCATGACATTCTGGCAGTGGCTGGGGATTGCTGTGGCAGCGGCGGTGCTCTGTATGTTGGTGCGCCGCTGGCAGCCGGATATGGCAGGCGTGGTGGCGGTGGTCGCCGGAGGCATTCTGCTGCTTGGGGCGCTGGACAGCCTGAACGGGCTTGAAGGGGTTCTGGACCGGTTGTGCAGCATCGGCGGTCTGAACCGGGAATACCTTCAGCTGATGATGAAGGTGCTTGGCATGAGCTATGCAGCGGATCTGGCAGCACAGACCTGTGAGGATCTGGGGGAAAGCGGCCTGGCACTGAAGGTGAATCTGGTGGGCAAGTGGTGTATGTTCAGCGTGATTGCGCCCATGCTGCTGGATGTGCTGGAGATGATTGTGGCCTTGGTGCCATAGCAAGGGAAAGCAGGGAAACAGGATGCAAGGCAACAGAATATTGCTTGTAGCAGCAATGATTGTGCTGCTGGTCGCTGCATGGATGCCGATCCCCTGCGCACAGGCCGCTTCTCTGGAGGAAAGCGTGGAGGATGCGCTGGCGGGGCTCGATCTGTCGGTTTTTCAGCAGGCGGTGGAGGAAAGCGGAATGTTTGCGCAGGATGCTGCTTCGCTGATCAAATCGCTGGCAAGCGGCGCCGCCGTAATGACGGGGCAGGAAGCCCTGCAATGGCTGGCAGCCAAAGCGGCAGGCCTGTTCAGCGATTCCCTTTGGCGCATGACCCGGCTGCTGGTGCCTGCGTTGATTTCTGCGGTGGCGGAGCAGCTTCATTTGCAGAGCAATCTTTCTGGAACAGCCCATTATGGCGGCCTTTTGATGACCATGGGGTTTCTGGTGGCCGATTTGCAGGCCTATGTATCGCTGTGTCAGGAATCCGTGGCAGGAATGGCCGGGCTGATGCAGGCGTTGTTCCCGCTGCTGGTAACGCTGCTGGCAGCTGTGGGCGGTACCGCCAGTTCCATGTTCTATCAACCGGCAGTAATGGCTGCCGCCGGTTCCATGACGGCGCTGGTGCAGCAGGCAACCATGCCGCTGGCTGCCGGCGTGGCGGTGCTCACGATGGTATCCGGGGTCAGTTCTCAGCTCAGGGTGGGCAAACTGCGGCGGTTGTTCCGCCAGGCAGCCGACTGGACGCTGGGACTGGGCTTCACGGTATTTATCGGTGTGATGACGGTGCAGGGGCTTGGGGCTGCGGCGGTGGATGGGGTCAGTATCCGAACAGCCAAATATGCCATGGACAACTTTATCCCCGTGGTGGGCGGAATGTTCGCAGATACCGTGGATACACTGGTGGGCAGTTCCCTGCTCATCCAGAATGCGGTGGGCGTATTGGGGCTTTTGCTGCTGTTTGGCAGGCTGATGACCCCGCTGCTCCGTACCGTGGCGGCTATGCTGCTGTACCGGGCGGTGGCGGCGGTGCTGGAACCGGTTTCGGATAGTCCGCTTTGTACCTGCATCAGCGATTATGCGGATGTGTTCTCCCTCCTGTTCATTATTCAGCTCAGCGTTGGGGCCATGTTTCTTTTGCTGGTGGCGCAACTGGTTATGGTGGGGCAGCTGACGGTTATGCTCAGATGAGGAAAAAAGGCGGGATGGCTTTGAATGGGTTTGTGCGGCAACTGGCAACGCTGGCAGTCTTGTGGGCGCTGTGCGAACTGCTTAAGTGCAACCAACGTCAGCAGCAGATGGTTCGTCTGGCGGTAAGCCTGATGATTATGGTGGCGCTGATCGCCTCCCTTGGGAAGGTGCTGGGCACCGTGAAACAAACGGAGTGGCCTGTGTTTTCGCCCACGGAAGAGGTGCAGACCGCCAGCGGCTATCAGCGCATTGCCCTGACCAGCCTTGCCAATCAGGTGGAGCAATATTGCCTTCGTATGGCCCGGAATGCGGGCTATGAAGCGCAGTGTGCCGTTTTTCTGCAACGGGATGGAAGCGTGAAGGAGATCCGGCTGCACTTATCCCCTGAGGAAGCGCCGCCTGTAATGGAGGAAACCATGCTGGTGGCTGCTTTGGCCCAGCAGTTGTCCGTTCCTGAGGAAAAAATCAGCTGGCATCCGCTTTGGGAGGAGGCGATTCCTTGAATCTGAAAAAATGGATGAACAATCGCTCCCTTCTTTGGGCGTTGGCAGCGGTAGCGGCGGTATTGGTTCTTTTGCTGGCAGGGGAGGCCTCGCCTGGTACGGAAAACCGGCTGGAGAAGCGAATGGCGGAGGTGTTGGGCTGCATTGCCGGGGCTGGCAAGGTGGAGGTGGCGCTGTTTTACACTGGGGACGAATCCGGGCAGTCAGGCAGCCCCACCGGCGCTGTGGTGGTGGCACAGGGGGCGGACGACCTGGCGGTACGGCTGGAATTGATCCGTGCGGTACGTACCCTGCTGGGGCTGCCGGAGGCGGCGGTGGATGTGTTTGCCATGGGGCAGTAGCCAGCAAATAACAGGAGGCAGGATGATGAAGACCATCAAGGAAAACAACGATTTGATTTTTTCTTCCAAAGAAAAAGAAACAAGCCGGGTGCGGATGGTGGTGCTGTGCATATTGCTGGTCATAGCGGCGGTTATGCTGATCTGGCCCTATGTAGCTGGCCACGAAACCATGGAAAGCGATGAAAAAGAACCCGGACAGATGCCTGTGGCGATGCCTGCGCCTACCCTTGCGCCGGAAAGCCTTTCTGCCCGCCAGGTGCGGGAAGCGGCTTATGAGAAAGATATGGCAAAGCTGCAAGCGCTTTTGCAGGATGAAACCATAAAGGAAGAAACCCGGCAGCAGGCATCGCTGCAAATGACAAAAATGGTGGAACAGCATCAGATGGAGTTGGGGGTGGAGGAGGCGCTGACCAATGCGGGCTTTGCCCCCTGCCTTGTGCTGATGCAAAACGATGCGCTCACCGTGGCGGTGAACGCATCGGAGGTGACTGCGGCTCAGAGCGCAGTGATTCTTTCCATTTGTCTTGCCCATACGGAGGTGTCGGCAGAAAATATCCGTATTATGCCGGGCGGGGTTTAGCGATTTTTTTCTTCGTGATCGGAAAGAGCCTCGGCGGCGGCTTCCAGTTTCAGTTTATGCAATTCCTGCTTGGCTTTGCGCTTCTCTTCCACTTCGATTTCCCAGTGGAGCAGCAGCGTCAAAAGACTGCGCAACAGAATGATGGCGGCCAGCGTGCCCAGTTCGCTCCAGCTGTTGACGATGACGGAGCGCAGCACTTCACTGCCGATTTTGAACTCCAACCCCAGCATGATGCCCTGAGCCAGCCGGATGCGGATGTTCTCATCCTTCTTCACAAAGCCAATAAATCCCCGGAACATACTCCACACGATGACCACCGTGCCAGCCAGTTCGATCAGCAGAATGCAGAAATGCACCACCAGTTCAAAGATATGCTCGATATTTGCCATGGTGAAAAACCTCCCTGGTTGTGATATACTCCCCTTGGAGGGATGAATCTTGTTACTGCAATTATATCTCCATTTTCCCTTTTGTAAAAGGAAATGTTTGTACTGCGATTTTGTTTCTGCTGCCGCCAATGAGCAAACCATTGCAGCGTATTGCCTTGCTCTTGAAAAAGAAATCCGCACCATGGGCGAGAAATATGCAGACGCACAGGTCAGCACGGTATTTCTGGGGGGCGGCACCCCGTCCATCGTGCCCGCTCCGCTGATGAAAAGCGTTCTTGGAACCCTGCGGGAGAGCTTCTTCCTGCTGAAGGATGCGGAGTTCACCACCGAGGCCAACCCGGGCACCCTGACGAAGGCGTGGCTGGAAACGGTTATGGAGGCTGGCGTGAACCGACTTTCGCTGGGGGTGCAGGCAGCGCAGGATGCGTTGCTTTGCCGTATCGGGCGAATCCATACCTTTGCCGATGCTGAACAAAGTGTGAAAATGGCACAGCGGATGGGGCTTGGCAATATCAATGCGGATGTGATGTACGGCCTGCCGGGGCAGACAACAGCGGATTATCTGGAAACCCTGGAAAGGGTCTGTGCATTGGAGGTACCCCACGTTTCTGCCTACAGTCTGATTGTGGAGGAGGGCACGCCCCTGTGCCGCAGTGTGGAAGCAGGGGAGATGACCGTGCCGGATGACGATGCCTGCGCAGCCATGACGGAGGCTGGCATTGCCTTGCTTGGCAAGCACGGTTATCATCAGTACGAAATCAGCAATTATGCCAGAGAGGGCTTCGCCTGCCGCCACAACATCGGCTACTGGCAGGGGGCGTGGTATCTAGGCATGGGGGCTGCAGCCCACAGTATGCTGCCCCCTGCACAAAGCGAGGCGGAGATGGGGGCGGTACGCCTCCGGGTCGCCAATCCGGAGGATGTGAACAGCTATATGGTCGCATCACCAGATGTGAAACGGGAAAAGAGCCTGATCACCGCTGAGGAAGCCATGTTCGAAACCATGATGCTGGGGCTGCGCATGAATCAGGGAGTCGGTGAACGGCACTTTGAAGAAAATTTTGGTCAGCCGATAACCGCACGCTATGGAAAGGCGCTGGAAAGTCTTGTTCGGGACGGTTTGGGATATTGGCAGGAGCATCCATCGGGAGAACTCTTCTTTGCATTGACTGCCCGTGGGCTTCTGTTGCAGAATGAAGCCCTGCTGCGGCTGATGGACTGAACAAACCATATGATAAAGAAACGGGAGCATTCCGGCTAGACCGGCTTGCTCCCGTTCTTTGTGTAAGAACCATTTGCAAAAAATGTTACAGAATATACCCCACAATGGAAATAAAGTGGCAAATGCTGCCCAGCAGCACAAACAGGTGGAAAACGGAGTGCATATAGCGGTGCTTGCGTCCCAGCCCATACAGCACGGCGCCCACTGTGTAGGCAATGCCGCCGATCAACAGCCAAACCAATCCGCCCATCGGCACGGATTGAATGGTGGGTTTGACGGCCAGCACCACGCACCAGCCCAGTCCGATGTAGCAAGCCATGCTGAATTTGGCGTACTTTTTCAGGTCGATGGCGGTAAAGACCACCGCCACAGCGGATACGCCCCACACAATACCGAAAATCACCCAGCCCCAACCGGGAAACCGGGGACGGATGGCGCACAGCGCCACCGGGGTATAGGTGCCGGCAATCAAAAAATAAATGGTGCAGTGATCCAGTACCTGCATCACTTTTTTGCCCATGTTGGGCCGCAGGCCGTGATATACGCTGGACATGGTATAGAGAAGGATCAGCGAGGTGCCATAGATAATGCTGCTGACGATCCCCCACACGCTGCCGTGCACGGCAGCCACCGCTACGCAGACCACCAGCGCAATCACGCCGAAACCGCCGCCAACAATGTGGGATACCATATTGAAAATCTCTTCGCCCTTGGTGTAATCCGGCAGCTGCCGGTCCCTTAATCTGGTTCTGTTCATGGCTTTCCTCCGTTTCAGAAAATTCTTGCCTACTATACTATAACCGGCGGATGAATTGCAATCCGCCGGTTCAGAAGAAACAGAGGGAGAACAACAGGCTATTTCGCAGCACAGGGTCGGTGATGCTCCGCTTTGGATTGGTATTCTTCCATGGAAAGAATGCGCCCCTGTGTATCAAAGGCGACCAGTGACAGGCCGTCCATATCGGCTGTGCTTCCTTCGTAGCAGCAGCGGAAGAACCATTTCACAACGGTTTCATCCCCCTGGTGGAGAAAGTGCAGCGCATCCCAGCGCAGCACCTGCCCAGCGGCGTGCCATGTGCGGAACCACCGTTGCACCTCAGTGAGTCCAACATATTCCGGGCCGTAGCTTTCAATGATGTGAATCTGTGGGGACAGGGTTGCCAGCAGCATTTTTTCGTTCTGCGTAAGCCAGCCCTGCATATACTGCCGGATGCAGTTCTCCCGCTCCTGATGGGTGGCTTTCATCACTGCTTCTCCTGCTTTGCCCAGCGTTTCAGGCGAGGGAAATAACTTTCCATCTCCGCTTTGGCGGCTTCCCGGGTCATACCGGGATGGGCTTCCAGGGTAAAGGGAATGCAGGCTTCAATCATCTCTGCCATGGTCATCTCCCCGAGGAAGGAACCATCCTTGTAGCAGTAGATACAATAGTCCTGATTCAGGCTGCCGTCCTTTTCGGTTCCATACAGTTCCTGATGGTCTCCCAGCGGCATTCCGCAGCTCTGGCAAAATTTCTGTTCCATTGGATAATCCTCCTGTGTGATGAACTTTCCCTCAAGGGGATGTTCACAGCATACAGAGGATAACCTGACATCCTGTGTCTTGTTTTGGACATTCGGCAAATCCTTTTGATAAGCTTCTGCCATCTGCCGGGCGTGAATGGCCAGTCCGGCTTTCAACTGCTCCGGGCAAAGCACCTGAGCAGAACCGCCAAAGGAAAGCAGATAGCCATACAGCCAGCCGTCATCGATGGGCATCCGGGCGGTAACGGTCAGGCTGCCGTCAGCTTCTTTCGCAATGGAATCGCCATCAAACTCATCGTACACCCGAAACGCCAGGGAGGCGGGGAAACGGAGCCGTACTTCGGGATACCTTTCGCTGAATTCAAAATCCTCAATAGGCGGTGGCTGGGGCAACGGCGGGAAGGTTTCATCAGTCACCTGCAAGGATTGGATGCGGCTCAGTTTGAAGGTGCGGAAAGCCTGCCGGATGAGGCAGAATCCCTGCAGATACCATGCGGCGGATTTGTACACCAGCTTTGCCGGCTGTACGGTTCTGCGGCTTAAGCCGTTTGCGCTCACATAGTCAAAACGGATGCAGCGCCGTTCCAGAATGGCCTGCTGCAAGCTGCGGAAACGCTGGTTGTTGCTGTCTGCGCATCCCCAGCGGGACAGATCCACCGTCAGCCAGTCCGCTTCCTGCCGCTGAAAAAGTCCGCCCAGCTTCAGCATCAGGCTGGAGGCATCCCCGCCGGTGACGGAACCGATGCTTTTGACCGCCAGCAGCAGCTGGGCCTGTTCCTCCGGGGTCATCAACGTGCCCGGCAGGGAGAAGCCTTCCATCAGGGAAAGCCCGCCGCCCTTGCCCTGCTCCGTAATGATGGGCACACCCGCCTGGCACAGGGCCTCCACATCCCGGTAGATGGTGCGCACGGAAACCTCCAGCTCGCTGGCAAGAACAGGCGCTGTGGTGCGCCCGTCCCGCAGAAGCCGGTGGATGATATGAAAAAGCCGACTGGATTTCATGCGGATGATCACCTCTCGGATTGATTGTACCACACATTCCCTGCCTGTGTCAGCGGGCTGGCAGGCAGTCCGAAACCAAGCACGCTGCGCTTTGTGAACATTCCTTAAACTTGGATGAGAAAAGGAAAAATCCTCTTGACAAACCGCCCGGTCGGGCATATGATATGTATGTGTTAGCACTCGCCTTTGATGAGTGCTAACAATCTGAAAGAAATTGGTAAGGAGGCAGCAGCCATGATGATGGACGCACGCAAGTTCCGCATCTTGCAGGCGATCATCGACGACTACATCCTCACCGCCATCCCCGTTGGCAGCCGCACCATCTCCAAGAAATATGAGATGGGCCTCAGTTCCGCCACCATCCGCAACGAAATGAGCGATCTGGAGGAGCTTGGCTATCTGGATCAGCCCCATGTAAGCGCAGGGCGCATTCCCAGCGCTAAGGCCTACCGGCTGTACGTGGATCAGCTGCTGGAAAGAGGCGTGATCTCCACCGGGGAAAGCGAGAGTATCCACCACTATTTCGATGACCGTACCCGCCAGATGGAGGACGTGATCAACCACGCTGCCAAGGTGCTCAGCGGCCTGACCCACTATACTTCCCTGGTGCTCAGCCCCAAGGGGCAGGAGCTCCGCATCCGCAATTTGCAGTTGGTGCCGGTTTCTTCCACCAGCGCACTGGTGGTCATCGTCACCGATGGCGGCATCATGCGGGATACGGTGGTGGAAGTGGGGCCGGGACTGGATGCAGACGCCCTGTATTCCATCAGCCGTATGCTGACGGAACGTCTGGGCGGACGCACCCTCAGCGAAGCCCAGCAACTGCTGGAGGAAAGCAGCCGGGAGATGCAGGAGCATCACCGCAAGCTGACCGGCAATATCGCCCAGTTCATGGGGCAGGCCGGCAGCGGTTCCAAGGCCAAACTGGCTTTGGGCGGCCCCAGCAACATCCTCAACTTTCCGGAGTACAGCGACGTGGAGAAGGCCAAGGGCTTCCTCAGCGTGCTGGAAACCAAGGATAAGCTGGTGGATCTGCTGGAAAAGCAGGGTGGCATGGCCTTTACCGTGCGCATCGGCCCGGAAACCGGTATCCCGGAGCTGAGCGATTGCTCGCTGGTGACCGCCACCTACCGGCTGGGCGATCATAACCACGGCACCATCGGCGTGATCGGCCCCACCCGTATGCACTACGGGCAGGTGCTCAGCATTTTGAACGCCATGGGCCAGCAGCTCAGTATCCTGTTGGGACAGAATAAGGAGTGACAAAACTTTGTCCAACAAGCGAAGAAGAAGTCAGCGTTATGAAGAGGCAGTGGAAGAAATGAACGAAGAAATGGAAACCGTACAGACCCAGGCGCAGGAGGAACAGCTGGAAAACCAGCAGCCGACCGCCGAAGCACAGAGTGAAACCGCAGAACCCCAGACTGCTGAAGCAGCCGGGGATGCCGAACCCACCGAAGCAGAAGAAACTGCTCAGGAAGCCGCAGAAGAGGCTCCCGAATTGAGCGAGCAGGAAGTTGCCCTGAAAGAAGCCCTTGCCAAGCAGGAAGAATACCTGACGCTGGCACAGCGCATTCAGGCCGATTTTGAAAACTTCCGCCGCCGCAACCGCAATGTGCGGGCCGAGGCCTTCGACGAGGGCGCAGCCGCCTTCGCCACCACGCTGCTGCCGGTGATCGACAATCTGGAGCGTGCCATCGCCGCCGCCCAGAATACCACCGACGAATCCCTGAAGGTAGGCGTGGAAATGGTCTATCGCCAGCTGTGCGATTGCTTTACCAAGCGTGGTATCACCGTCATCGACCGCAAGGGCGAGCCCTTCGATCCCAAGCTGGAAAACGCCGTAATGCAGGGCACCGAGGAAGACGGCGAGCCCGGCACCGTGTGCGAAGTGTTCCAGAAGGGCTATATGCTGGGCGAGAGCGTACTGCGCCACGCTATGGTCAAAGTGGTTCCCCAATAATCATCGTTACCCACGCATAACTGTTTATGCTGAGCCATACCAACAACCATCCATCATTTTGTAGGAGGAAGAAGATTATGTCCAAGATTATCGGTATCGACCTGGGTACTACCAATAGCTGCGTGTCCGTCATGGAAGGCGGCGAAACCGTCGTCATCCCCAACGCTGAAGGCGCCCGCACCACTCCCTCTGTTGTGGCTTTCACCAAGGACGGCGAGCGTCTGGTGGGTCAGATCGCCAAACGTCAGGCTGTCACCAACCCCGACCGCACCATCATTTCCATCAAGCGTGAGAT
This sequence comes from Clostridia bacterium, assembly GCA_017501255.1. GTDB lineage: Bacteria > Bacillota > Clostridia > Christensenellales > Aristaeellaceae > Limiplasma. The sequence continues at coordinate 100,425 of JAFVXE010000059.1, read as the reverse complement.
GGGCACTTCCTATAAAGTGAACATCGACGGCAAGGAATACACTCCCCAGGAAATCAGCGCCATGATTCTGCAGAAGCTGAAGATGGACGCTGAAGCCTATCTGGGCGAAACCGTCACCAAGGCGGTTATCACCGTGCCTGCTTATTTCAGCGACAGCCAGCGTCAGGCTACCAAGGATGCCGGCCGCATTGCGGGTCTGGAAGTGGAGCGTATCATCAACGAGCCCACCGCTGCTTCTCTGGCTTATGGCCTGGATAAGGAAGACAGCCAGAAGATTCTGGTGTACGACCTGGGCGGCGGCACCTTCGACGTGAGCCTTCTGGAGATCGGCGACGGCGTGTTCGAAGTGCTGGCCACCAACGGCGATACCCGTCTGGGCGGCGACGACTTTGACGAGCGTATCATCAACTACATCGCCGATACCTTCAAGCGGGAGAATGGCATCGATCTGCGTCAGGACAAGATGGCCTACCAGCGCCTGAAGGAAGCTGCCGAGAAGGCCAAGATCGACCTTTCCGGCGTGATGACCACCAACATCAACCTGCCCTTCATCACCAGCGACCAGAACGGCCCCAAGCATCTGGATATGACCCTGACCCGTGCCAAGTTTGACGAGCTGACCGCCGATCTGGTGGAGCGCACCATCAACCCCGTGAACATGGCCCTGAAGGATGCCGGTATGTCCGCTTCCCAGATCGACAAGGTCATCCTGGTGGGCGGTTCCACCCGTATCCCCGCTGTGCAGACGGCTGTGAAGAAGATCACCGGCAAGGATCCCTTCAAGGGCATCAACCCCGACGAGTGCGTTGCCATGGGCGCTGCCATTCAGGGCGGCGTGCTGGGCGGCGAGGTCAAGGATGTGGTTCTGCTGGATGTTACCCCCCTCAGCCTGGGTCTGGAAACCGAGGGCCACATCTTTACCCGCCTGATCGACCGCAACACTACCATCCCGATCACCAAGAGCCAGATCTTCACCACCGCTGCCGATGGTCAGACTGCCGTGAGCATCCACGTGCTGCAGGGCGAGCGTCCCATGGCCAGCGATAACAAGACCCTGGGCCGTTTCGAGCTGACCGGTATCCCCGCCGCTCCCCGTGGTGTTCCTCAGATTGAGGTAACCTTCTCCATCGACACCAACGGTATCGTGAACGTTACCGCCAAGGATAAGGGCACTGGCAACGAGCAGAAGATCACCATCACCGCCTCCACCAACATGAGCGAGGATGAGATCAACCAGCGTGTGAAGGAAGCCGAGCAGTACGCCGAGGCTGACAAGAAGCGCAAGGAAGAAGTGGAAACCAACAACCGTGCCGACAGCCTGATCTATGAACTGGAGAAGCAGCTCCGTGAGAACGGCGACAAGCTGTCCAGCGAGGATAAGGAATCCGTGCAGCGTGAAATCGACGAGTTCAAGAAGGTTCGTGAAGGCGGCGACACCGAAGCCATCAAGAACGCCATGGACGTGATGACCCAGAAGGTGTACGCTGTGTTTGGCAAGCTGTACCAGCAGGAGCAGGCTGCACAGGGCGCTGAGGGCGGCTTCCAGGGCGCTCAGGAGAATGATGACGGCACCATCGATGCCGACGCTGAGATTCACTAATGAATATTCTGTGGTATGCGGCTGCTTGGCAGAATGCAAACCATAACAAAGAAAATGTGCGGGGTGTCGGGGGATCATCCCCCGACCGGGGTGTGGGGCAGAGCCCCACAATCCCTCCCCTGCGTATATCGCAAATCCCCTTTTCCCGCTTTCCGGGCAAGGGGATTGCGGTCTGTTTACACAAAAGCGATTTTACTGAAACATCACTAAGTAGGTGAGCAATTGGCAAAGCGTGACTATTACGAGGTTCTGGGCGTGGACAAGAACGCCACGGAAGCGGACATCAAAAAGGCGTTCCGCAAAAAGGCCAAGGAGTGCCACCCGGACTTACACCCCAATGATAAAGACGCCGAGGAGCGCTTCAAGGAGCTGAACGAGGCCAACGAAGTGCTCAGCGATGCAGATAAGCGAGCCCGGTACGACCAGTTTGGCTTTGACGGCCCCCAGATGGGTGGCGGTTATGGCGATTTTGGCGGCTTTGGTGGCTTCGGCGGAATGGGTGGCATGGGCGACCTGTTCGAAACCATTTTCAGCGGCATGGGCGGAATGGGTGGCATGGGTTCAAGCCGCCGCAATGCGCCTGTGCAGGGCGACGATTTGCAGTACCGGCTGACCATCAGCTTTGAGGAAGCCGCTTTCGGCTGCGACAAGGAAATCGACTTCTTCCGCAATGAAAACTGTGAAACCTGTTCCGGCAGCGGCGCCAAGCCCGGCACTCAGCCTCAGACTTGCCCCACCTGTAAGGGCAGCGGTCAGGTGCGTTCCGGCAGCGGCTTTATGGTGACGGTTCGCACCTGTCCTACCTGCCGTGGCGAGGGCAAGATCGTCAAGGATAAGTGCTCCAATTGTAATGGTACGGGCCGTATCCGCCGCAAGCGCACAGTGAAGCTGCACATCCCTGCCGGTATCGAAGACGGTATCAACATGATCAAGCGGGGCGAGGGCGAACCCGGTATGCGGGGCGGCCCTGCGGGCGATCTGTACATTTCTGTTTCCGTCAAGCCCCATAAGCTTTTCAAGCGGGATGGCAACAACCTGCTGCTGGATATGCCCATCAGCATGACCCAGGCGGCACTGGGCGCGGAAATCGATGTGCCCACGCTGGAAAAGCCGGTGAAGCACCGCATTCCCGAAGGCACTCAGACCGGCACCTCCTTCCGGCTGAAGGGTCAGGGCATCGTCAGCCGCAAAACCGGCGTTAAGGGTGATTTGATCCTGACGGTGAAGGTGGAAACCCCAACCCGCCTGAGCGAAAAGCAGAAAGAGCTGCTGCGGGAACTGGATGCCTCCATGACCGGCAAGGAATACGAAGGCCGCAAGAGTTTTGCGGATAAGATCAAGGATCTGTTCAACTAAAGAAAGGCGGATGAAACCATGCAATGGTGTGAAGCAGTCGTCCATACCACTACCGAAGGCAGCGATATCGTCAGCGAACTGCTGATGCGCCTTGGCGCCATGGGCACGGAGATCATCGACCGTGCCGATGTGCCCGACCCGGATAAGCCCGGCGTGTACTGGGAGCTGTATGATAAAAAGCTTCTGGAAAACATGCCCGAGGATGTGCTGGTGAAGGGCTGGTTTGCTCAGGATGAACATACCCACGATGTACTCAATACCGTCCGTCAGGAGCTGTTGCAGCTGGCGCAGGGCGGTTTCGGACTGGATTTCGGCACCCTTTCGCTGGATATGCAGAATGTGGCGGATGAGGACTGGTCCGAAAACTGGAAGAAGTATTACAAGCCCTTCCGCATTGGCAGCCACTTGGTGGTAAAGCCCACTTGGGAAGCCTATACCCCCGTGGAGGGCGATCTGGTGATCGAGCTGGATCCCGGCATGGCTTTTGGCACCGGCACCCACGAGACCACCAATATGTGCATGCAGCTGCTTGAAAAGCACCTGACCAGCGGCCTTCGGGTGATGGATGTGGGTACCGGCAGCGGCATTCTGGCTATTGCGGCAGCCCGCCTGGGCGCCAAGGACATCCTTGCCATCGATATCGACCCCGACGCTGTGAAGGTGGCTAAGGAAAATGTTGCCCTCAACGGCGTGGACAAGCAGGTGCGTGTTGTGGTGGGCGACCTTTGCAAGAGCGAGGCCATGCCCTGCGAGCTGGCGGTTGCCAATATCGTGGCGGATGCCATCTGCATGTTGGCTGGCCCCCTGACCCGCCATCTGGTGAAGGATGGCCTGCTGATCTGCTCCGGCATCATCCGGGAGCGTGAGCAGGATGTGCTGGCGGCTGCCAAGGAAGCAGGCTATACTGTGTATGACCGTATCGAGAAGGGCGAATGGGTTGCCCTGTGCCTGAGAAACGAGGCTGCCTGATGCATCGCTGTGTTGTGGACGAGCCCCTGCAAGAGGGAGCCGTCATCACATTGAATAAGGAAGAAAGCGCGCACTGCGCCAAGGTGCTGCGCCTGCGTGCGGGCGAAGCCGTCCAGCTGCTGGATTGCGAAAACCTGCACATGGGCCAGCTGGAAACTGTCAGCGATACCGCCTGCACTGTGCTGGTGGGGGAGAGATGCCCCTCGCCGGAAGCCCCCTGCAAAGCGGTGCTCTGGCAAGGTCTGCCCAAGGCGGACAAGCTGGAGCTGATCGCCCAGAAGGCTACAGAGCTGGGCATGTGGGAGCTGTGGCCTGTGGAGATGACCCGTTCCATCGCCAAGGCGGATAAGGCCGATAAGAGCGAGAAAAAGCGGGAGCGCCTCAGCCGGATCGCGCTGGAAGCCGCCAAACAGAGCGGTCGGGCCCATGTGCCGGAGATCGCAGCCACCCGCAGCCTGAATAACGCCATGAAGGATGCCGCCAGCGAAGGCTTCGACATGATCCTTGTGGCATGGGAGGAAGAGCACGCTTTGCCCCTGAGCAAGGCGGTACAGGCCTATGTGGCAGAGCACGGCACGCCGGAAAAGGTGCTCATCGTCATCGGGCCGGAAGGGGGCATCACCCCCGAAGAAAAGGCCCGTCTTGATGAGATCGGCGCACAGAGCGTTACACTGGGTAAGCGGATCCTGCGCACAGAAACCGCAGGTCTGTGCTCTCTGGCGGCGCTGTGGACAGCTCTTGGCGAAATGTAATCCCTCGCTTTGGCGGGAAGGAATGACACCATGACCAAAACGGTTTCTTTTACCACGCTGGGCTGCAAGGTGAACCAGTACGATACCCAGGCCATGCTGGAATGCTTCGAGCAAAACGGCTACACCGTGGTGCACGGCAACGCTCCGGCAGATGTGTATGTGGTCAACACCTGCACCGTCACCGGCACGGGCGATAAAAAGAGCATGCAGCTGGTGCGCCGGGTGCGCCGCCGCAATCCCCAGGCGGATGTGGTGGTGGCGGGGTGCCTTGCCCAGCGCCTGGGCGCACAGCTGCGGGAAAGCGGCGCAAGGCTCATCATCGGCAACCAGCACAGGGCGCAGGTGGTGGAATTGCTGGAGAAGGCCATCCGGGAGGATACCCAGATTGTTGCGGTGGATGCGCTGGAAAGCGTCCCCTATGAACGGCTCAGCATTCGCCGCCATGAAGGGCATACCCGGGCGGTGATGAAAATTCAGGAGGGCTGCGACAACCGCTGCACCTACTGCATCATTCCCAGCGTCCGTGGTCCCATCCGTTCCCGCACGCTGGAGGATATCCGCACCGAAGCACAGGCCCTCAGCGATGCGGGCTTTGGCGAATTGGTGCTCACCGGTATCCACCTGACCAGCTATGGCCGGGATTTAGCGGACAAGCCCACGCTGGCAGACGCCATCCATGCGGTCTGCGCCTGCGAGGGCGTGAATCGGGTACGCCTTGGGTCGCTGGAGCCTGTTGTGGCAAATGAAGCGTTTGTTGCCTCCGTGGGGCAGCTGAATCAGCTTTGCCCCCAGTTTCATCTGGCGTTGCAAAGCGGCTCGGATGCGGTGCTTCGCCGCATGAAGCGCCGCTACAACACCACCCAGTTCATGGCGGCAGTGGAGCGTCTCCGGGCAGTCTGGCCCAAAGCTGCATTCACCACCGATGTGATCGTGGGCTTCCCCGGTGAAACCGAAGAAGAGTTCCAGCAGACGCTGGATTTCTGCGAAAATGTCGGCTTTGCCAAGATTCATGTGTTCCCCTACAGCAAGCGGGAGGGAACGCCTGCCGCCGAAATGCCGGATCAGATTCCCGAAAATGAGAAGGAAAAGCGGGTGCATCGCCTGATAGCGTTGGAAACCCAAACAGCGATGGCCTACCGGGAGAGCCTGATTGGGGAAGTTTGTTCCGTTCTTTTGGAAGAACCGCTGCCCGACGGACGCATGGGGGGCTATACCCCGGAATATGTGCAGGTGGCGGTGGAAGGGGGCGAGAGCGGTCAGCTTGTGAAGGTGCTGTTGACCGGTCTGACCCAAGAAGGAATGGAAGGCAGAATTGTCGAATAAGAGCAGTAGCCATACGTTCCATTACCATTGAGAAAGAAGGTACATCCATGCAGGATTGTCTGTTTTGCAAAATTATCGCTGGTGACATTCCCTCCAAAAAGGTTTGCGAGGACGAAAACACCTATGCTTTCCATGATATCAGCCCTCAGGCCCCTGTGCACGTGCTGGTGGTCAGCAAGAAGCACACCCCTGATGTGGCTCATGCTGTGGAAGAATTGACCGACGCCGAGCTGGCAGCCTGCCTGCGCACCTGCGCCAAGGTGGCAAAGGAGCTGGGCCTCACCGAAGGCGGCTACCGCATTGTCAATAATTGCGGCGAAAATGCCTGTCAAACCGTGAAGCACATTCATTTTCATGTGCTGGGCGGCGAAAAATTAGCCGAAAGAATGGCGTAAGAATGTAAAAAACCGAAATTCATGGTTGACGGGAAACAACTTACGCTGTATAATATCTGTAAGTTCGCTATCTGTCTGCTGTTATTGCAGGCGCAAGGCGATATGAGCGAGGGGAGGGATAACAGTGTCCGAGGTACGCATTCGCGAAAACGAATCCCTGGAAAGCGCTCTGAAGCGGTTCAAACGTCAATGTGCTCGCACCGGTGTTTTGGCCGAAGCTCGTAAGCGTGAGCATTATGAGAAGCCCAGCGTGAAGCGCAAGAAGAAAGCCGAAGCTGCACGCAAGCGCAAGTACTGATTCAAAAAATCAACAAAAGGCTCCGTTCCTGTATGGGAACGGAGTTTTTGTTGTGGAGTTGTTGTTGAAGCCATAATGGAAACCGCCGCTGCTCAACCAGCAGCGGCGGCCGTTTTTTGTAATGCTTTTGCAGTATGACAAGCCAGAAGCGTTTGTATCAATTGTCAGAATACGCTATGGCTCAGTGGGCTACGGTAAAGAAGTAGCGGCTGATGTAGCCATCCACGCCATCCACGGTTACCTTGCACCAGGTTTCGCCGATTTCGTTGACGGTGATTTCCGTGCCAACGGGCAGCGTCTTGATGATGGGGGCGCTGAGACCGGCAGCCTTGCGGAAATTGACGATGCTGTTGCCGTTGGGGTTGATCAGCTTGGCGGTGAAGGGCTCAGTGGGGAAGGTGGAGGCGGTGTTGACACTGATGAACTTCTTCATCATGTAGCCGCTCTTGCCAGCCACGGTTACCTTGTAGAAATCGCCGCTTTCGCCGGTGATGGTCACCTGCGTACCGTTGCGGAAGTTGCCAAGCACACGGGCATCGGTGCTGGGCTTTTCACGAAGCAGCAGCACCTGATTGGCGCCGGGGTTCTTTACCACGCCCTGCTTGGTCTGGGTGGAACCGGTGGAGCCGCTCTGCACGGAACCGGTCAGGAAACGGTTGGACATATAGCCCACAGCATCGCCTACCTGCACCTTGCTCCATTCGGTGCCGCGGCTGAGTACCTTCACAGCCGTGCCGGACTTGAAGCTGGTGATGATGGCGCCGCTCATGGAGGGCTCTTCACGCAGGTTCAGGCCAACACCGGTGTTGGTTTTCACATACAGGGTGCCGGAGGATGCGCCATCGGTCAGGAACTTGCTCATCACATAGCCCTGCTTGCCATTCACGGTTACCTTGCTCCACTCGCCGGTTTCTTCGTGCACATTCATCCACGTACCGGTGGGATACTGACCCAGCACCTTGGCTTCCAGAGAAGGTTCCTGGCGCAGGTTCAGCTTGCCGCCCTGTACCATCATGTATTCATCTGCCAAAGAAACCATGGGCAGAGCCAGAGCAGCGGTTACAGTCAATGCCTGGAGGCATCTTTTGTATTGACGGGACTTTTGCATAAGGGGATACCTCCTTTGTTTTCAGAAGGCCGTTGTTGATCGGCCATTCGCTTATCAGACGAATGGGGGAGAGCGCTTCTTGCGAAGGGAAATACCAGTTTATGCGTAGACTGGTGAATGGTGGCGTTTTTCTGGAAATCTTTCCGGCGTTGCTTGAAAAGAATCTATGTACGATACCGTTTTGAGTAACTGCCTTCCGCCAGAAGTTGCCAGGGATAGACGATTTTTGGACTGGGATGGCTGCCATGCTTTGTTGGGAACAAAATGCGTGCATCGGGACAACCTACCTGTGCCAATGCACGGGAGGGTGATGTCATGCTGATGATGCTGGATCAGTTGACCGGTATGCCGGTGGTTTGGCAGGGCAAGCTGGTGGGAATGGTGGAACACGGTGTGACGGACGCCCAGGCTTCGCAATTGATGGGGCTGATCATCCGGCATGGACTCCGTGCGGCGAAGTGGGTGCCGTCGCATGGCATCAGTCTGATCGGTCGGCACTGCATTGCAATAGCGATACCGCCGGGCAAAATACCGCTTCAGTTACCCCAGCGGGTCAGCAGGATGTATCGGGATGATGGCAGCCTGCTGGGAGTGGTAACGGATGCGGTGATTTGTATGGAAACCTGCCGAATCAAGGCGCTTGAGATCAGCGAGAGCCTTGCTGGCAGAATCCTGGGGCAGCACCGCTATGCGGTGGAGTACCATATCGGAGTGGGAGTTCCCGGCGGCAATCGGGTTGTGACCAACACCCTGCTCACGTTGGCAGAGTTAAGCAGCAGATTGGAGGGGCATGGATGAACATGATGAAAACCATGATGGTAGGCGCTTTGGGTTTCGCAGTCGGCGCAGGAACGATGCTGATGCCCGGCAACCAGAAAATGAAGCGTCAGGCGCAAAAGAGCGTGGATCGGATCGTGCGGATGGCCAAGAGCTGGTAAGACAGGCGGGGTGCGGACAGGGATGCCGCATCCCGTTTTTGAACCGGGGGAAAGGGATGAGGATATCCATGCAACAGGCGGGTCAGGTGGATGATAAAGCGGCAAGATTCCATTGGCGAAGATGGCTGGTTCTGGCAGTCGTTTTGCTGGTTTGCTTTTTGATCCGTTTTCTTTTGTGGCACATTGCTATCCAGCTGTTTTGCGGTCTGGTGGTTGCGTTGATCGCTCTGCCTTTTATGCACTTATTGGAGAGGAAATGGAAGCCGGGGCTGGCTGCTGCTTTGAGCCTGATTGGTCTTGGTGGTGTGCTGGTAGCGGTGGCGCTGGTGTTTCTGCCACTGCTGGCCCAGCAGACCAGGCAACTGCTTGAGCTGATACCGGCAGTCTCGGAAAAACTGTCTGCGTTGGTGGATCAGGGGGAACGGTGGCTTTCACAGAATGGATTGCCAGTGCAGGATACCCTTCGCAAGCAACTGACGGTAGGCGGTGAAAATCTGATCAGCAAGGCGATTCCGGCTTTGTTTGGCTGGATGCAGCAAAAAGCTGGCGGTTTCAGCAGGTGGATGCTTGCGCCGGTGTTGGGCTTCTATTTTCTGAAGGACCGCAAGCAGATAGGCGAATGGTTGTTGCTGCTGGTGCCAGTACGCAAGCGCAGCATGAGCGTGCGCCTGCTGCGGGAAGTACGTCGGGAAACAATGGGGTTTCTTCGTGGACAGCTGATGGTTTCGCTGGCGGTAGGGGCAATGACGGCCATCGGTCTGCTGTTGTGCGGCATTCCGGCGTGGCTTTTACTGGGGATTGTGATGGGGATCATGGAATTGATCCCCTATGTGGGGCCGTTCGTGGGTGGTGCAGTGGTGGTACTATTCAGTTTGCAGGCAGGCAGCGGACGGATGCTGTGGGCGCTGGCGGTCGTGCTGGTGGTGCAGCAGCTGGAAGGCAGTTGGTTATCGCCCCAGATGATGAGCGACGCTACCAAAATGCATCCCATCGCAGTGCTGTTGTGTTTGATGGCGGGCGGCGCTGCGGGCGGTGTGGCTGGTATTCTGCTGGCGGTACCGGTTTTTCTGTGCCTGCGGGCAGCGCTCAGGGTGTATGCCCAGCATCAAAAATGGTGCGCCTGTATAGCTGCCATGCAGGATGTGAAAGAAAGGTAAAAAGTTCTTCAATTCGCTCGAAACGCTTTCCAAATGAGAAGAAACCGTGTATAATGAATTTGTACACCCAGCGATAAGGAGGCGTTGTCATGCTCGAAGTGGGCGGAACTGCCAAATTTTCCCCTGTGATGGAAGGTGCCAACGATGCCCATGCCATCCTGAATCATGTATATCGTGCCTTGCAAGCCAAAGGCTACGACCCTGTCACCCAGATTGTGGGTTATCTGATTTCCGGTGATCCCACCTATATCACCAGCTATATGCAGGCCCGCAGTATGATTTGCCGCGTTGAGCGGGATGAAATCATGGAAGAGCTGGTACGGGGCTACCTGAAAGGGCTGGATGGCTGATGACGAACAAGCGAGTCATTGCACTGGATGTGGGTGATGTGCGCATCGGTGTGGCCGTCAGTGATGAAAGCCGGATCATTGCCCAGCCGCTGGAAGTTTACAAGCGGGTGGGGTATGGCCCGGACAGCCGTTATGTGCAGCAGCTATGCCAGCGGTATGATACCGAACTGGTGCTGCTTGGGCTGCCGCTGAATATGGATGGCACCCGTGGCCCTCAGGCGCAGAAAGCCATGGCTTTTGGTCAGGTGCTGGCAGATGCGGGGCTTCATGTGTTCTATCAGGATGAACGCATGACCACCGTTACGGCGGAAAGGGTTCTCATCGGCGGCAATGTGCGCCGGGAGGATCGGAAGAATTATGTGGACAAGCTGGCTGCTGCTGTTATTTTGGAGCAGTGGATCGCTTCCGGTGCGGTAGTCGGCAACTCCGAAGAAAAGTGAGGAAAGAACAATGGAAGAGAACAACAACTTGGTTCAGCTGCAGGATGAGAATGGAAACGACGTTAACTTTGAACACCTGATGACTGTGGAATACGAAGGCAACTACTATGTGCTGCTGGAGGCCACTGAGGATATGGACGATTGCCAGCAGGGCGAAGCCATCATTCTCAAGATCATCCGTGATGATGAGAGCGGCGAAGATGTATACGCCACCATCGAGGATGAGGACGAACTGAACGCCGTGTTTGAAAAGTGTATGGCCATCATGGAAGAAGAGGACGAAGCCAACGAGGCCATGCTGCTGGATGGTCTGGAACTGGTGGAAGACGAGGACGAAGAATAATGCCCAGACTGATTGGCGAGCAGGTGATGCTGCGGGAATATCAATCTGAGGATTTTTCCTGCATCCGTCAGTGGGTGAATGATGCCAGCGTGACCCGTTACCTGGCTGCCCGCTTCTGGGCTCCCCAGACCACTGTGGATACCCAGGAATTTCTGAATCGGATGCTGCAATCCAGTCACAATGGCTACAATTTCGTTATTGCCGATGCTGCGGATGGCCGCTATATCGGCCAGCTGGATATGTTCCGGGTGGACTGGCGGCTGAGGCAGGGCGAAATCGGCATGGTCATCGGCAGCGAAGCGGACCGTGGCCGTGGTTTGGGCACGGAAGCCCTCCGGCTGCTCATTCAGTTCGCTTTCCAGACCCTTGGCCTTGAGCGCATTGAGCTGGAGGTTCATATGGGGAACGCCGCTGCCCTTCGCTGTTACCAGAAGGCCGGCTTTGTGCTGGAAGGCGTCAAGCGCCATGCCTATTACAGCGACGGTGCCTTTGCTGATCTGGGCATGATGAGCATCCTGCGGGAGGATTGGCTGGCAACTTGCTGACACCCAGCCCTTTGTCGGGCATATCCTGTATTATCCCGACCACGCAGGGGGACGGGGACTGCAAAGGGCTACAGCCTGGCAGAAACGTACTCAAATCAATATCACCCTGCATTGCGCAGGGTGTTTTTTGATGGTATTTGTCACCCTTTGCAGGCGCAGGGATTGACTTTCCGGTAGGATATGGGATAAAATAAGATTTTGTGAGGGGTCATCAGTCCCCTTGAACCGTCTGGAGGGAATAGACGAATGGGTAAGATTGTTACAAAGTTTGGCGGCAGTTCGCTTTCGGATGCGGGTCAGTTCCGCAAAGTGCGTGCGATTGTTGAAAAGGATGAGCGGCGCTGTTATGTGATTCCCAGCGCCCCGGGCCGCCGGTTTGACAAGGATGAAAAGGTGACCGACCTGCTCTACCGTACCTACCGGGCCAGCAAGACCGGCGAGGACTTCCGCCCGCTGTTTCAGATGATCCGGGAACGCTATCTGAGCATTGCGGAAGAGTTGAAGCTGAACTTTAACATCGCCAAGCATCTGGATGAGCTGGAAAAAGAAATTGAACTGGGCGTGACCGAAGACTACATGGCCAGCCGTGGCGAATATCTCAACGGTCTGCTTCTGGCCGATTATCTGGGCTACACCTTCCTTGATCCCAAGGATCTGGTGTTCTTCTCCGAAGACGGCTCCTTTGACAGCGAGCTGACCCACACGGTCATGTCTTCCACCCTCAAGCACGTGGAACGGGCTGTGATTCCCGGTTTCTATGGCAGCATTGCCGGCGGCGAGATCAAAACCTTCTCCCGTGGCGGCAGCGACATCACCGGCGCAATCGTGGCCCGTGCCGCCTATGCGGAGCTGTACGAAAATTGGACGGATGTGAGCGGTTTCCTGATGACCGACCCCCGCATCGTGCCCGATGCACGCCCCATCCGCAACATTACCTACAGCGAACTGCGTGAGCTTTCCTACATGGGTGCCGGCGTGCTACATGAGGACAGCGTTTTCCCGGTGCACCGTGCAGGGATCCCCACCAACATCCGCAACACCAACGAGCCTGATGCCCGTGGCACCATGATCACGCATGGCGCAGTGGATGAGGAGAATCCCTATATCATCACCGGTATCGCCGGTCGCCTTGGTTTCAGCGTGCTGTCTGTGGAAAAGGCCATGATGAACAGCGAAGTGGGCTTTGGCCGCCGTGTGCTGCAGGCCATCGAAGAGAACGGCCTGTCCTTCGAGCATATGCCCACCGGTATCGACACCATGTGCGTGGTGGTTTCTGCCGCTGAATTGGAGCCTGTCAAGGCCAAGGTGGTCAAGCGGATTATGGAACTCACTTCGCCCGACTCTCTCACCATTCAGGATGATATGGGCATTATTGCTACCGTTGGCCGTGGCATGGTGCAGAATCCCGGTACCGCTGCCAAGCTGTTCACTGCCCTCAGCCGGGAAGGCGTCAACGTGCGCATGATCGATCAGGGCAGCAGCGAGCTGAGCATTCTGGTGGGTGTGGATGAAGCTGACTTCCAGCGTGCCATCCGTGCCATCTACGATGAGTTTGTCCAGGAATGAGCCGTTTACCGGTAAAGGAGTATCAAAATGCCACAGAGCATGAAGCAGCAGAAGAATGAACTTTCCGGGCGCAGTGTGGCCCATCGCTTCTGGTTTCGTTTCTGTGCGGTTTGTTTGGCATTGTATCTGGCTTATGTTGCCTATCTTTCCAAGAGCAGCCTGTTTGTGAGCACGGCGGATACGCTGTGCTCCCTGCTCTGGTTTGGGCTGATTGCAGCGGGTCTTTATGGCCTGCTGCTTTTTGCGTCCCAAAAGCTGGATATAGCGCCTGCAGCCGCAAAACCTGTCAAACCCGTAAGGCTATGGCTTGTTTGCCTTGCAGTGTCCGCTTTTACATTGGGCAGCGCCTTTTTGAAGGCCTATCCCGGCGGTGTCAGCTACGATGCAGCCAACCAGTGGTGGCAGGCCCATAGCGGCGAGTACAACAACTGGCACCCTGTGTTTCATACATTGCTGATCCGGCTGTGTACTTTGCTGATCAACCGCTATCCCTTTGTGGTGCTGGTGCAGTGCGCCGCTTTTGCTGTGGCCTTTGCTTATCTGACGGTAACAATCCATAAGGTCGGCGTGCCTGTATGGCTGGCGATGACGGTTCATGTGCTGGTGCATCTGACGCCTCTGGTGCGCAATACCCTGATGTATGTGTGGAAAGATAACGCCATGTGCATTGCCGCAGTGATTCTATGCGCCCAGACCATCCGGATGCTGGCCAGCCGTGGAGAATGGCTGCGCAAATGGTACAATGCCCTGCTTTTCGGACTGGTGCTGGCTTTTGCTACGCTGGTGCGGCACAATGCCATTCTGTTTACACTGCCGCTGGCGGTGATTGTGCTGTGCAGCTTTGCGGGCGTGCGCAGGATGGCGGCATTGGTACTGGCGGTGATGGCAGCGGCTATGCTGCTGGTGAAGGGGCCCCTGTATGGCTCGCTGGATGTGGTGTACCCCAACAATACCGCCGAGGAAGCTGTGGGTCTGCCCATGATCGTCCTGGGGAATGCTATGCAACAGCAGCCGGATGCGCTGGATGAGGATGCGAAAGCTTTTCTCCTCACACTGTCCGAGGAAGAAAATTGGCGCACGGTTTACCGCCTGAATGATTACAATGCTATCAAATTCACCTTTGCCCGGGAATTGATCGCTGACCGCAATCCCATGGAAATTCTGGGCATGGCGGCCGCCACTGCCTTCCGGGCGCCAAGGCTTGCCTTTGAAGCTGTCAACGGCACCACTGGGCTGGTGTGGGATATCACCGGTGAAAACAAAGGGGTTGTCACCGTGTCAAACTCTGGCCATATTCCGGAGGAGAGCATCGGTCATCCGTTGCTGAATGGCGCAGGCGAATGGCTGTGCGCCCTGCTGGATGCACCCATGCAGCTGTTGCCCCTTCGGTGGCTGACCCAGAATATCGGCGTTCAGCAGCTGCTTTTGCTGCTGGCGGTGCTGGTGGCAATGTACCGCAAAGGGCCCGCTGTTCTGGCGCTGGCTTTCCCAACATTGATTTACAATCTGGCAACCATGCTGCTGCTCTGCGGCAACGATGCACGCTTCTTCCAGTTTGCCATGGCTATTTCATTGCCTTCCATTTTGATATTGTTCTGGCTGCCTGGTGACAAAATGTTACCAAATTCATCGGAAGAATAGCAGTCAAATGCAACATTTTTGTGGAAAAGTCCATCAAATACTTGCCAATTTGATTACAGATGTGTTACAATTATACTCCCCTGTACTGGGGAGATCCGGAGGCTGAGGAAATGACGAAGCACGAAGTGCATCTGGTAATCCCGGCAAATCATGAGGATGTGCTCATGGCACGCATGGCTATGAGCGGTCTTGGCTTGCTCTGCGGCCTGGATGTGGATCTGATCGGCGATCTGCGCACCATTACCAACGAATGCTGCGATTGCCTGATGGGCCGCACCTGTATACCGGAGCAGTTGGATGTGAAAGCTGGTCTCACAGGCAACCGCCTGACCATGACCTTTACCGCAGTGGGAACAACGGCGCAGGAAGGACAAGCCGTGGATCGTGACATCGCTTATGGCGTGCTTTCCACCTTGATGCCGGAAGTGACCCTTCATGAGGATGAACAGGGCATTGTGCAGATCATCTGCTCCATGCCTGCAGGTGGAGATGGTGCACATGAGTGAAGACCGTACCATGCGGCTGCACGAAACCTACTATACCACCAGGGATACCGTCATCCGGGATGAGCTTCTGGAAAGATACCTGCCCCTTTGCCGCTCCGTGGCTGCTAAGTTTTCCGGTCGCGGCGTGGAACGGGAGGATCTGGAACAGGTGGCTGCCATGGCGTTGCTCAGTGCGTTGGAACGCTTTGATCCCACCAAGGGTTTTCGTTTTTCATCCTTCGCAGTGCCCACAGTGACCGGTGCCATCCGGAACCATATCCGGGACCGGGGCGATGGGATGCGTCTGCCCCGGGATATTCGGCTGAAGCTGTATCAGATGACCAAAGCGCAGGAACGCTACGAACAGCAGTATCATTGCACCCCTTCCGCTTACGAACTGGCAGCCTATATGGGCATCAGTCCCGATGAATTGCTCACCCTGCTGGATGCGGCGCAGCAACAGAACGCCGTTTCGCTGGACAGCGCCGTGGGCGATGACGGCGACAGCACGCTGGAAGCATTTTTAGGGCGCAGCGATACCCGTTTTGAACAATTGGAACGTTCGGATATGATGAACTGGCTCCTCTCCAAACTGAATGTACAGGAACAGGAGCTTCTCACATTGCGTTATGTACAGCAGCTGGGGCAGCGGGAAACCGCAAAACATCTGGGTGTTTCCCAGATGCAGGTGAGCCGTCTGGAACGGCGTATTTTAGCACGGTTAAGAACGCTGGCCACCACAGAGAATGATCAGATGAACTAATTGGAGGAAAGGAGGCAGTACCATGCAGCAGAATCCCTTTCAGGGAATGAATCCCCAGCAGCCGTGGCAGCAGGGCGGCATGATGCCTCCTTCCGGTATGCCCCAGGGTAATATGCCTCCTTTCGGGATGCAGCAGCCCATGGCCCAGCCCAATCCCTTTGGGCTGCAGCAGGATCCCATGCTTATGAACAGCTCCATGGGTCAGGCACCTTTCATGGGTCAGCAGCCGGTAATGCAGCCATCTTTCGGGATGCAGAATCCCATGCAGCCCATGCCGGTAACGCCGCAGCAATGGCCGCCGCCCGGGGCCCAGCAGGCGATGACGCCGGAAATGATGCAGCAGCAGATGCAGTATGAGGCTATGCAGTGGCAGCAAGCCCAGCAGCAGCCTTTCCCCACCCAGCCGGTGGTGCATAAGCAGAAGAAGCAGAAACCGCCCAGGCCTCCCAAACAGCCGGGGCAGGGCGGCGCTGGAAAAACCATTCTGATCGTGCTTCTGATTCTGGCGCTGATCGGCGCCGGTGTGTATTTTTTCTTCCTGAGGGATCCCGGCACGCAGGTTTCCACGGCTCAGATTGAGCTGGGCTTGATGGGCAATACCTTCCGTGGGGATGCGCTGATTGTCCGCAACGAAACCGCCTACAGCGAAGAAGGCGTGCAGAACATCGAATACGAAGCCGAGGAAGGCAGTCTGGTGTACCGCAGCGATCCGCTGTGCTATGTGTATTCCACTGGCTATTCCACCGGCGAAATGAATACCCTGCAGGATTATCGTGACCAGATCAACGACTACCAGCAAACGTTGCTGGCAGCGGAAACAGCCTATGACCAGCGCATGGATATGCTGGAAACCGAAGTGATTGAGCGGGGGCTGGAAGTACGTAGTCTGGTGCAGGGTTCCCGTGGCAACCTGATCAATCAGGAAACCATTCTGGATACCGCTATCACCCAGCGTCAGAACTACTTCCGCAGCAAATATGCCAGCGATACCCGACTGAGCCGTCTGTATGACGATGAGAATACGCAGAAACAGCGTATCGAAAGCTGGATTAAGCCCAAGCTGGCAGCCCAGGAAAGCATCGTCAGCTTCTACACCGATGGCTTTGAACAGGCCTTGTCGCCGGAACTGTTTGAAACCTATACGCCTTCACAGGTACGGTCCATGATCGCCGGCGAAAAGCCTCAGACCAGTGCGGCCGAGCGTGGCCGAATCGATCTGTACCGTCTGGTCAGGAAGGATAACTATGCAGTTCTGATGCTCATCAACGACAAGAACTGGAATCCTGCCAAGGATGAAGTGTACGAACTGACGCTGGAGCAGTTTACCAGTACCAAGGTGCAGGCAAAGGTGCTTTCCTATGCCCGTTCCGGCGGTGAGCTGCTGGTTCGTCTGGCGGTTGTGGATGATGTGAGCAATGTATTGTATATGCGTACCTGCGAAGCCAGCATCAGCGAGGCTGTGGAGTGTATGACGGTTCCGCTGGCAGCCATCTATACTCAGAACGGCTCCAAAGGCGTGGTGATCTACCAGAACGGTGTGCCCAGCTTTGTGCCGGTCAATGTGCTTAATCAGGCGGAGGGCAAGGTGTACATTCAGCCTCTGCAGTCCGGTGTGCTGTCTGAGGGTATGGAAGTGCAGCTGTTCAATTAAGGCATTTCAAGATTCAGAAAGGGGAGGGGAGAGAGATGAATCCAGCAGCGCCGCTGCTTACCGGGCAGCAGGTATCCGCTGATACGCTGGGAGCCAATGTACAGCGCATCTTGGATGATTTGAACAAAAATCGTTATGAAAATTCTCCGCCAGCCCGTTTGATCGCTGTTACCAAGACCGTAACGCCCGAAGTGATCAATTTGCTGAAACCCTTGAATATTCTTGATATTGGCGAAAACCGTGCGCAGGTGGCTGTGCCTAAATTGCCGGAGATTTCGCCAGAATTTCGCCTCCATTGGATTGGAAGGTTGCAAACAAACAAAGTCAAGTATATAATAGATTCTGTATGTATGTTGCACACGCTGGACAGGTTGGCCCTTGCCCAGGAGGTGCAGCGGCGTGCAGCGGATTGCGGACGGGTGATTCCTGCGCTGGTGCAGGTAAATATCTCCGGCGAGGAACAGAAGGGCGGTATGCCGCCTGAGGAGGTTCTGCCCTTCCTGCGACAGATGCGCGATTTTTCCAACATCCATATTCAGGGCCTGATGAGCATCATGCCCGCCATGGCTACGCCCGAGGAACTGACCCGGTTATTCCGGGGAATGCGCCGCCTGTTTGAGCAGCTTCGCACCGAAGCGGTGGACGGCGTAGAAATGCGGGAGTTGTCCATGGGAATGTCCGGCGATTACGCCATTGCTGCCCGGGAGGGCGCTACTATGGTACGAATCGGCACCGCCTTGTACAGACCTGTGGTGCGGTGATTGATTTTGGGAGGTTCGAAGTTTGAGTATGTTTCGCAAAGTCAGCCAGTGGCTGACCGATAAGGGCGATCAGTTTGTCCGGGGCGGCGGCCCGCAGAATCAGGGAGAGTCTGGCTATGATTCCGACCAGGAATTTGCAGACGCTTATGCCAATGCGGATGAATCCCGCCGTCAGATGATGGATCCCTTTAACGATGGCGATCAGAAATATGGCGGCCGTCAGCCTTACCGCAGCCGTGCAGAGCTGGAGGCAGAAGCTGCCCAGCAGGCCCGTATGCAGGCCCAGCAGGAAGCGGAAGCTTATCAGGCCCAGTTGCAGGCCCAGTATCAGGCTCAACAGGAGCAGATGTCGCAGACCGGCACTTATCAGGCACAGGCGTACCAGCAGGCCCAGTACCAAGCCCAGCCAGAGCAGATGCAGCAGACGGGTACCTATCAGGCTCAGGCATATCAGCAGCCTCAGCAGCCCCCGCAGTATCAGCAACAGCCCCAGCAGGGCTATCAGCAGCAGCTCCAGCCCATGCCCGGCAGCAATGTGCTCACCTTCCCCGGAATGCAGACCACGCCGGATGGCATGGTGTATGCCCATGTGGAGTATATCGTGCAGCTGTGCAGCCGCAATGAGTGCCGCAAGGTGATTGATTATATTCGTACCAATGCTTCCGTATTCCTGAACATGGAAACCATCGCCGATGCCAGCGAGCGTCAGCGCTGTGTGGATATGCTCAGCGGTGCGGCTTATGCCTTGGGCTGTTCCCTGAATAAGATTTCGCCCAGGGGCGTGTACCTGATTTCTTCGCCTTCCGTGCGGGTCATGATGGATAATGCCACCCAGAAACTGGCCTCCGGTCAGGAAGTCCGTGGCATGGTTCGCCAGAGCTACGTTCAGGATAGCGCAACGGCACAGCCGCAGTATGCAGCCCAGCCCCAGCAGGCGCCTGTAGCTGAGGAAGCGGAAGAAACCATTCAGAATGGCGGCTTCTCCTCCGGCTCTCCCACCCAGCGGTTCCAGTCTCAGGGGGCGCAGGGGATGCCGGTCAGTTTCGGCACGGCCATGGCTGGCAGCTACACCGGTATGCACCGGGCCATCAATGCCCAGCGGTACAACGCTCAGTAAATGGACACGCTATGCCGTATGATGATGACGATGCGCTGCTCCGTCGGCGCTTGACAGAGCTGGCCCTCAGGGCCGACCGGCAGGGAATTGCCACTTTTTCAGAATTTCTCACGCCGCCTCAGGCGCAGCTGGCATTTGGCGCTGCCAAAGAGGCAGGGGTAACGGCTGAATGCTTTGGCGGCTATGAGGATGCGGAGCGCCAGATGGTGCGCTTTCTTCCGGCAGATGGGTGGGAGGAACCCTATCCCATCAGTGCGCTGAAGCTTACCTGGCCCCACCAGACAGCCCCCACCCACCGGGATTTGTTGGGCAGCGTGATGGGCCTTGGCATCCGCAGAGGTATGGTTGGCGATATTGTGGTGGAAGCAGAGCAGGCCTATCTGTTTGCCGAAACCGCCATGTGCCAGCACATTCATTCGGTTCTTGCCAGCGCAGGACGGGTGCATCTGCAGGTGCAGCTTTTGGATGAACTGCCAGTGCCCAAGCCGCCGGAAGGACGGCAGGTACGGGATACCGTTTCCTCTCCCCGGCTGGATGCTGTGATTGCGGGCGGTTTTTCGATCTCCCGTGCCAAAGCAGCTGCTTTGATCACCGCCGGGCACGTGAAGCTCCGGCACACGCCCTGTATCCGCACGGATATGCACGTCTGCCAAGGCGATGTGATCTCCGTTCGGGGGCTTGGGCGGCTGAAATGTTGCGAGATCGGGCAGCCGACCCGGAAGGGTCGCTATCCCCTCAATATGCTTCGCTTCGGCGAGCGTAAATAAACCTTCGGGAACCTGAAAGGAGAACGAAACATGGCTTTGACGATTGATGACATCCTGGATAAAGAGTTTGCGGTCAAGGGCGGCGGATATGATCGTGACGATGTTGACCAGTTTCTGGATGAGATCTGCGACGAAATGACCAATATGCAGAACTATATCGCAGATCTGGAAGGCAAGCTGAACCGTGCTGAGGAGGCTCTCCAGCAGGCACAGACCGAAGCTGTTGCCGCTCCTGTTCGGGAAACCCCCGTGCAGCAGGCGGAGCCCAACCTGGGCGCCACGCTGGAAAGTATGTTCCGCCGTGCCGGTCTGGTGGCCGACGATACCGTGAAGGAAGCCGAAGCCAAGGCGGAAGGCATCATCAAGGAAGCGGAAGAAAAGGCTTCTCAGATTCTGGACGATGCTCAGGAAGAACGGGAAACCATCCGCAAGAGCCTGAGCGACCTGAAGGCGGCTGCTGGCACTTATCGCCGCAGTTTCCTGGAAATGCTGGATAAGCACCGGGAAGCCCTCAATGCCACCGAAGGCATCTTCGACGAGGAAGAAGAAGCGTAATCCATTGGAAAACAAGAGAAGCTGTTGCAGTGAAAACGCTGCAACAGCTTCTTTGCTTATTTCTCTTTTTGCACCTTGCACCGGAGCACCTGCAAATGCAGGGTGATCTCCCTGAGCACGGTTTTTTCCAGCACTTCTTTTGGCACGGAAAAACCCATGGGGGTCATGCTGAGGAAACAACGGGATTGTTCTTCGTTCAGCGGGAAGGTTTGGCGGACTTCCACCTTCTCCAGTATCTCTGCATTTTTGTGCAGATGATCCACAACCAGCTGATTGCTGTATCCTTCCTGCCGCAAGTAGGGCTGGAAGGCTTCGCGGATTTCCGCTAAATAATCGCTGTCGGGAATCACTTTGATCAGTTCGCCATCCGGTTTCAGCACCCGGGCAAATTCTTCGTAATTGGCCGGGGTGAATACATCCAGCACGCAATCCATCCGGTGATCAGCCAGGGGCAGCTGTTTCAGGTCGCCTACAAGCCAGAGCACATCACCGGGCTGCCTTGCGGCTGCCCGGATGCCATCCCGGCTCAGATCCAGCCCAATGATGGAGGCTTCATGAAAGCGCTGGGCCAGCTGGCGGGCATAATAGCCTTCACCGCATCCGGCATCCAGCAATACAAAGGGTTTTTTGCCGTGCTTTGCTTCCAGCATCCGGGCAATCGCATCCAGAACCGGCTGATAAAAGCCGTCGGTCAGAATGCGGTTACGGCTCTGGAACAGGGTGGCATCGTATTTTTCCTTGCTTTGATCATGCTGGGGCGCAAGATTGATATAGCCTTTGGCACATAAGTCATAGCAATGGTTATTTCCACATTTGACGCTGGTGCCCACCAGAGAAAAACTGCTGCCGCAACGGGGACAGGCAAGTTGGGGCAAAGCGGGGATAAGCAGGTGGGTCAGGGTTTGCAGGTTCATGGTACATTCCTCCCGAAAAACAGGGCAGAATAGGAAAAGAACCGCACTTCTGTGCGGCTCTTTTCGTAGCTGGTGCGATCGACGGGACTTGAACCCGTACTCGGTTAAGAACACGCCCCTCAAACGTGCGCGTATGCCAATTCCGCCACGATCGCATATTGTCTTGCTGACAACATCGAATATTATACATGATGGTCACTTGATTTGTCAATGCTTTTTTTGCGTTCTGTCAATTTTCAGCCAGCTTGGGGAGAAAACGGAAAAGGAAAAAGCAACCATCCGTAAACGCCCATGGAAATTGAGACAAAAAGCAACACTCCTTGGTCATCATAGTTTCAATTATTGTGCAAAGACTATTCATGGTCTGTTCATGAAATGGACAAAAGTTTGTGGTATGATAAGGCTGTAGTAAGGAGGGATCACTACATGATGAACAAAAAGAATTTCTATCGGAGCCTTTCAATCATTTTGACGCTCGCTTTGGCGATCAGCCTTGGTACCTCCCTGCTCCAGCAGGACAGTACGGCCGGCGCTGAGAGCGTGACCCTGTCCCAGAATGCCACGGTGGTTACCAGCCCTTTTACCGAAGCGGTGAAGAAGGTGCATGGCAGCGTGGTAGGCGTTAACAATTATGCCATGAGTTATGGCTACAACAGTTTTGGCGATTTCGGCTTCCCTTTCGGTTTCGGCTATGGCTACGGTTATGGCAACGGTAATCAGCAGAGTGAGCCGGAAGAAGTGCTGGCTGGCAGCGGCAGCGGTGTTGTGGTTGCGCAGGGCTATGTGCTGACCAACTATCATGTGGTGGAAGATGCCACCCGTCTGGAGATTGTATCCGGCGGTGAAACCTATGAAGCGGTGCTGGCAGGTTCTGATGAATCGCTGGATCTGGCTGTTCTGAAGGTGAATGGCAGCTTCCCCATTGAGCCCGTTGTGCTGGGCGACAGCGATGTGCTGAATGTTGGCGACTGGGCCATCTGCATCGGCAATCCCCTGAGCTTTACCGGCACCACCACTGTGGGCGTCATTTCTGCCCTGAACCGTGAGATCACCAATTCCACCACGGATATCTATGGTCGTCGCACCGACAGCGTCAACCTGATGATTCAGACCGATGCTGCCATCAACGCTGGTAACAGTGGCGGCGGTATGTTCAACGTGGCAGGCGAGCTCATCGGCGTGCCTTCCATGAAGTATACCGGCAGCTATATGTCCGCCACTTCTGTGGAGGGCATCGGCATGGCCATTCCGATCAATGTGGCAAAGCCCCTGATTGAGGAAGTGCTCAGCGGCAAAACCAGCGATGCACAGGCCAACAACAGCAGCAACAACAGTCTGACCACCGCCGAAAAGCCCCGTATCGGCGTAACGGTAGCCAATTTGAACACTAATCTGTCTGCCATTGCAAACGGCCAGCTTCCCAACGGTGCTTACATTATGGAAGTGGAGGCCGGTTCTCCTGCGGAAAAGGCTGGCCTGCAGCCCGGCGATATCGTGGTGGAAGTGGATGGTACCGTCATCAAAAGCACCACGGAAATGATCAACATTCTGCAAAACAAGCAGGTTGGCGATACTGCCGCCATGAAGGTATATCGTGTGGAGGGGCTTCATGAGATGGAATCCTTTGAAGAAATCCCCGATGGCGAGTACATTGATCTGACGGTGGAACTGGCCATTCTGGACAGTGTAACCCAGTAACAAAGCACACAGGAAATCAGACAGAACCCCGCTTCCGGCAACTTGCTGGAAGCGGGGTTTCGATTGCACTTGCAGGGATTTGCCATCTTTACAGGACAGTGTTTTCGTCATCTGCGGTGGATTTCCCGCCGGGTATCATCAGGCTGCCCAGCAGCACAGGCACGGTATAGTACAGCCCCAGCATATAGCGCATGATGGCAACAGGGCCCAGCAAACAGGTGGCCCAGATGGCCAACAAAAAGGCAAAGGCTGTCATCAATCCACGCTGCCTGCGGTAGATGGCAAAGGCAAATCCAACGATGCACAGCCACACCTGCACGGCGGGATCTGCCAGATAGCGGGTGCCGGGAATGCCGGCAAAGGTCATGGTTTCGTCGTAGGTTTCGTAGAGGGCACGGAGTTCAGGCAGGTAAGAGGTCAGTTCGATGGGGAACCATTCCGGCTGCTCTACGGTGAAATCAAAGCTGGTATACATCTCGCTGCCGGGCAGCAGATAGGGCAGGTTCTGGGTCAGGAAGGCTTCCACATAGGTACCAAAGTGTTCAGGCAGCATCCGTGCCCAAAGGGATAGCAGCCCCGGGATGTTTTCATCCAGCAGATCGTAATCCACAGGCCACTTTACCGGGTCGGAAATGCGCTCGTCGTAGCATTCCGCTATGCTTACATCGCCGTAGAGAGTACCCAGCACATCCTCGGTATCCAGTTCGGCCGCTGCCGGATCATCCCGCAGGGTACGGGCTATTTGCTGCAACGGCGTGGAGAGAATCTCCACTTTACTGCCTTTCTCGGCATCAAGAGCGTAGATCAGTCCGCTGTTGGCTGCCACATACAATCCGGCGCAACCAATCAGCAGAACCAAAACCAGCAGACGCTTGCCTCTCTTCATCCACCATACCGCAAAGGGAAGCACCAGCACCAGCGCATACACGCCGTTGTTGCGAAACAGCATCATCAGCACCGCAACCAGCACAAACCCGATGATGCGGCCAATTTGCCAGTCGAACTGCCACAAGTCCACCAATTGGAGGCAGAACACCAACACAAGCACGCCGAAGATGACATCCTTCTGGGAATAGAAGGTCCACGGCGCAAAGAAGGGGGACAGGCCGAAACCCAGCGTGATCAGCAATCGCACCCACACCGGCGTTCCTCGGCGTTTCAGCCAGCTGATGGCATAAGCAACACAACCGGCCACCACCAGCATCTGAATACCGCAGTATAGCGCCAGACCATTGGTGGCGCAGCTTTCCGGGCTGGCATCAATGCCCAGCATCATGCAGAAACCCAGCAGCAGGGTATGCAGCAACGGATGGTGGGTGGAATGTTCCTCGTTGTAGTAGGAATAAAACTGGGTGATGGAATCAGCAGAAAAATGTCCCGGCCAGAATGCCAGCCAAACCGGCACCCAGCAGATCAGCAGGAAAAGGAACACGAAAAGCCAGCTGCCAGTGATGCGTCCGAACAGGCCATCCTTTTTGGGCATATGCTCCGCCTGATGGTTCATCAGGACATACAATAGCCAAAGAACTGCGCCAAAAGCAACCGTCAATCCCAGCAGCAAAAGACCGGCTGTCCAGGAAAGATTGGCAAAGGATCCGTTCTGACGCAGCTGTCCGCAGAATACACAGACCAGCGAAAAGAGGAAAGCCGGAATCAGCGCAGTGCAAAACAGGCGTTTGTCCCATGACCGCTTGGTGGTGGCGTTGGTGTTCATCATCATCTGCTCCTTTGTATGAGAAGATCAGGGGTATTATAGCACAGACGGACTTGCAGGTTCAACGCATGAAAACAGCTCACCAACCGTTCGGCTGGTGAGCTGTTTTTGCTTTGAACAATCAGAATACCATCTTGCTCTGGATGTAAGCGGGCAGATCTTCGATCTTTACACGTTCCTGCGTCATGGTGTCGCGGTCGCGCACGGTGACGGACTGGGTTTCTTCGGTTTCGAAGTCCACGCAGATGCAGTAGGGCGTGCCGATTTCATCCTGACGGCGATAGCGCTTGCCGATGGAACCGGTTTCGTCGTATTCCACCATGAAGTGCTTGGACAGCTTTTCGTAGATTTCGGTGGCAAGGCCGCCCAGCTTGTTCTTCTGCAGGGGCAGCACAGCGCACTTGTAGGGAGCCAGTGCGGGATGCAGGTGCAGCACAGTGCGCACGTCGCCGCCTTCCAGCTCTTCCTCTTCGTAAGCGTTGCACAGGAAGGCCAGTACCATACGATCCACACCCAGAGAGGGCTCGATGCAGTAGGGCACGAACTTCTCATTGGTGGTGGGATCCATATACTCCATGCCCTTGCCAGAGTGGTTCTGGTGCTGGGTCAGGTCGTAGTCGGTACGGTCGGCAATACCCCACAGTTCGCCCCAGCCGAAGGGGAACAGGTACTCGAAGTCAGTGGTGGCCTTGGAGTAGAAGGCCAGCTTTTCGGGCTCGTGGTCACGGAGCCTGAGGCTCTCCTCTTTAATACCAAGAGAGAGAAGCCAATCGCGGCAGAAAGCGCGCCAGTAGTTGAACCATTCCAGATCCTCGCCGGGCTTGCAGAAGAACTCCAGCTCCATCTGCTCAAACTCGCGCACACGGAAGATGAAGTTGCCGGGGGTGATCTCGTTGCGGAAGCTCTTACCGATCTGGGCGATACCAGCGGGGAGCTTCTTGCGGGTGGCGCGCATCACGTTCTGGAAGTTGACGAAGATGCCCTGAGCGGTTTCGGGGCGCAGGTAAATCTCGTTGGTGGAATTCTCAGTAACGCCGGCATGGGTCTTGAACATCAGGTTGAACTGACGAATGCCGGTGAAATCCTTCTTGCCGCAGGTGGGGCAAACGATGTCGTGCTCGTTGATGTAGGCTTCCAGTTCAGCGTTGGTCCAGCCATCGCCAGTCTCAGCGCCCTCGGTGAAATCCTCAATCAGCTTGTCGGCACGGAAGCGGGCCTTACAGGCTTTGCAGTCCATCAGGGGGTCATTGAAGCCGCCCACGTGACCGGAAGCAACCCAAACTTCACGGTTCATCAGGATTGCAGCGTCCAGACCGACATTGTACTTGCTTTCCTGTACAAACTTCTGCCACCAGGCCTTTTTCACGTTGTTCTTGAACTCAACGCCCAGAGGGCCGTAGTCCCAGCTGTTGGCCAGACCGCCGTAGATCTCGCTGCCGGGATAGATAAAACCGCGCCCCTTGCAGAGCGCAACCAACTTGTCCATAGTCAAAGCTGCCATTGGAAGTGCCTCCCCTGGTAAAGAATCATAATCTGTTCCATCATAGCCGCAAAGGCTGTATTTGTCAAGGGTTTTCAAGGGAATGAAGGAAGGTTGTGGTGTGGTTGTGAGGCAGGGTCAGATCCGCTGGGCAATGCCTTGCAAATACAGATCCACCAAGTCGATATCGGATACCTGATAGAGCATCCGGCTGCCCACCACATCCTCCACCTCGCTGACGACGGGGCCGCTGTTGCTGTACAACAGATCCACGCCCGCCATGCACAGTGGTGCGCCCGCTTCCTCAAAACGCTGAATGACGGCTTCTGCCAAAAGGCGTTCCGCATCGGTCAGCTCATGCAGCGCCACAGAGCCGCCCAGTTTGAAATTGCTGATTACGCCCGCTTTGGCGGTACGCAGTACACCCGCAAGAATTCTGCCAAAGAGCACATACACCCGCAAATCCCGCCCGGGCTGACTGACCACCGCCTGGTGGAGCGCAGGTTTGGGTTTGGAGGATTGTAAGCCTGTGTATGCTTCTTCCCATGCGGTCTGACTTTCGATCAGTTGCACAGCTTCCCCGCCATGGCCATCCGCTGGTTTCAGAATGCGGGGATAGGCGACAGGTTCGTCCTGCATGGAAAAACAACCATCCTGAAATACGGTTTCCGCCATGGGCAGCCCCTGTAAAAACAGGTGGGTACGCCGCTTGTCGTTGCAAATGCGGCAAACCTTGCTGTTGTTGAATACCGGAATGCCCATCCGCTCCAAGTGCTCGCTGACCCAGTCATACCGCATCCGGGACAGCACCGCATCCGGTCGGATGGTTTCTCCGCTTCGCAGCAGCGTGGGCTGTCCGGCGGCATTCATCCCCAGCGTCAATTCCTGCAAGGTGACTGCCTCTATATGCAACCCATACGGTTGTCCGGTTTTCTGCATCAGGGCTGCATAATCCCGGTTGACGGCCAAATCCTGCCCGTCATAGAGCAGCCAGCAGGTTTTGTGGTTCATGCCTTATCCCTCGATTTGCTGTTTGATGTAGTGCATAATGGCCTGTGCCATATTGACGCCGGTGCAGGCCAGTGTGGTTTTGAAATGGGCGTTGCTGTTGACCTCGCACAGAAGGGGGCCATCTTTGCCAAAGAGCACATCCACCCCGGCAAAATCCAGTCCCAACAGCCTTGCGGCATCAATGGCCAGCTGCGCTTCCGCTTTGGTGGGGGTATAGGGCTCCATTTCGCCGCCAAGGGTCAGGTTGCTGCGGAAATCTCCGGCGGTGCTGCGGCGCAGGATGGAAGCCACCACCTGACCGCCCACCACATTGATACGCACATCCCGCCCCATGCTTTCTGTAATGGCTTGCTGAAAAAGAATAGACACGCCAGCCAGTTCCTTCACCTTGTCCAGAAGCTGCTGCTGGTCATGGCACAGGTACACCTGTTGCCCGAAGGAGCCGCAGCATTCCTTCACCACCACGGGATAGCCCAGCTTTTCGCCGATTTGCATTGCAAAATCCAGCGCAGGATAACCGATGGCAGGGAAGGTCATGGGGGCAGGTACGGTACGGGGCATGGGAATGCCGGTATCCTTCAGGGCCAGCCAGGTACGGGATTTGTCATCGCACAGGGCGATGCTGCGGGCAGTGTTGAACAGCCGCATTCCCAGCATTTCCAGCCGCTGCGCCAGCAGAACATCCTTATCCCAGAACACCACAAAGGCATAGCGGGACGGGTCGAAATCGTCCTCCAGTGCGCACACCAGCTCCGCATTGGTCATAACGTCCAGCGCCATGCCCTCGGTTTGTGCCGCCTGGGCAAGAAAGGTATACAGTTCATCAAATTTGCTGGTGCGCAAAAAGGCGTTCACCACCAACAAGCCACGGAGCATTTCGCCACCTCCCAAAGCAAAGCAGTGCGTTTTTTCAAACACTTTATCATCATAGCAAATCCATTGCGTTCATTCAATCCCTCCCTTGCGCACACTCTGTTTTTTTCTGCATAGGATAGGGCAGAAAGGAGCGATGCTTATGGCAACATACACCGGCGTTCCCTATCAGGATCTGCGCTGGCAGGAGGTGGAGGGGCAGCCCTTCGGTATTGGTGCGGGCTACAATGGCTTGATTTTCGGCAATCTGGAAAACATCATCGATTCGGAGGGGGCCATTGCGGCAGCGGGGTCTGTTACCAGCAACCGGGGGATGTCCGTGGCATTCGGGCGGCAGGGTCAGCCAGCCATTCCCTATGATCCCTTTGCGGTGCGTTTCTTGGCAGGCGGGGATGTAAACATTGCCGGAGCGCTGACGGTGGTGGGCAATGTGGTTATCGGTGGCAATTCCTTTCAGGCTGGGCTGGGCAGTACCTACCTGATTGGAAAAAGCGACAATCCCGACCAGAGTGCAGAACTGGCAGCGCTGTATGCCAACAATGGCAGCGCCTATTGGGCGCCTTCTGATAACGGCAATCATTATGTGATTTCCAGCTACGATGTGCCCCGTTACATACCCGCCGCCCGCCTCAGCGCCAATGTACCTTCATTTTTTGCAGATGCAAGGGCCAGCCTGACCTGCCGGGTGCAAAATATCGCAGCCCTGACGGCTAATGGTACAACGGCATCCCGGGACAGCGGACTTGTTCTTACAGGCACCGATGCCCAGCAGAATGTGTTTGATGTGAACTGGCCTGCAGACGGCTCTCTGGTGGGCCCCCTGAGCATTGAAACGCCGGAGGGCAGCCTGAATATCGTGCGCATTTACAGCGGAGATGTGCTGACGGTCACCAATGGCATCTGGGGCAGTATGGAGCAGGCCAACCGTACGCTGTATGTATTGATGGATGCAAAAACCGTCCATATGCAGGTGGCAGCGGCTATCTATGGCAGTATGCTTGCCCCGGACACCCATTGGAATGCCAACCCCAGCGGCGGTAATATCAACGGCAACACGGTGCTGGGCAGCCTGTCTGTACCTCAGAGCAGCGGATTTGAGCTGCACTGGTATCCCTTTGCAGGCGGCATGACCGGCTTGGGAGAATGTAATGTACAACCGGATGCACCCTCCCAGCCCGAACAGCCGGAGGAGCCCAATCGTCCCGGAACGCCCCAGTGTCCGGAGTGCATCTGCCAGGATGGCATCATCAGCGGCGTGATGCTGCCCTGCGGCTGTTGTCAATGG
Source organism: Clostridia bacterium (assembly GCA_017501255.1). Classification (GTDB taxonomy): domain Bacteria; phylum Bacillota; class Clostridia; order Christensenellales; family Aristaeellaceae; genus Limiplasma. The sequence goes on along the minus strand of JAFVXE010000059.1, from coordinate 70,570 downwards.
CGGCTCAAACTGCAACTGCTGGCTACCCGACAGGTGCTGTCCGTATGGCAGGGAAGCGGTATGGGTCAGTTTTCCTTTGAGGTGGACCCGCAGGAAGACTATCTGTTGATTGTGGAAACCTGCTGCCACTATGAAGTACGTTTGCAACAGCTGGGCGCAAGGTCGCTAACAGTGAAAGGGTGATTTCAAAAACTGTTTTGGGCAAGGCGTCTTTCTGCCGGGTGGCAGGGCGGCGCCTTTGCCTTGTTTTCTCCCCGAAAAGAGAAAAGTTGTGTCAATTTGTTCACAAGCATGGCGGAAAACTGTTGGTTGTGGTATAATAACAGGTGATTCTATTTTTCACGGAGGAAAGACCATGATCTCTTTTAATGTACCGCCCTATGTGAAGGAAAGCAGCGAATATGTAGCTCAGGCCATCGCCAGCAAAAAGATTTGTGGTGACGGTTCTTTTACCAAGCGTTGCAATGAGGAACTGACCCGCCTGACCGGCGGCGTGGGTGCGCTTTTGACTACCTCCGGCACGTCTGCGCTGGAAATGGCGGCGATCCTTCTGGATATCCAGCCCGGCGATGAAGTGATCATGCCTTCCTATACCTTCTGCTCCACTGCCAATGCGTTTGCCCTGCGTGGCGCCACCATCGTTTTTGTGGATGTGTGCCCCGATACCATGAATATCGACCCGGAATGCGTCCGTGCGGCCATCACCGGCAAAACCAAGGCCATTGTGCCGGTGCATTACGCCGGTGTCTGCTGCGATATGGATGCGCTGGAAGCCATCTCCAAGGAATACGGCATTCCGCTGGTGGAGGATGCGGCGCAGGCGGTTTCGTCCACCTATAAGGGCCGTCAGGCAGGCAGCATGAGCGCCGTGGGCTGTTTCAGTTTCCACGAGACCAAGAATTTCAGCATGGGCGAGGGCGGTGCAGTTATCCTCAGCAATCAGGAACTGTTTGAACGTGCGGAGATCATCCGTGAGAAGGGTACTGACCGCAGCCGCTTCTTCCGGGGTCAGGTGGACAAGTATACCTGGGTGGACATCGGTTCCTCCTTCCTGCCCAGCGAGCTGAATGCGGCGTATCTGCTGGCGCAGCTGGAACAGCATGAAACCATCACGGCCCAGCGCATGGCCCGCTGGAACCAATACAACGCCGGGCTTCAGGAACTGGCTGCCGATGGGAAAATCAGCCTGATGCAGGTGCCTGCGGAGTGCGGCCACAACGCTCATATGTACTACTTCAAAATGAAGGATTTGCAGCAGCGCACCGCCATGCTGGAGCATCTCAAGCAGAATGATGTGAATGCTGTGTTCCATTATATCCCGCTGCACAGTGCCAAAGCGGGTATGCAGTTCGGCCGCTTTGCCGGCGAGGACCGCTACACCACGGCCGACAGCGAACGCCTGCTTCGTTTGCCGCTGTACTACGGCATGACCGAGGCAGAAGGCGATGCCGTCATCAAGGCGGTATACAGCTTCTTCAAATAATAAAAAAACCGGCGCAGGCATCTGTCTGCGCCGCTGGAGTGTTAAGAAGAGATGAATCGGATTCTTCGCAAGGAAGTTTTGAACCCCTCCGTTACCCTGATGGAAGTGGAAGCGCCGTTGGTTGCCAAAAAGGCGGAACCCGGTCAGTTTATCATTCTGCGGGTGGACGAGGATGGGGAGCGCATCCCGCTGACGGTTGCGGATTTTGACCGGGAAGCGGGCAGCATCACCATCATTTTTCAGGTGGTGGGTGCAACCACCCGGAAGCTGAACCAGCTGAGTGAGGGCGACTTCATCCATGATTTTGTGGGCCCCCTGGGCCGTGCCACCCACACCGAGGGTCTGAAAAAAGTGGCGGTGGTGGGCGGCGGCGTTGGCTGCGCCATTGCCTATCCCGTTGCCAAAAAGCTGCATCAGCAGGGCTGTGAAGTGCACGCCATCGTGGGTTTCCGCAATCGGGAGCTGGTGATTCTGGAAGAGGCTTTCGAAACAGCCAGCACCAAACTGGTGCGCATGAGCGATGACGGCAGCTGGGGCGAAAAGGGTCTGGTGACCGATGCACTGAAACAGCTGATTGAATCCGGCGAGCAGTACGACGAAGTGATCACCATTGGCCCCCTGATCATGATGAAATTCGTCTGTCAGCTGACCAAACAGTATGGCATCAAAACCGTTGCCAGCATGAACCCCATTATGATCGACGGCACCGGTATGTGCGGCGGCTGCCGCTTGACCGTTGGAGGCGAAACCAAGTTCGCCTGTGTGGATGGCCCGGAATTTGACGGTCACCTGATCGACTTTGACGAGGCCATGGCCCGCAGTGCCACCTATCGGGATTTCGAGCACCACGCCTATGAAGAAACCTGCAATCTGTTCAAGGGGGTGGGCGAGAATGCCTAACATGGCTCCCGAAAAGAATCCCATGCCCACGCAGGATCCTGTGGAGCGCAGCCGGAATTTTGATGAGGTTGCGCTGGGCTATACCGCCGAGCAGGCCATCGACGAGGCACAGCGCTGCCTGAATTGCAAGCATAAGCCCTGTGTTGGCGGCTGCCCCGTAAAGATCCATATTCCCGCCTTTATCGAGCAGGTGGCCAAGGGCGATTTTGAAGCTGCCTATCAGATCATTTCTGAAGCCAGTTCCCTGCCTGCGGTCTGTGGCCGTGTGTGCCCGCAGGAAAACCAGTGCGAGAGCAAGTGTGTTCGGGGCATCAAAGGCGAGCCGGTGGCCATCGGCCGTCTGGAACGTTTTGTGGCGGACTGGCACAATGCCAACGCCACGGAGCCTGCCAGGAAGCCTGCTTCCAACGGGCACAAGGTGGCGGTGGTGGGCTCCGGCCCCTCCGGTCTCGCCTGTGCAGGCGATCTGGCCAAGAAAGGCTACGAAGTAACGGTTTTTGAAGCCCTCCATCTGGCGGGCGGCGTACTGGTATATGGCATTCCTGAGTTCCGTCTGCCCAAGGCTATCGTCCAGAAGGAAGTGGACACCCTTATCCAGCTGGGTGTGAAGGTGGAAACCAATGTGGTCATTGGCAAAACCATCACCATTGATGAATTGATGCAGGAATATGGCTTTGAGGCTGTATTCATTGGTTCTGGCGCAGGTTTGCCCAAATTTATGCGCATTCCCGGTGAAAACCTGAAAGGCGTGTATTCTGCCAATGAGTTCCTTACCCGCATCAACCTGATGAAGGCTTATCGCCCGGACAGCCATACCCCCATCCAGCACGGTAAGCGTGTGGCGGTGGTGGGCGGCGGCAACGTGGCTATGGACGCTGCCCGTTGCGCCCGCCGTCTGGGGGCGGAGGTTTCCATTGTGTACCGCCGTACCGAAACGGAGCTTCCTGCCCGCCGGGAAGAGGTGGAACACGCCATGGAGGAAGGCATTCAGTTCAGGTTCCTGACCAATCCCCTGTCCATTGCCGGGGATGAACAGGGCTGGGTGACTTCCATGCGCTGCCAGCAAATGACGCTGGGCGAACCGGATGCTTCCGGTCGCCGCAGTCCCGTGGCGGTGGAAGGCAGCGAGTTTGACCTGCCGGTGGATTGCGTCATTATGGCGCTGGGTACTTCCCCCAATCCACTGATCAAAGCCACCACCGACGGCCTGGAAACCCAGCGCTGGGGCGGTATTGTGGTGGAAGAAGAAACCGGCAGAACTTCCCGGGAGGGCATCTATGCCGGTGGCGATGCAGTGACCGGCGCTGCCACGGTGATTCTGGCCATGGGCGCAGGCAAGACGGCTGCAACCGCTATTGATGAATACCTGAGCAAGAAGTAAACCATACAAACAAAACGAACCCCGATGCAGGCTGCTTAGCTGCATCGGGGTTCGTTTGATGTGTAACAGGATTAACGGCGGTTCCGTCCGTCATTCAGATACTTTTTCAGTTCCGTGGGGTTCTCCAGCACCCGGCCGCAGCCCACCACCACATTGTTCTGGGGGTCTTCGGCGCAGGAACAGGGCACCTTGAGCGCATCGGCAATGGCTTCGCACAGGCCGAACATCTGGGCGCCGCCGCCGGTGAGCAGAATACCGTACTCGAAGATATCGGAAGCCAGTTCGGCAGGGGTGTGCTCCAGCACGCCCTGAATGGCTTCGGTCAGCAGACGCAGGGGCTCATCCACCGCTTCGGTGATATCATCGCTGTAGATACGCATGGTTTTGGGCAGACCGGTGATCAGGTTGCGGCCGGTCACATCCATGTAGGTCTGCTCGGTGCGGGGGATGGCAGACCCCAGGTTGATCTTCAGTTCCTCTGCGGTGCGCTCGCCGATGTACAGGTTGTGCTTGCGGCGCAGATGCCGGATGATGGCATCGCTGAAGGCATCGCCGCCCACCTTCACGCAGTCCTCCACCAGCACCCGGTCGGTGGAAATAACGCCAATATCGGTAACGCCTGCGCTGATATCCACGATCAGGGTGCCGTATGCGCTGTCAATGGGCAGACCAGCGCCCAGGGCAGCAGCCAGAGAACGATGAATCAGCTGCGTGCGGCGCATACCCACGTCAAACATGGTGGAAATCAGGCTTCGGCGCTCGGTTTCGTTCACGCCGCTGGGTACAGCCATCACCGCACGGGGACGGGCAAAGAAATGCTTGCCCACCACCTGGCTCACAAAGGCTTTCAGCATCGTGCTCACCAGGTCAAAGTCCACGATGGCGCCGGTGCGCAGAGGGCTGATGGCCAGAATATTGCTGGGGGTGCGGCCGATCATCTTCTCCGCCTCGTCGCCGATGGCAATGATGTTCCGGGTATCCCGGTCCACAGCCACCACGGCAGGCTCATTGAGCTGAATGCCGCGCCCCTTCATATAAATCAATACGCGAGAAGTTCCCAGATCAATTGCGATGTCGCTGACACGTGCCATGTGTTTCGCTCATCCTCCTTGTTTTGCTGCACACAAAAAAGTCCTGTTTGCACAGCTTCACTTGGAAGTATTCGCCATGGAAACGCATTCTCCTGCTTTTGGCATACAGGGGATGGCAGCGCATTCAGCAACCGGCGTTTTGTCTGTACTTCCGGCGGGTTGCAGCTCCACCCCGCAGATGGCGGACAGCTTTATTGTAGCTGAGTACCGCCCGCACCTGTGCTGCCAGCGTCTGGTTGATCAGCGGCAACCGCTGATTCATATCCTTGTGCACAGCGGATTTGCTCATGCCGAAATGCTGCGCTGCCGCCCGTACCGTTGCGCCTGTATCCGCAATATATTGCCCCACTGCGATACATCTGTCCTCCATTTGTTGTTGCACACAGACCCCTCCCAGCGTTTTGGAAAGCATATGCGGCACAGCACGGGAAAATGGCAGGGAAACTTTTTGGCTCCCTCATCATTTTTTAAGAAATCTCCCAGTAAATCCTCAAGCATTGGGGACGGTTCTGTGCTACAATAGCATCGTAATAAGGAGGGAATCCCTATGGCGAATTACACGATTGACGATATTGAAATCCTGCGCAAGAAAAGCGGTATTACCTACGAGGAAGCGGTGAACCTGCTGGAGTATCACAACGGCAGCCTGTCCCGTTCCCTGATCGATCTGGAAAAGAATGGCCGCCTCAGGGAGGAAGGCCCCCAAACCCGTGCGGCTGCCAGCGACAAGCAGACGGGTTTGAAGAAATTGTTCAACACGCTGTTCCATATTCGTTTGATGGTAAAGCATCAGGAGATTGTGGTGGCGAATCTCAGCTGTCTTTTTATGATCGCCACGGTGATGGTGGCGCCGCATATTGCTGTGGGCGGCCTGATCGTTTCGCTGATTCTGAACTACCGTATTTCCATTGACCGCAACCATCCGGCTTTTGCGTCCGATACTTTTGACAGCATGATGGAGACGGCCAAAACCAATATGCAAAACACGGTGCAGAATTTTTCCCGTTCCTTCTCTGCCTCGGAAGAAGCGGAGAAGGCGGAGCCGGAACGTCCCCACAGCGCCAGTGCTGCCAGCGGCACCCGGCCTGTGAATGTGCAGTTTCCCAGAGGTACACAGGTGGATATCCGGGATGAGGGCGATGGATACCACGAAGCAGATATTGGCTGATAGGCACAGGAGGAACAGGTATGAGCAGGATTCTGATCATTGAAGATGAAGTGAAAATAGCACGGTTTGTCACGCTGGAACTCCAGCATGAAGGTTACGAAGTGGAAGCCGCCCATGATGGCCGCACGGGTTTGGAAAAGGCGGAAAGCTGGAAGCCGGATCTGCTGATTCTGGATCTGATGCTGCCCGGCCTCAGCGGTATTGAGGTTTGCCGCCGCCTGCGCCAGACCAGCGATGTGCCGATCATTATGCTGACTGCCAAGGATGATGTCAGCGACAAGGTGATGGGGCTGGACATGGGCGCAGATGACTATATGACCAAGCCCTTTGCTATTGAGGAACTGTTGGCCCGCATCCGGGTCTGCCTGAAAAAACACCGGGTGGATGTGGCGCAGGATGCCGGTACCCGTGAGGTGGGCGGCCTGCGGATTGATCCTGCCAGCTACAGCGCTGGCTACAACGGCACCCCCATTACCCTTACCAAGAAGGAATTCGATCTTCTCAACTACCTCTGGCAGCATGAAAACCATGCCGTTACCCGGGATGAACTTCTGACCAATGTATGGGGCTACGAATTCACCGGTGATACCAACATCGTGGATGTGTATATCCGCTACCTGCGCCAGAAGATCGATGACAAGTTTGGCATCAAGACCATCCATACCATCCGTGCAGTGGGGTATATGTTCCGCTATGAACAGAACGCATAAAGAAGTCACTTTGAGCGCAGAGGCCACCGGTCAGGAAGCCGCTGCGACGGAAGTTACCGAAAAACCGTTGACCATCAACCGCCTGTCGGACTGGACCCATAATCTGCTGGTGAATGCGGTCAGCCATCTGCGGCTTTCCCTGACCCTGCGCATTGCGATACACTTTGCAGGGCAGCTGCTGCGTACCACGGTGCCGCTGCTGCTTGCCGTCTTTCTGACACTGGGTTTTCTGGAGTATCCGGCGGTTACGGCGGCTTTTGAACAGGTGGCTGCGGTGGAACCGGCCCAGGAGCTTCGCTATGCACCTGAACAGCTGGCTTATCTGACGGCTTCCGAGGCTTATCTGCTGGAAAATCCACTGCCTGATGGCTGGAATGGGTTAGGGGAAAAAGTGAAACTGACGATCCATTCTTTTGATCAGCGGGCAAAGGATGGCATTCTATTTTATTGCAACAGCCATCGGGGCGGTCTGGTGATCCGCTATCCGCTTCAGCGGCTGAACCGGGCAGCCACTGTCCTTTTCTGGGTGGTGCTTTGCGGCGATCTGCTGCGCATCGTTTATTTCCTCAAGCACCGCCACCGTCTGAATAAAAAAGTACTCAAGCCCATTTCCGATATGGCGGAAACCGCCGCCACCCTCAGCGCCAATAACCTGAGCGACCGCATCAGCGTGGACGGGGCCAAGAACGAGTTGAAGGACTTGGCGCTGGTGATCAATGGGATGCTGGATCGCATCGAGCTGAGCTACAACAGCCAGAAACAGTTCGTCAGCGATGCCTCCCATGAGCTTCGCACGCCCATAGCGGTCATTCAGGGCTATGTGAGTATGCTGGAACGCTGGGGCAAAACCGATAAGGATGTGCTGGACGAAGGCATCGCCGCCATTTCCCAGGAAGCGGCCAGCATGAAGGAACTGGTGGAGCGGCTGTTGTTCCTGGCCCGGCATGATAAGAAGACCCTGATGCTGGAGATGGAAGTCTTCAATCCGCTGGAAGTGATGAGCGAACTGAATCGGGAAGCCAAGATGCTTTCGGCGGGTCATGAATTTTTGCTGGAACCGGCAGAAAACGCTCTCATCAACGGTGACAAGGGCATGATCAAGCAGTTGATGCGCATTCTGGTGGACAATGCCATCAAGTACACGCCGGAAGGCGGCAGAATCACCCTTGGCATGAAGAAGGAAGGCCGCCAGTGCATCCTGTCGGTGACGGATACCGGCGAGGGCATTTCGCCTGAGGAGCTGACCAAGGTTTTTGATCGTTTCTATCGCTGCGATCAGGCACGGAAATCCCAGACCAGCGGTCATGGGTTGGGTCTGTCCATCGCCCGGATCATTGCGGTGGCCCATGGCGGCAAGATCCGCGTCCGCAGCAAGGTGGGAGTGGGAACCACCTTCTCCGTACTGCTGCCAACAGAAGAATAAGAAATCGACCCGTCCTTTGTGCAGTGCAGAGGGCGGGTCAGACTGTCGATAAACCCATACTGGCTGGTCGAAGCCGCACATCTTGCGCCTTTGGCGCTCGCTGTGCTTGCAGGAAAGCGCTGCGGCGCAAGGTTTGTGGGCTCTGCCCACACCCGGCAGGAAACTGAGTTTCCTGCACCTTCCCCTTTTTCAACACTCTGGCCCGTCCTTTGTGCGGTGCAGAGGGCGGGTTTGCTGTTCCGTTCCCCATGCTTTGCCAAGGGCTGCAAAAAAGTATTGACATCCATGAATAAGATGACTATAATGCAACCGCAAACCAACGGTTAAGCAATATGTTAGCTAATAGAGGGAAATGAAATGCAATACTTCAATGGCTGTACCTATGGCTTTATGAGCCCCCGGGGCTTTACCCAGCGGGAAGGCTGGCAGGAATCCATGGAGAAGATGGTGGAAAGCACCGGCTGCGATACCTTGCTGCTGGCAGTGGGCGCTTTGCAGGATCATGCTTATTCTGTACAGGTGGATTTTGAAACGCCCGATGTGATGAGCATGGATGATGTGCGCAATGTATGCGCCCATGCCCGCAAGCTGGGGCTCAAGCTGATTCTTAAAGCCATGGTCAACTGCCGGGATGGCTACTGGCGGGCGTATATCCATTTCATTGATAACTATGTGCCCTCCGAACCTACCTGGGGGCAGTGGTTTGACAGCTATGGGTACTTTGTGTGCGAACTGGCCAGGGTGGCTCAGGAAGTGAATGCGGAAATGTTCTGCGTTGGCTGTGAAATGGTGGGCGCTGATCACCGGGCGGAGGAATGGCGCAAGCTGGTGGCGGATGTGCGCACCCACTACACCGGTCATGTGACCTACAACTGCGATAAGTATCAGGAGGACCGGGTTACCTGGTGGGATGCCCTTGACAGTATTTCTGCTTCGGGGTATTATCCAATAGATGCACTGGAAGAGAATTTTCAGCGGATCAAGGATGTTTCCCAGCGCTTTGGCCGTCCGTTCCTGTTTATGGAAAGCGGCTGTCCCTCCCGGGCGGGCAGCGAGTACATTCCCAACAACTGGAGCTATGGCGGCGCACAGAACCTGAAGGCGCAGGCAGACTGGTATCAGGCTTTTGCCGATGCCCTTCTCCGTCACCCCTGGGTGCGGGGCTGCGTATGGTGGGATTGGAGCGCAACCCGGCTGTATCCGCTGGAGAAAGCGGCCACGGATGACGGTTACTGCGTCTATGGCAAACCCACCGAAGCGGTGCTCAAACGCTATACCCAAGCCATCCGGGCAAGGGAAGAATCCAAGCTTTGATGGAACTTGAAAGATAGGAATGGAAAGTCAATGAAGAAAGTAACCATGCGGGACATCGGCAAGGTGGTTGGTGTCAGCGCTGTAACGGTTTCCAAAGCCATGGCAGGCGAAAGCGGCGTCAGCGATGCTGTTCGGCAGAAAATTTTGCAGGTGGCAGATGAAATGGGGTATGTGAATCCCAATAGTGCCAAGCATCAGGAAAAACGGGGACTGGACATCGGCGTGCTGATTCCGGAACGCTTTTTCGGCGAAGGCACCTACTATGCCATGCTGTATAAGCTGCTGGTACAGTCCCTTGCAGATGCAGGTCATTTCTGCCTGCTGGAGCTTCTGGAGGAAGCCGCTGAGGAAGCGCTGGTGCAGCCCAGCCTGATCCGCAACCGCCGGGTGGATGGTCTCATTCTGCTGGGACAGCCCAGCAAGGCGTACCTGCAGTTGATCGCTTCCCAGAATACGCCGGTTGTTTTTCTGGATTTCTATGATGATCAGGCCCGTGCGGATGCGGTTGTGGGCGACAACACCTATGGCTGCTACCGCCTGACCAGCCATCTGATCAAGAATGGTCACAAGGACATTGGCTTTGTTGGGGATACCAGCGCCACCAGCAGCATTATGGATCGCTATCTGGGCTTTATGCGGGCCATGATCACCCATGATCTGCCCATCCGTCCCGAGTGTGTCATCAAGGAACGGGATGCCCATGGCAACTACATCCATCTGGATCTGCCTGAGAAGCTGCCCACTGCCTTTGTGTGCAACTGCGACCATGTGGCCCGTCACCTGATGGAGCAATTGCAGCAGGAGGGCGTTCGCATCCCGGAGGATGTATCCGTGGTCGGCTTTGACGACTACCTGCCCGGCGGGGCTATTCAGCCGGCCCTGTCCACCTTCCGGCTGGATTACCAGACCATTGTGGATACGGCTGTCAAGCTGATCGTGGACCGCTGCAACGGCGTGGCTCGGATGTGCGGCCGTGTGGTGGTGGGCGGTATTCCTGTGTACCGGGACAGCGACCGGGCGATTTAAGAGAATAACAAAGGCTGTTGCAAGCAATATTCGTTGCAACAGCCTTTGTTTTGTCATCCATTTCCTTCGGGGGAAACCAGGGGTATTTCAACGCCTTCCGAAGTATGGCCATTGATGCTGATCACCTGACCATCCGGGGAGGAAATCGTCACCAAAGCAATGATCTCGGTGCTGTTTTTGAAGGTGATGATCACATCCCAATAAACAGGATCGGTATAGCCAAGGCGGTAAAAACCGGGATAGATATCCACTTCCTCCGTGGTGACGCTTTCCAGTCCGGCGTTTTTCGCATAGGCCGCCAATGCGATTTCAACGGCTTTTTCCTGCGGCAGATCTTCCTCGCCGGGCATCAGGTAATAGTGGTCGTGGGATTGCAGATGAACATCTTCCATCTGTCCAAACCAGGCTTTATCCTCCACAGACCAGAACTCCAGAGGTCGTCCGCCGTACAGAGCGGCTTTTTCATCATAGTGCTTCTGATACAGATAATTGGAATCCAGTTCCCGGCGGGTGATGCCACTGAAACGTTCCGGCAACAGATCAAACAGCTTTTGATCCGCTTCTGCTTCCAGTTTGGTATGATCCAACAGGACAAAAGCAGCCTGTTGATCCAGCTGCACATGAAGCCAATGATTCAGCTGACCCAACACCTGTACCTGCGTGCCATCCTGCCGTATGGCGATTACCGGGGTTTCCCTGTCATTAACGGCATACAGCTGCGTGTGTCCGGTTTCGCTGCCGCTATTCAGCGTGGCGGTTGGCAGACTGTCAGCACTTTGATATGTCAGATCATGGAGGGGCATCCAACCATGGATACCCAGTTCAAAACCATCGCCGCCAATGATCACCTCGGCCCAGTTGGGCTGGCCTTCCTCGCAGTTCCAATCAGCGCTGGAACTGGCTTCCACCACCTGCTGAATGGTTACCGGCGTACCGTTGAGGTAGATGCCCATGGGGCAGCTCAGGTCATTGGCGGTAGGGCCGACGAGCAGCACGGTGCCCGTTCCGCTTTGGCTGTGTACCCAAGCGGGACGTGGATAGGGCAGCTCGGTGTTGTTTTTGAGCGTCAGCACACCGCCACACAGCAAAGTGATTGCCAGCAGGACTATGCACAGAATCAGCCCTGCTTTACGTTTGTTTTGATTCATAATGGAAAAGATGCGTTTTTTCATTCCGTTTTTTCCTCCGTAGAAAGATGAGCAGAGCTGCGTGCGAGTCTGGACCTGTCGCCGGATAACGCGGATAATGGTTTCTGAATAGAAGTGCCGCTCTTCCTGGGAAGCGTTGCGGGTTACCTGGCTGTCGCAGTAAGATTCCTGACAATAGCAAAGCCAGCGGCTCAGAGGCAGCATCATCGGGTTGAACCAATGCACGGCCCGACACAGCAATAGGGTTGCCTTCACCCATAGATCCCTGCGCTGATAATGGATCAGTTCATGACGCAATACCAGCTTCAGTTCGTCTGCCGTCAGGGTTTCATCCGGCAGATAAATGCAGGGATGTCGCAAACCAAGCAGCATTGGGCTGGAAACGGTGGGGCAGACATACAGAGACACATTGCCGGAAATCCCCATTTCTGCCGTTGTGGCAGTGAAGATTCGTTGGTATTCATCGGTGGAAATAGGCGCCCGCCAGCGGTGCAGCGTACGGACAAAGCAGTGATGATGCCATAGGTGCCACAAAAGAAACAGTACGGCCCCTGTCAGCCACCCCCACCCCAGCAGGCTTAACCAACTGATGAAACGGGCAGAGGGAATGGTTTCACTGATTACTGCATCATCGTACAACACACCGCTTTCGGTGGCTTTGATGGGCGTAATGACAGCCGGACGTTCAGCGGGTGGTACAGTGTCTGCTGCTGTTGTCTCGTTCGTTGACGCATTTACCTGTTGATCGTTCATCGCTATGGCTGGTTTTGCAGCGGTTTCTGTATGGGCTGGTCTGTTGTAGAAAAACAGCACCTGATCCAACTGTGCCGGCAATTCCACGGTAACCAAAGGTTTGGTCAGCAAGAGGGAATAGGGCAGGAGAAACCCAATCATCAGAATAACGGCAGCAGTGTACAGTCCCTTTGGAGAATAACGTTTTTCCAGCAAGGGCGCCAGCAGCAGGCAGATGCCGGTGATCAGCGACAAGCCAAGGCTGGTGGACAGTACGCATAGAAGGATGGTTTTCATTGACTGCGTCCTTCTTTCATCGAAGCGAGCCATTGACTTACCTCGTCCAGATCCTCGTTGCTCAAGTGATCGGAATGCAGGGCGGCCAACAAGCTGGAAAAACTGTTTTTATGGTAACGCTCCACAAAGGATTCTGTTTCCATGCGCAGGTATTCTTCTCTGGAAATGATAGGATAAAAGGAACGTTCCCGGCCGCTTCCACGTTCCACACGCAGAAAGCCCCGCTCTGTCAGCCGACCAAACAGTGTTACCACGGTCTGGATTTTCCAACCCCGTTCCCGGCCTAATTTTTCCATAACCATGCTGGTGGTCACAGGCGGTATCAATTCCCAAATGTAATCCATAATCTCGAATTCTGTATCTGGTAAGCGTTGCGATTTCATACGGTGTACCTCCTGAAGAAAAAGTAAAACAGGTTGTCTTACAAGACGAGTTTATCATACAATATGTCTTACAAAACGTCAAGCATTATGTTAGAAGTGTTGTATTTGTAACAATGTCAAATCATGGGTTGACAGATTATAAGACAGTATGTAGTATATAGTTGAAGGTTGACTTACAGGCGAAATGCTCATCTGCTGTAAGGAGGTTGAAATTTGTATGAAGAATGTGATGATGAGAACATTGGCGCTGGTATTGGCATTGCTTGCTTGTTTTGATATCTGTTCCGCATTTGCGGATGACCGCACGCAGGATACCTACTACTATGGCGGCACCGGTCAGGATACCATTTACGATGTAACGCCCCTGCCGGATGGCAACCTGTTGCTCAATGGCTACACTCAGCTGGGCCGGGCTAATAAGACGCAGCTGACAGGTAAAGGACATCCCACACGGGCGTGGATTGTATGCCTTGGACCTGATGGAAGCATCCAGTGGGAGGCGATTGATGAAACCGAAGGCACCACCCGCTATGTAACGCCTGTTCTGACCACCGCAGGAGAGATTGCCGTACTGTTTTACAACAGTCCCTCTCAGGTGAACACCGAGCTGGCAATCCATTTTTTCTCTCTGGATGGCGCTTTGCTGCGGAAGGTATCACTGCCGCTGGAAGCTGGTCTGGTGGAAGGCCGCATGACGGATGGGTTTGTGTTTTATGATTGGGAGAAGGGCTATAGCGCAGCTTCGCTGGATGGAACCTTGCGTACGGTGGAGCTGCCAAAGGAAGAAGCTGTGATGAGTTCCCATGTGAGTGCCATGATTCCCTATGGGGATGGCTGGCTGGTGACTGGCAGTCAGCGCATCAAGAATGGCGACAAGATGGTGGCTTGCTATGACCACAATGGAAAGCGGCTTTGGTACTACACCACTGAAGAACTGGCCAAAGGGAATTTTTCGGATGTTGTTCTTCAACCAGATGGCACGCTGCTGGTGAACTGGTATCTGAGCGATCGGGAAACCGGCTTGGTTCAGCAAAGCCGCATGATCTGCCTGGATGCGGAGGGAAAGTGGTTGTGGGAGATGCCTATCCCGGAGGAAACCTTCGGCAATTTTGCCGTTACCGACGAGGGGTGGGTATTCTGCAAGAATTGGATGGAAAAAACATACACATTCATTCAGTTTACCCTTGTGGGCACGGACGGACAGATTCATCAGCAATGGCAGGCAGAAAAACGACGGGAAATGCTCTATGGTTCTGAAATGTTCACATGGAACGGCGAGGCTTGGTTTCATGCAGATACAGAGCGTCAGAGCAATCGGATCAATGACAGGCAGGATGAGATGGAATTACAGGATACCATGCTGATCCGGGTAAAGGACTGTGCACTTGTAGACAAGTAAAATATGGACAATGACAACCGGATGCCTGCCTTCCTGTGCATCCGGTTGTTTGATGAAACAACGTGTAAAATTTAATGATACCTCTTGCAAATCCCATCCAAAGGGGGTAAACTGTCGCGGTATGTTTGTGAAGCAGGAGGATGACGGCCATGAACCGCGGCATGGTACGGGATATGACGGAAGGCTCGCCCACGAAGCTGATTTTGGGGTTTCTGGTTCCACTGCTGTTGGGAATGCTGTTCCAGCAGTTCTACAACATGGTGGATACCATTGTGGTTGGCAAGTTTCTTGGGGTTAAGGCATTGGCGGGCGTTGGTTCCACCGGCTCGCTGAACTTTCTGGTGCTGGGTTTCTGTATGGGCGTGTGCAACGGCTTTGTGATCCCTGTGGCGCAGAAATTCGGCGAGCGGGATTATCAGGGTATGAAGCGCTTTGTGACCAATGCCATCATGCTGGCAATGGCTTTTGCAGCGGTGATGACCACGTTGGTCTGCGTACTGTGCAATACCTTCCTGCGCTGGATGAACACGCCTTCTGATATCTTTGCCTATGCCCATGACTATATCTTTGTAATCTTTCTGGGCATTCCCATTGTGTTTCTCTACAATGTGTTTTTCGGCATCATCCGCTCGCTGGGCGATTCCCGTACGCCGGTTCTGTATCTGATTTTCAGCTCCCTGTTGAACATTGCGCTGGATGTGCTGTTCATTCTGGGCTTTGATATGGGTGTGGCGGGCGCAGCATGGGCAACGGTGGTTTCTCAGACCGCATCCACAGCGCTGGCGATCAACTATGTGCTGCGCAGCGATGCGCTGTATCTGCAAAAGAAGGACTGGAAGATCAGCGGGCACTGTATCCGGCAGCTGATCGGCATGGGCATCCCCACGGGCTTGCAGTATTCCATCACTGCTTTGGGCGCTATTGTGCTGCAAACAGCGGTCAATGGTCTGGGCTCCACGGCGGTGGCTTCCATTGCCACCGGCAGCAAGGTGAATCAGCTGCTGGTGTGCCCCTTTGATGCCATGGGTTCCACCATGGCCACCTACGGCGGCCAGAATGTGGGCGCAAGGAGGCTGGATCGGGTATCCAAGGGACTGAAAAGCTGTTCCATCATGGGCATCGTATATGGGCTGTTCGCCTTCGTGGTGATTCTTTTCTTCAGCCGTCCGCTGGCGCTGATGTTCGTGGAAAGTTCGGAGACGCAGGTATTGGCCAATGCCCGTACCCATCTGCTCATCAACAGCTCCATGTATGTGTTTCTGGCCTTTGTGAACATTGTCCGCTTCCTGATTCAGGGCCTTGGATTTTCCAAGCTGGCGGTTTTTGCCGGTGTGTTTGAAATGGTGGCCCGGGCAGCCGTGGCGTTTACGTTGGTGCCGATGTTGGGTTTTGTGGGCGCTTGCTTTGCCAATCCCACCGCATGGATTGCTGCGGATGT
Organism: Clostridia bacterium; assembly: GCA_017501255.1. Taxonomy (GTDB): domain Bacteria; phylum Bacillota; class Clostridia; order Christensenellales; family Aristaeellaceae; genus Limiplasma. The sequence goes on along the minus strand of JAFVXE010000059.1, from coordinate 54,677 downwards.
GTTCCTGTTCCCTGCCTATTTCCATGTGATGAAGAAACTGCGCAGGCAGTTTGCACAGGAAGATGCGCAGAAAGCAGCGATGGAGCCGGTTTGACGGACGAAACAGATCATACAGCAGCATAAACGAAGAACCGTTCGGGATCAAATCCCTGAACGGTTCTTTTGTGATTGCCAAAGGCGATTATTCCATCGCTGCATATCCAAAGGCAAACAGCTTTTTCATATCCTGCCATGCCCGGTTCCGGGTGGGTGCATGGAGAACCACGGCAATCAATGTTCCCTGCCGGGTCTGGGCAGCGCCCACATAGCAGAAACCGGCAGCGGAGGTGTACCCACTCTTCACTCCGGCTGCATAGGGAATGTAGTATTCGCTTTCCGGATCGAAGATCTCATGGGTGCAAGTGAGGGTCAAGGGCTGACGCTTGCTGGTTTCCGGCAGGGTATAGTTCAGGCAGGTGACGATGCGGCAGAACTGTGCATCGGTCAGCCCGGCCCGGGTGATGGTGGCTAAATCGTAGGCAGTGGTGTAATGCTCGGGATCATGGTAGCCGTGGGGGTTCATAAAGTGGGTATCATAGGCGCCCAGTTGCTGGGCCTTTTGGTTCATGGCATCCACAAAACTGCCGGTGGAACCGCTGCAAAGGGTCGCCACCGCATTGGCGGCATCGTTGCCGGAACGGATCATCAGCCCATGCAAAAGCGCATCCATGGTCATCTGCTCGCCGGGATACACCGGTACCAATGAACTGTCCGCCGGTACCTCAGCAGCGCTTTGGGGAATGGTGACAACCGCATCCAGCTCCGCCATTTCCAGCGCCAACAGCAGCGTCATGGTTTTGGTGGTGCTGGCAGGGTACATCCGTTGGTGGCTGTTGTGTTCAAACAGCACCTTGCCGGAGGTGGCTTCCATAACGATGCAGGCATCCCCATAGAGGTGGTCGCTGGTCAGGCTCAGGGGTTTGGTGGCATCAAAACAGACCGGGGCCGGGAACTGGTATACCGACAAATCGGAAAACAGCAGGTTGTAGGTGTCAGCATCCAGCACACCATCCTGACGGCTGACGGTAGCCCCCAGTTCTTCCATTTTCAGCTGGAACTGGCGCACCGCTTCCGTGGTGGCGCTGCCATAGGTGCCGTCTGCGGGCGGCTGCATCAGTTTCAGGTCAATCAGGCGGTTCTGTGCATCCTTCACCCGACTTCCCTTGCTGCCGGTGCACAGGGTCAGCAGGGCAGGCTCTGCACTTTCGTCATACAGAAGGGCGATGGTATCATCGTCTGCTGCGCCGGTCTGCGTAACCTCATAACCAGCCAGAATCAGCAGCCGCTGGGCTTCGGAAACCGCATTCTGCGTCTTTTGGCCATAGTCGCCGTCAGCTGTGCCAGTGAGCAACCCCAGAGAAATGAGCCGCTGTTGCAGTTGACGTACTTCCTCCCCAACCTGTCCTGTGTGAAGACCGGCCAGTGAAACAGCGGGAAGCAGCGCCAGTATCAGGGCACACACCATGGATATGAAGCGTTTCATCCGTTCGGCTTCCTTTCTTTTGGTTCTTCTATTGTAACATAAAACGATTCAAACACGCAAAACATTGCCATATTTCCCAAATCCAATGCATATCTTCTGCCGGAGGGATGCCTATGAAACGAAGATACCCGCCGATCAAGCTAAGTTTGCTGTTGCTTGCGCTGTCGCTCATCTGGCGGATGCTGGGTGCGCCGGTTGTGCCCGGGGAATGGAAGAGCCTGGATGTGCCCTTCTGGCAGGCGAGAATTCTGCTGCCCAGCCGTCTGGAACGAGTGATGACGCTATGGTGTGGACAGATGGGCAGCAAGAGCGAAACCACCGACCAACACCCTTCTGAGGAGCAGGTGGCGCTGCTGGGTGCAGAAAGCAGCAGGCCTGTTACCTTGCAGGTGTGGAATGCACAGGCTGAAAGGCTGGAAAGCATGGAGCTGGAGGCTTATGTATATGGCGTGGTGGCGGCGGAAATGCCGGCTGCCTATCACACGGAAGCGTTGAAGGCACAGGCGGTGGCAGCCCGTACCCGTGCGCTGTATCAACAGGTGGGCACAGGCTGCTCGCTGGCAGAGGGAGCGGATGTTTGCACCCAGAGCGGGCATTGTCAGGGCTATGCAACAGCGCAAAGCCTTGCGGACAAGTGGGGAAATGAATATGAGATCTATCAGCGGAGACTGGTGGAGGCGGTCAGCGCTACAGCCGGACAGGTACTGACCTATGATGGGGAACCGATTTTAGTGATGTATCATGCCATCAGCGGCGGCAGAACCGAGGATGTACAGGCGGTGTTTTCACAGTCGCTGCCCTATCTGGTCAGCGTGGACAGCGCAGGCGAAGAAGGAATCCGCGGCTATCGGGAAGATACCGTCTTTTCCTTGGAAGAAGCTGCCAAACGGCTGAACGATCTGTTTCCGGAGCTGAATACCACGCCGGATGATTTGCAAAAAACGCTGGTTATCGCCACTCATACAGCCACGGGCAGGGTGGAAACCCTGCTGCTGAACGGCCGGGAAATTTCGGGAACCGACTTTCGCAAAGCCTTGAATCTGCGAAGCACACTGTTTACCTTCACCATGGATGCTGACAGTATTACGTTTCACCAAACCGGCTATGGTCACGGTGTGGGCATGAGTCAGGCAGGGGCGAACCGTATGGCGGCAGACGGTGAGGGGTATGCGGCGATTCTGAGCCACTATTATCCCGGCACTGCATTGGAAAGACAATGATACCATTGTATGTATGAATTCCGGCATATGGGGCAATCTTTCCATGGGAGGGATTGCCATGCAGAAACAACGGTTTTGGGACAGGATGCGCAGCGCCTACCAGCGCTATGACCGCATGATGGAAAAACAGGGGTTCTATGTGGTGCTGGGGGTTTGCGTGCTGATTATCGTCCTCAGCGCTGTGTTTACCTTTCGTCAGCGGAAGGAAGCCCGGATTCCTGTGGTGGTTGAGGAAGTTGAGAGCGTTGGCGGCAATCAGTATGCGCAGACGCTGGAAGAAGAGTTGATCGCAAGTCAGGGCGCTGCACAGCCGGTGGTTGTTCCCACGGAAGCGCCTGTTTCCTTTGGGCAGCCCGTTACCGGCGTCACCATCCGCTTTTTCTCAGTGGATGAACCCCAGTATTTTGCCGCTGCCAACACCTGGCAGGTGCATACGGGCATCGATTTGCAAACCAACTACGGCGACCCGGTGCGTGCCAGCGCAGCGGGAGAAGTAACCAGCGTGGGGGAAGAGGGCAATCTGGGCCTGTGCGTAGAAGTGAGCCATTCGGAAGGGTACAGCACCTTTTACGCAGGTCTGTCCACTGCGGAATATGTAAAAGCCGGGGATCCGGTGCAGAAGGGGCAGGTCATTGCCCATGCAGGCAACGGCGTGCTTAGCGAAACGGAGGATGGTCCGCATCTGCATTTTGAAGTGCGCCGAAATGGCAAACCTGTGGATCCGCTGCTGGTATTTCTGGGGATTGATGAAAACAACACGGTGTGATGGATCGCAATACATGATCAAACCTATTGGGGCAAAGCGGAGGAATGGCATATGTGCGGAATTGTTGGCTATATAGGAAAACAACAGGCTGCCCCGATCCTGATGGACGGGCTTGGCAAACTGTCCTACCGGGGATATGACAGCGCAGGCATTGCCGTGATGGATTGCGACAATGTCATCCATGTGAGAAAGGCCAAAGGAAAGCTGGAAAATTTGACAGGCCTTGTCCACACTGCGCCTGTGGCGGGCATGGCAGGCATCGGTCACACCCGTTGGGCGACCCATGGCGAACCCAGCGATCTGAATGCGCATCCCCATACGGATGTTAAGGGCGGTATCGCTGTTGTTCACAATGGCATCATTGAGAATCATGAATCGCTGCGCCACTACCTGACGGCAAAGGGAGCCGTTTTTGTCAGCCAGACCGATACGGAAGTAATCGCTCATCTGCTCAAGCACCTTTATTGCGGCGACATGAAACAGACGCTGCTCAAAGCCCTTCCCATGCTGGAAGGCAGCTATGCCCTGGGGGTTCTCTGTGATGAGGAACCCGGTGTGCTGTACTGTGCCCGCAACGACAGCCCGCTGGTGCTGGGCGAGCGGCAGGGAGAATGCTTTCTTGCATCCGATATTCCGGCTTTGCTCCCCCATACCCGGGATGTGATTTTTCTGGAAGACAAGGAGATTGCCAGATTGGATGAAAGTGGAATATCCGTTTTCGATGGGTATGGCAATGCGTCCCATCATGACTTTTTCCATGTGGACTGGGATGTAAACAGCGCTGAAAAAGGCGGATATGCCCACTATATGCTCAAAGAGATTCATGAAGAACCGGAGGCGGTGCAGCGCACGTTTTCCCCCCGCCATGGAAAGGCGGCAGGAATGTACGAATGGCTGCCCATGAGCCGTGAGGAAGTGAACCGCCTTGGAAAAATCAGTATTGTGGCCTGCGGTACAGCCTATCATGCAGGCATGATCGGCAAATATGCCATCGAAAAACTGGCCCGCCTGCCGGTGGAGGTGGATATCGCCAGCGAATACCGCTACCGGGAACCGCTGGTGGGAGAAAACGAATTGTTCATTGCGATTTCCCAAAGCGGCGAAACCGCCGATACGCTGGCAGCCCTCAGGGAAGCCAAGCGCCGTGGTGCACGGGTCATGGCGGTGTGCAATGTGCTGGGTTCCACCATGGCCCGGGAGGTGGGCGATGCCAATACCCTCTATACCTATGCCGGCCCGGAAATTGCGGTTGCCAGCACCAAAGCCTACAGCACCCAGGTGGAAATGATGATCATGCTGGCCATTGCTTTGGGCGACTTGCGGGGTACGCTGGGAAGGCAGCAGGCGGATCAATTGCTCAGTGAACTGGCAGCCCTGCCTGACAAAATGGAATTGACGCTGCAAACCGAGGCGCAGATGCAGCGCTTTGCCTCCACTGCCAGCCAGAAGAAGCACGTGTTTTTTGTGGGCAGAGGACTGGATTTTGCCCTTTCCATGGAGGCTGCGCTGAAGCTGAAGGAAGTCAGCTATATTTTCAGCGAGGCCTATGCTGCCGGTGAGTTGAAACATGGCCCCATTGCGCTGCTAAAGCCAGGAAGGCTGGTGGTGGCAACCATTACCCAGTCCGCCCTGCTGGAAAAGACCCTCAGCAATCTGCGGGAAGTGACAGCCCGTGGCGCAATGGTGCTGGCGATTTGCAGGGAAAGCCTTGCAGAGAGAGTGCAGGGGAGTGTGGCAGAGATCATCACTATACCGGATACGGATGATTTGCTGGCCCCCATGCTGGCAACTATTCCCTTGCAGCTGTTTGCCTACTGTATGGCGGTGGCACGGGGATGTGATGTGGATAAGCCACGGAATCTGGCAAAGAGTGTGACTGTGGAATAAGCGAATAAAGCAAAGAGAGCCCCTGTGCAGCGCTGTGAACTGCATAGGGGCCTTTCATATATCATTCGTTACCGTATGGGAAAGGTAGCCTCGTGAATGCGTCCGTCATCCATCAGAGGAAGAACTCCATTGACCAGCGGCTGGCCATCGGCAACCGCAGACAGGCATTCCCGATTGGCGTGCAGGTGGTAGGTGGCGCTGCCATAGCGGTAGCGCAGATGAACCTCGTCCCAGCCTTTGGGCAGCACCGGGCGGAAACGCAGTTGGTCGCCGGTTTTCTGAAAGCCAAGCAACTGTTCCGTCAGTACGGCGATCAACAACGCTGCACTGCTGGTATACCATGTATGGCTGCCTCTGCCACGCTGTTGTGGATTGGCATGGACATAGTCCGGCAGCACGTAGGGCTCCACCCGGTATCGGCGTGCCAGCTGCTGGGTGGCTGCGTGCCGGGTGGGCAGAAGATTCAGGGTCAGTTCCCAGGCCCGGTCATCCTGCCCCAACTGATGGAGGGCGGCAATGGCCCATGGCACTGCCGGTGTATACTGTCCGCCGTTTTCCCGCAGACCGGGCAGCAGTCCATTGGCAGTCTCTGTTTCGCAGGGCGGCGTGATGAGTTGCAGAATTCCGGTATCCCGCTGATAGAGCATCCGCCATACGTTTTCCATGGCGGACTGGCAGCGGTCCCGGGAAACGCCGCAAAGCACACCCCAGCTTTGGGGCAGCAGGTCGATGCGGCATTCGTCGGCATCTTTGGTGCCAATGGGTTTGCCGGCACTGTTCCAGCCTCGCAGGTACCAGTTTCCGTCCCAGGCGTGGCGATCCATCAGACGCAACAGCTTATGCCGCTGTTCTTGCAGGGCTTTGGCTGTGGCGGCGTCACACAGGGGGGCAAACAGACGAAGCACTTCGCACAGGAACATTCCCAGCCAGACGCTTTCGCCGCCTTGTGTAAGGGGCAAACCGTGAATGCCTTGCTCCGTACAGTGGATAGCCCGCAGACAATGCTCCCTGAGTGCAGCGGTGTGTTGGGTGGTTTCCGGGGTGAAGAAACGCTGCTCATCCTCCTCATTCAGCACATCGCCCTGCAACCATGGAATCTGCGTATCCAGAATTGCCTGATCGCCGGTGGTTCGCACATACAAAGCGGTCAGGTAGGGCAGATAGAGCCGGTCATCGCTGATGCGGGTGCGGATACCGCTGCCGTCAGGATACCACCAGTGCTGCACATCCCCTTCCGTAAACTGGCGGGCAGCGCATCTGAGCAGATGACTGCGAACCTGCGCAGGGTCGGTGTTTAGCAGGCAGAGCATATCCTGCAGGCTTTCCCGAATATTCACAGCACCCATGGGCTGGTAGAAACCGCCGTGCATCATCAGCCGGGCAGACTGTACCTGATAAGGCAGCCAGCGGTTGACCAGCAGGCTCAGGCCGGTATCCGGCAGGTCATACAGCATCCCGGACAGGCGGTGTTCCCATGCCTGTTTGCACTGGTGCAGCCGTTTGCTGGCACCGCTGAGCCGCAGCTTCTGGAACATTTTTGCCAATTCGCTGCGCTTGGCTGCCTTTGCCAGTGCACAGGTAATGGTTTTGCTCTCGCCGGGTTTCAGCTGAACGGTCATGCAGAGCATGGCGGTGTTGCCGTCTGCCGAGGAGGGAAGCTCTGCGCCGCTGAGGGCAGTGGGAGCAATGCCCCACAAGCCGTAAAAGGCGCCTGCGCTCAGGGTGGTCAGGATGGAGGCTTCCGGATCGATGGCGCACAGGCCCACCACGCCCTCCATCTGTGGATGATCCATGCACAATCCGCCGCTGAGACGGCTTGTGTGGGTGAGCTGAGCCGCCTGAGGATGGGAACCACAGGTGAGAATCAGGCTGTGGCAGAAGGTGAGGATTCGGTCAACAGTGTCCTCGTTTTTCAGATGGATCACCCGGATGCCCATTGCGGCATGGGGATCGGTGAAACAGTGCATCCGGCTGTAGACGCCATAGCCGGAGCTTTCGTAGATGGTTTCTCCCGGCGCATGGGTGATGCGGACAGCCAATCCCATGCCCAGCGGCTGGCGGGTCAGGGACCAGAGCAGACGCTGCCCCTCATCCCGCAGGAAGAAGTTTTCTTCCCCGGCAGGGGTGATGGTATCAGCAGGCCAACGGGTCAGATGACCGGTGCCGCAGTTGCCGGCATAAGAAAACAGCAGGCCGCTTTCACAGGCAAGTGTGCCAAAGTGCTCGTTGCAAAGGGGATTGCACCATGGAGCCGGGGTTTGCCGCCCGGGCGGCAGGGTGATCACGTAATTGCCTTCCTCTTGGGTGAAACCGCCGTAACCGTTGCTCAGTAGCAGCTCGCCCGTGGCTGGCAGAGCGATTTTCCAGGCGTTTCCTCCTTTCTGGCGGTAAAGGGCACGGGTCTGGGCTGGCATTACCATGGATGCCAATTGTTCCCGTATACTTCCCTCGCTGGTGCGAAGGGCCAGCTGAGCGGCTGCCATCAACAGTCGGCGGTGCTCCGGTGCAAGGGAAGCCGGATCCAGCAGATGGATACCGCCCTGCTGTCCCATAAGATCGTGACTGTGGCTCCGTTTGGCAATCTCCTCCAGACTGCGGAAAAGGGCAGGCTTGGCATCTTCGCAGCAGGTAAGCACCTGATCGAACCGGAGGCCGCTCATGTGGCAATGGGCATGAATTTTGAGAATCAGCACAGCATCGGACAGGCTGGCATGATCATGACACTCCAAGAAAAGGATGGGAGATTCGCCGTGGAGCCCAATGGACTGCAATGCTTGCAGAGGCAGTTGATTGGTCTGCGCATAGCGGGATTGTGACGGCTGCCCGGTGTAGGTCATCAGGCCGCAAATGGGTGCAAGCAAGCCCTGTTCCTCCGGGGACAGATCCAGCGTCTGGGCGGTAACCAGAGCCTGGGTAAGAGCTGCATCATACCAGCCCAGCACGCTGTCGGGCGGGTCACAGCGGAGCAGAAAGGCACTGGGGCTTTCGGTAAGTCTGGGGCATCCGGTAACGAAAACGAAACGGGCTTTGCTGGCGGGTTGCAGCACAAATTGTCCCCGAAGGCTCAGGCAGGGGTCAATCATACATCCCACGGCATCCGCCAGACTGCTCAGCGGCATTTCCATCTCTCTGGGGGCATACAGGGTACGCCCCCTGCCCAGAAAGGCGCAGCGGTCCGTCTGGATATGGAACACACTGAAAGAGGTATCCGTGGTGAGGATATGCCACAGCTGGTTTTCTTCGGAATCGGTATCATCTGCCCACTTGCGGGCAGATATGCCGTAATTGCCCAGCTTGGCGGTTTCCAGCGCAGGAGTTTCGCAGTCGCCATCGCTGAACTGCCAGGGCAGTAAAGCCGGTTCCAGATAGCTGCAAACTTCCAGCATCCGCTGGTTTGGAGAAGTGTTTTCCACTGTCAGTGCATAGACGGCCATGCCGGAGAGGGGATCGACAAAAATCCGCAGATGGGAGGCAATGTCCCCCATCATCAGATGGAAAACAGCTTGTGCGCTTTCAAACACAGCTTCTGCCGATGGTTCTGTTGCCTGCCAGAATTGGCCGCTTTGGCTGTCCTTCAGGTACAGGCGAAGACCTGAGGGCAAATGGCAGCTGGAATGGAAGCGGGTGAGCATGGTGCCATTGCGCCGCAGAAAACCGCCGCCCTGCGCATCCACCACCAGCGTAGTGCCGGAACCATGCAGCACATGGGCGTGGATGGGGAATTGCAGACTGGGCACAGGGTGGGCGGCAAACATACAGGGTGGTTTTTCAGCCTTTGACAGGCGGCGCAGGGGCTTGCGAAGCACGCCAGGCAGATGGATCATGGGTTCCTCCAACAAAAGCCGGAATGCCTGTGTGCCCGGCAGATGAAAAAACAGGGTGGCTAATTCATTGTGCAAGAGAAAATTGCAGATTGCACAAAGGATCATGCCCTGATGATGGGCCTGATGGCTGTGGATGAGGCGCATGGGCTGCCCATCACCGATGCGGACAGGGTCGAAATCGGCAGCTTCAAAAAGCCCCAGCGGGCCTTCCAGACCGAGGCTTTCCATTCGCAGGAGGTTGGCAAAAGCAGCTTTGGGCTCCAGCGTCAGGGCTAGCAGGGTGACATAGGGTGCAATGACGCTGCTTTCCACCTGTGCATCCAGCGCCAGCCGGGAAAGACCGAAGGGCTTGCTGAGATAGTGCAGATTGGGGTCAAAAGCGTAGTAGCTGCTTTCGCTTACGCCGCAGACGCCCTCCAGCGTGTGGGAACTTTGCAGGCGATAGGCGTTTCTGGCAATTTCGGTCAGCAGGGTTCCGTTTGTCGGCGGCTGAAAAAGAAATGCCAGCAGGTATTCCGACAGGCCGCCGGTGTTGGCAAGCAAAGTCTGCCCATGGCGGGTGTGCACCCGGGTGCGTCCCAGCCGGAACCAATGCTGCATCGGCACCTGCCCTGTCATAACAGCGTAGAAGGAACTCAGGCGGCCTTCACTGGCCAGCAGATTGTTATGTCCTTCGGTCGGTATTTGATTTTCGGCATCGTATCCGCTGAAAAAGAGGTCTGCATCGCTGTCGTACAAAGGTGCAAATTGCATGGAACAAGCGATTTCATCCAGCCGCTGTGGCAGGTCATGGTCGTATTCCGGCAGCAGAGGAAGCAGGCAGCGGAGGCCTTGGGCGGCAGTGGTCAGACATACCGCCAGCAGACCGCTATCCTCTGTGGACACCCATTTGGGCTTCAGGGGGGCAAGGGAGCGGGTGTCATACCAGCGGTAGAGGTGCCCGTTCCATTTGTCCATCTGTTCCAGCGCATCCACCACCGGACGGATTCGCTGCGCCAGTTCATCCGCTGTCAGTAGTTCCAGCTTCTGCGCAGATATCAGCCCGCACAGATACAGCCCGATATCCGCAGGCGAAGTACGGTGATCAATCCCTTTGTTGGGATCGATCTGCACATTGTCCGGCGGCAGACCGTGATCATCGGGGGTGATGGCGGTCTCGAAGAACAGAAGGGTACTCTGTGCAAGGCGCAACAGTACTTCCCGCATATAGCCGGTTGGTTTGATCGCCGGTTCCATGCTTTTTTCCAGAGAAGGAAGCCAGAAGGGCGCAGCTGTCCAGAAGGCGGCCAGCCCAATGCCCGGAAAACGCAGTGCGCCGGGCAGAATGCACAGCAAGGCCAGGCTGCCGGCAGCAGCCATGTTCATGTAGAAAAAGCGCATATCGGGCTTGGCAGGCGTATGCGTGAGCTCGGCCACCGGGGCCCATTCCAGCAGCTTCTGGTGCGAGAAAAGCAGGCGGTAGAGGGTTCTTGCGATAGCGTCTATGCGGAATATGGCTTCTGCCGGAAGAATGCTCAATTTCACCAGAAACATGACGGCATTGGAAACATTGCTTTTCAGCAAGGGAAGATCCAGCGCCAGAAGACAAAGCAGCAGAAGCAATGGTTCATGAAGAAGCACACAGAGAAACAGCGTCAGCAGTTGCAGCGGCTTTAGCAGGGTTTCTCCCAGCATCAGCCAGATACGGCGTTTGTCCCCTCTGAGCAGGGCATTGCGTTCAGGCTGGATGCCCGGAAGGCGCAGCACATAGGGCAGCAGCTGCCATACGCCCCGTATATGGCGGTGCTGCTGGCTGAGCCAGCGGGAGAGGGTTTCCGGCTTGCTTGCATAAAGGGCGATATCGCCGGTATGGGTGCAGCCTCCCAGCAGCCCCTCCAACAATTCCGGAAAAAGCACTGCGCCCGGAATAAACTGACCGCTGGTGGCCTTCAGCAGAGCTTTCGGGTCTATGATGCCATTGCCCAGATCGTGTGTTTGAACGGACAATGGTTCGAAGCCATCCCGCTTGTCCGATGCCGCCAGCAATCGTGCCAGCGGCGTTTGCGCCATATGAAGCGCAGTCCTGATTTGCGGTTGCAGGATGGAAATCCCGCGCAGATGATCCCCCAGAACCGTACGCCGCTGCAATGGATGCAGCATAGCGCCCACCAACAGAAGCGCAGCGCCCGGCGGCAGCAGTGTATCGTTGTCCAGCGTGATCAGGTAACGGTATTGTCCGGCCAGTTTTTCCGGCTGTATGGAGGCATAGGCAAAGGTGTCTTCAATATCCTGGCCTCCCATCAATTTCATCAGGGTTTCCAGGCTGCCACGCTTTCGTTCCCGGCACATATGCACATGATCGGGCAGGTGATAAATCCGCTCTCGCTGGAAATAGAAAAACGGATGCCCGGTATCGTTTTTCAGTGCACGGATGGCTGCTGCTGCGGTGGAGACGATCTCCTCATCATTGGCCAGACTGCCTGCCATACTATCCCGAAAATCGCCCAGCAGCATGAAGTGCAGATGTGGATCCGGGTTGGCCTTTTGCAGGATGGATAGATGCCGCACCGCTTGCAGCGCATGGTTGGCATCATTCAGCATTACCGGACAAACCACCAGCGTTTGAGCTTCTTCCGGCAGTGCATCCAATGCTATGCGGGGCGCGAAAGGCGGCAGCATCCAGCGCTGGAGTAATGGACGAAACATCCGGGCAAGGCTGACGCTCAGCAAAATAGCGGCCAGCAGCCACAATAGGGGAGAGGAACCCAGCAGTATCAAAAGGAGGAGAACCATCACAAACAAGCCAATGCACAAATACCGCCATGGTTTGGTTACATTCATTCCCAGTCGAAACCGTAAGCGGATGCTGGATTTCAGCCGCAGAGCCTGAAACAGCGCAGATAAGCCTTCGTCCAACAGATAGAAGCCGGTGTGTGAACGGATATCCTCGGCGGGATAGCCGCTGGCAAGGTTCAGAGCGGCTTCACAGACCATCCGTTCGCTGAGAAAACCGAACCGGGCGATTTCTCCCGCCAACTGACGGTAGCGGTTGCGGCTTTCCGCATCCATGGCAGCGTAGGTTGCATCCTGCAAAAACAGCCTGTGGCATTGGCTCCAGCTTTCCAGCAGCTGTTTCCAGGGCAAATGGTCCAGCTGTTGCAAGGAGCTGATGGCATTGCTGACCCAACGCACCGCCTCGCTTTGATGCAGCCGTTCCTCTTCGGTCAGCTGTTCATCGGATTCTGAAAAGATCAGCGGCAGTTGCCGCATCCAAAGGGCAGCATCCCCTTCCGGCGCTTTGCGAACGCAGGCAGTGAGCCGGGACAGATACAGCCGGTGGTGCCGGTGCTGTTCAAAGAGTTTGGCAGCCTTTTTTTCCTGCTGGTTTTCCAGCTGTGCCACAGTTTCATCTGCCGCAGCAAGAATATGTTGCTCATCTGCGCATTGACCGGCAAGGTCGCACAGCAGGGTCATGAGGGCATTTTTCAGCGCAGGCAGCAACGCTTCCAGTTCACGAACGGTGAAGGGCACCTCCTGCTGCCACGCCTCCACCGCCTGACTCAATCGGTGAGCGGTTACTTCTGCATTGTTGTGAGCAAAAAACAACCGGGCAAAGCAGCCAATGCGGCTTTCTCCGTCCTGGAAAGCGGGCAGCGCTGGCGCTTTTTTCAGCGACTGACGTAAAGCAGCGGCTTCTTCCTGTAGCATCCGCCCGTGGTCGTTGAGCCACTGGGCAGCCGGCAGCAGTTCTTCCCGGGGCAGCTGGTTGAGAAAACGAAGGGACGACTCCAGCTTGCGCTGCATATGCGGATGGGTTCGCAAATGAACCGGCGAACGCCGGATGGGGCGGGCTGCCAGTGTTTGCAGATAATCCGGCAGCGCATCTGCAAGAGGCGCCTGACGGATTGGGGGTGTATGTCTGAATGGGTTTGCCATGAGCAGATAAATGGTCAGAAAAACAAGGCCGGCAACAGGAAGAATCCATAGCATATCAAGTACCTCCGCATCCATCATGCGGATAGTGTGCACGGTTTGCGGCAGCGTTATGATAGAGGGATGCAGGTGGACTGTATAGAGGTCTTCTGACAATGGTGAATTGCGATAAGGCCGGTGTGCGCCTGCAAAGGGAAATAACATGGATTACCGAGGATGCCCGGCAGCCTCGCAGGCTGCGTTTTCGCAGGATGCTGCCGTGTTCAGCAAATCTGGATAGGAAAAAGAGCTTCGGAACAGAATCCGAAGCTCTCAGACTGTCGATCAATCCATGCGATTCGATCAAAGGCGCAAGGTGCATGGGCTCTGCCCATACCCTGCAGGGGGGATGGTCCCTCTGCGGCCTGTTCATACGGCTTACCAGGTGTAATTCTCCACATCCACCTTGTCGGGATCGGTGAAGGGAGCCAGGGTGGAGATCATCTTCACGGGCTTGTCGTAGGGATTGCGCACATAATGGATTTCGCCGGGCTCGATGTGGATCAGCTGGCCGGGGGTCAGGTGATTCACCACGCCGTCAACGATTACGTCCACTTCGCCTTCCAGAATGAAGAAGTTTTCTTCCATAATATTGTGGTAGTGGGCCTTGAAATCCTGGCCGGGCTGGAACTGCACCATGGCAAAGTTCATGCGGGGGCCTTTCATCAGGTACTTGGGGCCGCTGTCGCCGAAACGGTATTCACGATCATTTTCGTGGATGATATACATAACGGTTCCTCCTCTGTTATTCTTTTTGATCAATGCAAGCCATTACTGGAGACCGGGAGCAACCCACATATAGCGGGTGGTGCCTTCGTCGCTGAGGGCCAGCTGAGCATCGTACACCTTGCGCCAGGTGGCAAACATCTCGTTGTAGACGGCGTGGTTTTCCATGTTGGGCTCGTACACCTTGGCCCACTTCACCAGACGGCGGGAAGCCTCGCTGATGTCCTTGTAGATGCCAACGCCGTAGCCCGCCAGAATGGCAGCGCCCAGAGCGGTGGCCTCACGCACAACGGGCACCTTCACCGGCAGGCCCAGCACATCGCTGACGATCTGGCACCAGATGTCGCCCTTGCTGGCGCCACCAGCGAACACCACTTCGCTGGGGCGGTTACCGGTGGCTTCGTGCACCAGTTCCATGTGGCCCTTGGCGATCATGGCGGTGTTTTCCATGATGGCACGGTAGAAGGTGTACTTGTTGAACTTCTCGGGATCGAAGTCGAAGTTGGTGAAGGTGGGGGCAGCGTGCCGCCAGGCAATGAAGTTCATCACATCGCTGAAGGTGCACATCATGCCGTAGCAGCCGGCGGGAATCTTGGCGGCTTCCTCGTTCATCAGCTGATAGGGATCGGTGCCCAGTTCAGCGGCTTTGCGCACTTCCTCCTGACAGAAGGCATCCCGGTACCAGCGCATGGTCAGGCCGGGCTTGAAAGCCAGGGCCTCATACTGCCACATACCGGGCACAGCGTGGCAATTCACACGCACACGGCACTTTTCGTCAGTCTTGGGATTGGGGGTATTGAACTCATACTGCCAGAAACTGCCGCCGAAAATGGCCGCCTGGCTGGGATCCACCACGCCAACGCCCACACAGCCCAGCTGTGCGTCGCCGCCGCCGGTGACCACCTTGGTGCCAACGGCCAGACCGGTATCGGCAGCGCCCTTCTCGTTCACCTGACCGATCACTTGACCGCACTCGGCTGCCGGGGGGAAGATGTCGTCCTTCAGACCCACCTTGCGCATAATGGAAGGATCCCATGCACGGGTTTCCAGATTGAAAATACCGGTGGTGGAACCATTGGAAGGCTCTACAGCCAGCACGCCGGTCAGCTTGTAGATGAGCCAGTCGTTGAACATACCCACCATGGCGGTCTTCTCGTAAATCTCGGGCATCTTGTTCTTGACCCACAGAATGCGGGGCAGAGCGCCCAGAGCGTAGGTTTCGCCGGAAAGGCTGTAAATCTCTTTTTCCAGTTCGGGATTCATGCGGATCAGTTCGCCCACTTCGTCGTTGCTGCGGGCGTCCACGTTTGCACAAGCCCAGATTTCCTTGCCGTCTGCATCATACAGAACAATGCCCTCGCGCATACAGGTGGTGCTGACAGCGGCAATGTCCTTGGGGTCGATGCCGGTTTCAGCCAGAACGCCCTTGATGCAGCCGCTGGCCAGTTCCCAGTTGTGCACCCAGTCAAAATCCATGCTGCCGGGGAAACGGGGATCTTCTGCGTGGGTCCATTCCTGCTGTACGCAGCCCAGCTGCTTGCCTTCGGTATCGAAGAGCACGGCCCGAACGCTGCCGGTGCCTGCGTCAACAGCCATCAGGTATTGTTGTGCCATTTGAGGTCCTCCCTTTCATGTTGACTACCTATTAGAATAGAATGTTTTGCTTCTATTGTTCCTGAGCGGTTAGAGCCGGTGATCCGCTGCCAGAATGGCTTCGGCGGTATCGGTATCGGTGATGAGGGTATCCAGGATGCGCCCTTTCAGAACGGCCAGAATGGCCTCGGCCTTCACTTTACCGGCAGCCACGCCGATCACGTTGTTCAGCTGGCACAGTTTGTCGGTGGAGGTGGCGATGAGCCGATCCTCGATGGAGCTGTGGATCAGCTGTCCGTTCTCATCGATGAAATGACCGAGAATATCGCCCTTTGCGCCCTGCATGGCCAGGTATTGCAGATCGTTGCTACTGAGAATGCCGGAATGTACGATGGTAGCCGCCTGATCCATGGAGCCGATACCCACCACGGTGAGCTGTGCCAGGGAGATCATCCGGCTGATTTCCTTAACACTGTTTTCCTGATGGATGGCATCGGCCATTTCCTTGCTGGATGCCAGCAGGGGAGCGGGGATCAGATACAGCCTTGCATTGAAAACATTGCTGCGGGCATTGGGCAGATAGTAACTGACGCCGCCGGTGAGGGAGACGCAGGTGATGGTCTGCTCCGCCACAGTGGCCAGATTGTTCAGCACCCGGCTGGGCGTATCGCCGTAACCGATATTGATAACGCTGCTTTCGTTGAGCCGCTCGCGGATGTACATACTGGCTGCTTCCGCTATATTGGCGTTGATCTGCTGGGGATCCTCCGGGCTCGGCACCACGAAGACATCCTCCAGCCCATAGGTTTCCATCAGCTGCTTTTCGATTTTCAGGCGTTCCTCATTGCCCTTGCGCAGACTGAATTGAATCATGCCGGTCTGACGGGCTTTTTCCAACAGGCGGATTACCCGGATACGGCTGATACCGATACGCTCGGAGATCTGCTGCTGGGTCATATCCTGAAAGTAGTAATACCAGGCCGCTTTGGCCATCAGGGCATCTTCGTAATCCATGCAGGCCATCCTTAATCAAAAGTTTTGGAGTGTGACAAATGTAACCCGTTTACAGTATATCATGAGCTGGTTTGGCTGTCAATGAAAAAGAAGGAAAAAACTTGCTTACGAAACTTTTGTGTAACCAAAATGTGTCCGATAGGGGAAATAAAATTCCATATCGATACAGAATTGGCCGATTCAAACGTTTTAGCGGTTACTCAACGGATGAATTTTGATTTTGGTATTGACAAATGATCTGCGAAACGATAGAATAACAGCGTAAACAAAATAACGTTACATAAAACATTTATGCACTGTGGAGGGTTTACACATGAACGAGCCTTTGAACAAGGCTTCCGGCTTAACGGTTCGGGGGATCAAAAAGTCGTTCGGCATCAACGTTGTGCTGAAGGGTATTGATCTGCAAGTTCCGCAGGGATCCGTGGTCGCTTTGATCGGCGGCAATGGCGCCGGCAAGAGCACGTTGGTCAAGATCATCATGGGCATTTATCAGGCCGATGAGGGCGAGATTTACATGGGCGAAAAGCTGCTCAAGCTGGGCAAGCCCTCCGCATCACTGGCCGAAGGCATCTATCTGGTGCCCCAGGAGCCTTTGCTGTTCCCCAACATGACGGTTCTGGAGAACATCCTGATGGGCTTCAATGAAAAGGAAGCCGATCTGAAGAAGCGTCTGGAAAAGCACATGGAAGGTCTGGGATTCAACCTGAATCTGCAGCGCAAAGCCAACACCCTTTCCATTGCCGAGCAGCAGTTGGTGGAGATTCTCCGTGGTCTGATGCGTGAAGCCAAGGTGCTCATTCTGGATGAGCCCACCAGCGCCCTCACCTTCAGCGAGGTTCAGAGCCTCTTCAAGGTGGTGCAGGACCTGAAACAGAAGGGCATCAGCATGATTTACATCACCCACCGCCTCAACGAGGTGTTTGAGATTGCCACCAACGTGGCCATCATGAAGGATGGTCTGATCACGCTGGAAGGCCCGGTGGAGAACTTCACCAAGGAAATGCTGATCCGTGGTCTGCTGCCTGACGACGCTGAAATGCGGGATGATGGCAGCGGCAACTACAAGGCTATTCAGTATGAAGGCGTGGAACCCGTTCTGAAGGTTCGCAATCTGTGCGGATACGGCTTCGCCGATATTTCCTTCGACCTGTACCCCGGTGAGATTCTGGGTATCGCAGGCGTGGTTGGCGCAGGTCGTACCGAGCTGATCAGCACCATTTTCGGCCGGGACAAGACGCTCAACGGCACTGTGGAGCTGGATGGTAAGGATATCACCGGCTATTCCACCAAGCAGGTGCTGCAGGAAGGCATCAACTTTGTGCCCGAAGACCGTCACTATCATGGTCTGTTCAAGATTCGCTCCATCTCTTCCAATACCACTTCCGCTCTGCTGGGCTCCAAGGAAATCGGCCGGATAGACATGAACCGCCGCCGCCAGAAGGAGATCTCCCAGAAGTACGTGGATGACTTCCGTACCAAGATCGTTTCTCTGGATGACCTGATCGGCAGCCTGTCCGGCGGTAACCAGCAGAAGGTGGTCATCGCCCGTTCCCTGTCTACGCAGCCCAAAGTGGTCATTCTGGACGAGCCCACCCGCGGTATCGACGCCGCAGCCCGTGCGGACGTGTACAACATCATCCGTCAGCTGAAGGAAGCCGGTGTTGCTGTACTGATGGTTTCCTCCGATATTGAGGAGGTCGTGGAACTGGCCGACCGTGCCATCACCGTGTTCCAGGGTCGCATCAACGGCGAATTCCAGCACGATGAGATTACGCAGGATGTGCTGACCAGCGCCTCTTTCGGCATCAAGAATGAAAAGGCGGTGGAACAGTAACATGAAAAACCTGCTGAAAGCCCGGTGGATGTCCAGCCTGATCTTCCTGGTGGTGCTGTTCATCATTACCGGTATCGTAGATCCTTCCTTCTTTAAGTATTCCAGCATCATCGGTTGCTTCAACAACGCAACCATGTACACTTTGCTGGCCATCGGTATCGCCTTTGTCATCATGACCGGTGAAATCGATGTTTCCATCGGCGCAACTTTGGGCCTCACCGCCGCCATGACCGGTCTGATCGCTCAGCAGGATGGCAGCGTGGTTACCATGATCGCCGTGTGCATCGGCGTTGGCGCTCTGGTGGGTCTGGTCAATGGTTTGGGCGTCGCCCTCTTCGGCGTTCCCTCCCTGATCTTCACCCTGGGTACCAACGGCATCATCCGTGGTCTGATCTTCCTGGTTTCCGACGGACGCACCGTTGAAAACTTCAACGGCACCATCGGCGCATACGGCAACAAGGTGCTCTTTGCGGAGATCACCCTGTTCTACACCATCGCCATTGCGCTGGTTGCCATCGCTCACATCGTGCTTACCAAGACCCGCAAGGGCAAGTACTTCATTGCGGTGGGCGATAATGCCGGCGGCGCCAATCTGGTCGGTATCAATGTAAAGAGCACCAAGCTGCTGGCCTATGTGCTGTGCGGTATGTTCGCAGGTCTGGGCGGTTTCGTGTTCGCCTCCAAGTATGGTCAGGTAATGACGGTTGCCGGTAACGGATACGAAATGACTGCTATCGCAGCCTGTGTGCTGGGCGGTATTTCCCTCTCCGGCGGCCTGGGCAACATGATCGGCGCTGCCATCGGCGCAGTCATCATGGCTTCCATCAGCCGTCTGCTGGTTTTCATCGGCCTGCCGCCCACGTACGATAACACCATCACCGGCATTATGCTGATTGTGATCGTTGTGGTGGACGCACTGGCTCAGCGTCGTTCCATCGAAATGTCCAGAAGAAAGCGTCTTCTGTCCAGAACGGCCACAAGTGCTACGGAAGGAGGCCTGGAAGCATGAAAAACGCTTTGAAAAAGGTCTTCAAGCATTGGGAGTTGTTCCTGGTCATCTTCCTGATTGTGGAATGTGCGGTGTTCGGCATCGCCAATCCTAAGTTCCTGCGTGCTGACAAGCTGATGAACAGCGTGGTCAACTACATCAGCGTCTGCATCATTTCCCTGTTTGTCACGCTGGTTATGATCACCGGCGGCATTGATATTCAGGCCCCGTCCATCATCGGTCTGACCAGTATCATCATCGGCGTGCTGTGGAGCGATGCCGGGGTGAATATTTGGGTCGCTACCCTGTGTGCGGTAATCATCGCTGCGCTGTGCGGTCTGCTGTCGGGCTTCTTTATCGCCTACTGCGGCGTGCAGCCCATGGTGGTTACGCTGGGCGGCAGCTTCCTCTACTCCGGCCTTGCATTGCTGGTTTCCGGTATGTCTGCTACCCCCGCCTATCAGGGCATCAGTGGTTTCCCCAACAAGGAGGGCAAGGTCTACACAGACTTCCGCTTCCTGGGCAAGGGCGAAATCTTCGGCATCCCCATGCAGATTGTGATCTATATCGTGCTCATTCTGCTGTGCGTATGGATCCTGCACCGCACCAAGTACGGCGAGCGGCTGTACCTGATCGGCGTCAACCAGCAGGCGGCCGAATATTCCGGCATCAATACCCGGGCCACCATCATGAGCACCTACGTGCTTTCCGCTGTCAGCGCTGCGCTGGCCGGCATCCTGCTCACCGCCAACATGAACTCTGCCAAGTATAACCACGGTGCCAGTTACACGCTGGCCATCATCACTGCGGTCGTGCTGGGCGGCACCCTCAACACCGGCGGCAAGGGCAGCATCCTTGGCACGGTACTGGCTTCGCTGATCATCTGCTTCCTGCGCTACGGTCTGCCCATCTGCTTCAATGTGGACACCCAGAACCTGGACCTGCCCGTGGGCATCATTCTGGTGCTGGTGGTTTTGGGCCGTGAGATCGCTGGTCAGGGTATGCTTTCCGGGCTGTTCAAACGCCGGAAGAAAAAGGCTTCGGCCGCATAACACCGATTTTCAGGAGGGATGGAGAACACCCTCTTGAGATAAATAAAAGGGAGGACATCACTATGAAGAAATTGGTTTCTATCATCCTCGTGCTGTGCATGATGCTCAGCATGACCGCTGCCTTCGCTGAGGCCAAGAGCCCCGTTGACGGCATGACGGTTGCTTTCATCCCCAAGGTTTCCGGTAACTCTTTCTTCGAGGCTGCCAATGATGGCGCTCAGAAGTACGCCGCCGAGTGGGGCCTGACCGTTGACTACATCGGTTCCCCCGACGCTTCCGTTACCACCCAGCTGGAGCTGATCCAGCAGGCCATCGACAAGGACGTGGACGCTATCTGCATCTCTTCCGTCGATGCTACCGCTCTGGATGAGAAGCTGCAGGAAGCTCAGGAAGCTGGCATCTACGTCAGCACTTGGGACTCCGACGTTTCCCCCGACTCCCGCGCTCTGATGATCTCTCAGGGCACCGCTGACGTCCTCGGCCCGATGCTGGTTGAAATGGGCGTTGAGTCCCTGAAGGAACGCGGCGTGGATGTCACCGGCGAAGTCAAGTATGTGTGGCACTTCTCCAACCCCTCCGTTGCTGACCAGAACTCCTGGTACGTGGCTGGCGATGAATACATCAAGGCTACCTATCCCAGCTGGGTTGCTGTGAGCGAGCCCTTCTACTCCAACCAGGATCCCGCTCAGTCCGTGAGCGTTGGCGAATCCATCTTCGATGCTTATGCCGATATCGACCTGATCATCTGCAACGACTCCACCGCTCTGCCCGGC
Source organism: Clostridia bacterium (assembly GCA_017501255.1). Lineage (GTDB taxonomy): Bacteria > Bacillota > Clostridia > Christensenellales > Aristaeellaceae > Limiplasma. The sequence goes on along the minus strand of JAFVXE010000059.1, from coordinate 33,524 downwards.
CAGTGCGCTGCTGCTGCCAACAAGGGCCTGACCGCTGCTGATGTGACCATCACCGGCTTCTGCCCCCCCTCCGGCATGACCACCTATCTGGAGAGCGGCATCTGCACCCGTTGGGGTCTGTGGGATTGCGGCATTCAGGGCGCCCTGGGCTGCTACCTGGCTGCTTACGTGTCCGCTGGCAACGAAGTGAAGGTTGGCGATGTTGTGAACGTCCCCGGCATCGGCGATGTGACCATCCTTGCCAATGGCGATCTGGTTGAAGGCCAGGAGACCGCTGAAGTGAACAACGGCGTCGTGCTGCTGCCCGAGCGCGTTGTGTTCACCGCTGAGAACGTGGCCAACTATCCCTTCTAATCGTCTTACCATCCCTATACAGGAGGAGCCCTTCGGGGCCCCTCCTCTTATGGTGAATGCCGCGGCATGACGCTGCATTCGCCCCGCAAGCCGCCAATGATGCGGCATCATTACAATTGTTCACAGAAAGGAAGTTTGATTCCCATGGCTGATAAAGACGGTCTGAAAGTTGCAAAGGATTATCAAACCGACGTGGCATTTGCCAATAACGGCGGCTTCTACGTGAAGGGCGCCGCTCATCTGGACTGGGGCATGAAGAAGCACCTGTCCAACATTTTCGATCCCAAGAGCGGCAACACTGTGATGTTCGCTTTTGACCATGGCTACTTCATGGGTTCCACCGCCGGTCTGGAGCGTCTGGACCTGGTGATTCCCAAGCTGATGCCCAACATCGACTGCCTGATGGGCACCCGTGGCGCCCTGCGCACCTGCGTGCCCCCGGAAAACCGCAAGGCCGTTGCCCTGCGTGTTTCCAGCGGTTCTTCCATGCTCAACGATGACCTGAGCCACGAAGTGGTGGCTGTGGACATCGAGGATGCCATCCGCATGAACGCCGACTGCATGGCCGTGCAGACCTTCATCGGCGCTGATGGTCAGCTGTCCTCCATCGATAACCTGAGCAAGGTGATCAACGCCGGTCTGCGCTACAGCATCCCCACGCTGGGCGTTGTGGCTGTTGGCAAGGACATGGAGCGCACCGACCGCTTCTTCAAGCTGGCTACCCGCATTGTTGCTGAAATGGGCGCTCACATCGTGAAGACCTATTACTGCGACAACTTTGAAGAGATCGTGGCTGCCTGCCCCGTGCCGATCGTGGTTGCCGGTGGCAAGAAGCTGCCCGAAGACGAAGCCATGACGCTGGCTTACCGCTCCATTCAGGGCGGTGCCCGTGGTGTGGATATGGGCCGCAACATCTTCCAGAGCCCCCACGCTGTGGAAATGTCCCAGGCCATCCGCAAGATCGTTCACGAAGGCTACACCGACAAGGAAGCCTACGAGTTCTTCCAGGATGCCATCCACGCCAAGTAAGCACGTATGCAGACACTCTGAGCCAGAGGTATCCCCTCTGGCTTTCTTTCTACGGTCTCATTCTGAATCTGAGGTGATATCCCCATGTTTCTTTCCATTCTGGAAATGGTGTTCCCTGTGCTTTTGATGTTTGGCCTTGGCTGGCTGTGCAACAAAAAACAGATCTTCTCCGCTGAGGGTCTGGCGGGCATCAATTCGCTGGTGGGCAGTGTGCTGCTGCCGGTGGTTTTGTTCAACGCCTTCTTTACGGCTGAGTATTCCGGCAAGATCGCTTTGACCTTCGTGGTGGTGTTTGTCGCCTGCGGTATGGGTCTGGCCATGGGTTTCCTTTTGAAACGCTTTGTGAAGCCCTATGACAAGTATATGCCCTTCCTGCTGACCAACTTTGAAGGCGGTATGCTGGGCTATGCGCTGTTCGGGCTGCTGTATGCCGGTCAGTCCCACATCTTCGCCATGGTGGATATCGGTCAGACGCTGGCTGCGTACACCACCTATCTGATCACCTTGCAAGCGGTCAGCACCGGCAAGACCAACCCCAAGGCGCTGGCCAAGAGCGCTTTGACCAATCCCGCCTTTATCGGCACGCTGCTGGGCGTTGTGCTGGGAATGCTGGGCGTAGGCAAGCTGGCGCTGTCCTCTCCTGTGGGCAAGCTCATCACGGATACCATCGCCTTTGTGACGGCTCCCGTATCCGGCTGCATTCTCATCATTGTGGGCTACAAGCTGTGCTTCCGCAAGGAACTGCTCAAGCCGGTTGCCATTACTGTGGTATTGCGCATTGTGGTGATGGCCATTCTGCTGGTGCTGTCCTCGCTGGTGGTGTTCAGCATCGTGCCCTTTGACAAGCCCCTGTTTGTGGCGCTGCTGCTGGGCTGCACGCTGCCTGCGCCCTTCATCATCCCGCTGTTTGCGGATGTGGGTGACGATGGCGAGTACATCTCTACCGCCCTGTCCATGGAAACGGTGGCAGCCATCCTGATGTTCATTGGCGTGGCAGCGTACACGCTGGCATAATTCATCGATCGCAAGGAGGTTTCGAATATGCTGAAAGGGATTTCTCCCGTTGTTTCCCCCGAACTGCTCAAGATCATTGCCGAAATGGGTCATGGTGATGAACTGGTGATTTCCGACGGCAACTTCCCCGGCGCATCCGTGGGTCAGCGGGTAGTGCGTGCGGATGGTCATGATGGCGCAGCCATGATGCAGGGCATCATTGACCTGTTCCCGCTGGATGATTTTGTGGAAGCCCCTCTGGCTGTGATGGAGGTGCCGGACGGAATGTTCCCCGGCAACGAAGCGCCCATCTGGGCGGAGTTCCGCAAAATTGCCGATACCGATCTGCCAACCGCCAAGTTTGAATTCATGGAGCATGATGCGTTCATCGATCGCTGCCGCAAGGCCTACTGCGTGGTGCAGACCGGCGAAAAGGCCCTGTATGCCAACATCATCCTGCGCAAAGGCGTTGTGCGGGGCTGATCAGCGGATATGCAGGAGCTGCTTTCAATCCTGGTAGCTGAATCCGGATTTCCGGGTTTATGCAAACGTTTCCCTTTACATTCGATGGAAGATATGGTATACTATTTTCCAGATGAGGGCGCTGCCCGTTACAATTCAAAAGGAGGAACCACTCATGAAAAAGGTTGTTTCCATCATTCTTGCGCTGGTAATGGTTCTCAGCCTGTGCAGCTTTGCATCCGCTGAAGATTATTCCGGCTACACCATCCGTATCTATTCCAACTCCAACTCCACCGAGCGTGCCAACTGGCTGGTGAATGAAGCCAAGAACGCCGGCTTCACCATTTCTATGGATGACAACGCCGTTATCTCCGGCGACACCGCTGCCATCCAGGCCGCCAACGAAAACAAGGACGGCGACATCATTTTCGGTCTCAACGAAGTGCGCTGGTCTCAGCTGGTCAACGGCACCTATGAGAACCTGAAGATCGCTGATTGGACTCCCACCTGGGCCGATCAGGTTGGCCAGTACAAGTATGACGGCAAGGCCTATGGTCTGGTTATCCAGAACATCCTGATGCTCTACCGTACCGACGATCTGGGCACCAAGGGCGAGAAGATTTCCTTCGAGCACTGGGCTGACATCGTGAACTGCGGCTACACCTGGTATCGTCAGGGCAAGGTTGGCGGCACCACCAACGGCAACATCAACAACTCCATGCTCTACGCTTTCACCGATCCCACCAGCCCCGCTGGCGGCATCTCCGTGGAAGGCTGGAAGACCCTGTGGCAGTACTGCCAGAACGGCGTCTTCACTGGCGACAGCTACGGCTTCGATCCCCTGAACCGTGGCGACGTGCAGGTTTCCACTTTCTATTCCTCTTCTCTGTACGGCAAGGTTGACGATGCCGCTTCCGGCAGCGAAAATCCCCTGGTTGGCGCTCTGGAACCCGAAAACTGGGCTCTGGTTGAAATCGCCGACGGTACCTACTACATCGCCAAGTATCTGGGCGTGCTGGAACGTGAAGGCCGCACCGAAGAAGAAACCGCTGCTGTGAAGGCTTTCGCCGAGTGGTTCGGCTCTGCTGAAGTGCAGGCTGCCTGGGCTGACGAGTTCGACTCCTTCCCCTGCCACGAAGGCGCTGTGGCTGAAATCTACGGCGAGGACATCCCCCAGATTTACACCCTGAAGAACTTCGCGCTCAACAAGGTGGAAGGCACCGATATGACCTACGCCGAGTATGTGGGCGCTCACAACAGCGAGTGGACCAACATCATGACCAACCTGGGCTTCTATTGGGCCGACAACTCTGCCGCTCCCGCTGAGCCCGATTGGGACAATCTGGACTGGGCTACCCTGACGCAGGCTGCTCAGTAAGCCAAAGGATGTAACCGCTTAGCGGTTTAGCCTGAATATGGCGGGCCTGACATGATCGGGCCCGCCTTTCGTAGAATCATCAGCCTGCTGTGGCGGCAGGCTTCATGCGGCGATGGCGGGTCATCCCCTCCGGGCTGCTCCATTCTCCTCTGAGAGGTTGTACAGTATGATTGAACTGAAGAATATCGTGGTCAAATTTGATGATTTCGAAGCCCTGCATAACATCAACGTGGATGTGAAGGAAGGGGAATTCTTTACCTTTCTGGGGCCTTCCGGCTGCGGCAAGACCACCACGCTGCGCACCATTACCGGTTTCATTGAGCCGGTCAGCGGCACGGTGAACGTGAACGATGAGGACATTACCCATGTGCCCATCGAAAAGCGAAACATCGGTATCGTTTTCCAGAGCTATGCGCTGTTCCCCACCATGACGGTCTATGACAATATCGCTTTCGGCCTGAAAGTGAAAAAGCTGAAAAAGACTGAAATTGACGAAAAGGTGCGGGAAATCGCCCGAAAAGTGGATTTGAGCGATGAACAACTGAAAAAGGCAGTCAGTCAGTTGTCCGGCGGCCAGCAGCAGCGTGTGGCCATCGCCCGTGCATTGGTTACAGGCCCTGCCATCATCTGTATGGATGAGCCCCTGTCCAATCTGGATGCCAAACTGCGTGTGCAGCTTCGCAATGAGCTGAAAAAGATGCAGAAGGATTTCGGTATTACCACCATCTATGTAACCCACGATCAGGAGGAGGCACTGACCCTCTCCGACCGTATCGCCGTATTCAATAAGGGCTACATTGAGCAGATCGGCACGCCCAATGAGATCTACAACCACTCCGCCACTGAATTCGTGTGTAACTTCATCGGTGATATCAATCGCATTGAGGACGAAATTGCCCAGAAGATGGGCCTGTCTGCGGATGAAAATCATTTCGTCCGTCTGGAGCGGCTTCGGGTGAACCGTCCCGCCGAGGAGGATGAAACCCAGGTGGAGGGCCAGATCGAAAGCCGTGAGTACTATGGCCTGTACATTAAGTATTACATCAATACCGGCGCACAGACCCTGAAGGTGATCGAGAAAAACGACGGCATCAATATTTATGAGCCGGGCGAAAAGGTGACCGTGGGCATCCACAAGGCCGATGTGATGAGCTACGCAAAGCAGTAAGGAGGCTGACGGAATGAAAAGCAAAGCCCCTGCGTGGCTGAAGCCGGATCTGATCTGGAAGGTCTTTGGTACAGCGTTTTTCGTGTACCTTTTCTTCGGCTTCATGCTGCTGCCCTGTCTGAATACCATCACCCAGATTTTTACCACCAAGAATGCAGCGGGTCAGATTGACCCGCTGGCGGTGATCCGTTTCTTCTTTGCAGGCAATATGCCCCGGTTTGTGTGGAATTCCCTGAAACTGGCGCTGTGCCTGGTGGTAACGGTCAATGTGGTGGGCGTGAGCATCGTGCTTTTGACCGAGTATTTCGATATCAAAGGCGCCAAGGTGCTCCGAATGGGTTACATGACCACCCTGATCTATTCCGGCGTGGCGTTGGTGACAGGTTACCTGTTCCTGTATGATTCTGACGGCATCCTTACCAGCTGGCTGATCAAAGTGTTCCCGGGCATGAAGAAGGACTGGTTCTCCGGCTTCAATGCGGTTCTGTTCACCATGACGTTTGCGTGTACCTCCAACCATATGTTGTTTTTGCGCAACGCCATCCGTGGCATTGACTACAACACGGTGGAAGCAGCCCGGAACATGGGTGCAAAGCCCTTTACAGTGCTGCTCAAGGTGGTTTTCCCGACCTTGATCCCCACCATGTTCTCCCTGACGGTTATGACCTTCATCACCGGTCTGTGCGCCATGAGCGCTCCCACTTTGCTGGGCTATGACTCCATCAACCCGGAAATCGTCCGTCTGGCGGGTTCGTCCATAGCGGATGAAGCGTTCCCTCAGGCACGTGCTGCGCTTCTGTCCATCATTCTGGCCATGTTCACCATCGTTCTTTTGACGGTGCTGAGCAATTACGAGCGCAAGGGCCACTACCTGAGCGTCAGCAAAACCAAGGCCAAGCTGGTCAAGCAGAAGATTAGCAACCCGGTGGCGAATATCTTTGCTCATATTTACGCCTATGTGCTGTTCATCATCTACATGACCCCTGTGGTGATGATCGTGCTCTTCGCCTTCCAGAACTATCCCGCCATTCGCTCCAAATCCCTGAGCCTGAGCGAGTTTACGCTGATCAACTTCTTTGGAGCCAGGGACTATGAGTTCCTTACCAACCGGGGCAAAGTGCGTATCCGTGAAAACTCCATTTCCGGCTTGTTTGCCAATGCGGATACCGTGGGCGGTATCCGGCTCAGCTTCGTGCTATCGGCACTGGCGGCAGCCCTTGCCTGCGTCATCGTGGTGGTGGCAGTGAACTATATCTTCAAAAACAAGGGGAAGAAGCGTGGAACCGTACTGGAATACAGTCTGTTGTTCCCGTGGCTGCTGCCGACTATCCTGATTTGCTACTCCTACCGCACCTACTTTAACTCTGAAAGCGTCTGGTATGTGTTCAACCAGAATCTGTACATGAGGGAAAACGTGCGTTTCCTGATTGTGATGGCTTACACGGTGGTCAAGTTACCATTCGCCCTGCGTATGATCAAAGCAGCATTCTACGCCATTGACGAGGAACTGGAGGACGCTGCCAAGAACCTTGGCGCAAGTGGATTCTGGACCTTCATGAAGGTAAAGCTGCCCATCATATTGCCCAGCGTGCTGGCGGTTTTTGCGCTTAACTTCAACGCACTCTTTACCGAGTACGATATGTCCGCCACCTTCCATTCCAGCTATGGCAAGTCCTACGCCATGGTCATTCAGAATATGTGCGCCGAGGAAGGCCGTGACGGCTACAACATAAATGCCTCCGGACGCCGGTGCGCCTCCACGGTATTCATTATGATCGTTTCCGGCGTGATTCTGTATCTGGTGTACGGCGTAGGCGCCCGTGATCTGGGTGAACGGCTGGAAGCCAAGGAGCGCAGACGACGCAGGATGATGAAGCTGACAGCGCCCTTCCGCAAGGAAAAGCCGGAGATTACCTCCGTGCAGCAGTCAGCGCCATAAGGCTGAGAAATGAAAAAAGCTGTTGCATCAGTAAGGGTGATGGAAAGGAAGGAGTTATCCTTCACTTACCATTATGCAAATAATGAAACCGCAAGCCTTTGTTGGCTTGTGGTTTTGTGTACTGCTGTGATAGAATGAAAGCGATAAACCCGAATTTGACGAGGTGAGAATATGGCGATGTGGAATCCGTGGAGAGGTTGCAAAAAGTGCAGCGACGGCTGCCTCTATTGCTATATCCACAAGGGCGACGCAAAGCGTGGCGTTGATACAGGTATCATTGAAAAAACAAAGGACTTTGCAAAGCCCATAGAACACTTAAAGAACGGTAATTACAAAATGAAATCCGGCATTGTATATACCTGCTTTTCCACCGATTTTCTGATTGAGGAAGCGGATGCATGGCGCCCAGAATGCTGGCAAATGATAAAGGAGCGCAAGGATTGTATCTTTCTCTTTCTCACCAAGCGTATCGACAGATTTATGGACTGCATCCCCGATGATTGGGATGACGGCTATGAGAACGTGGTCGTTTGCTGTACGGTTGAGAATCAAAAGAATGCAAACTATAAGCTCGGCATTTTCCAAAGGCTTCCGATCAAGCATAAGTGCATAACGGCTCAACCGCTTATCGAAGCCATTGATATAGAACGATATCTTGACGGTATTGAACTTGTGGTTGTCGGCGGTGAATCGGACACGAATGCAAGACCGCTTGACTACGATTGGGTGCTCGGGATCAGAGCACAGTGTATCAGGAAAAACGTGTCTTTCGAATTCAGACAATGCGGAACACATTTTATCAAGAATGGTAAGGAATACAAGTTGCAGACAAAGGATCTGTGCGCTCAGGCAAGAAAAGCCGATATAAACTTCAAACGAAATAGTTGATAAAGTTCCAATTTGTTGAGCAGTCGAAACGCCTCTTTCCCATCGTTTTAGGAGGGCGCAATTATACGCACTGTGCCAGTGCATTGCGTTTGTGGGGGCACATACGCAAATGAGCATCCGGGTTTTTCACCGGATGCTCATCTGCTTTTTCGCTGCTGGATAAATTGTTCCTTACGAATCCTCCCACCAACCGGAGGCTCCTTTTATCATGGATGCTCAATATCTGAGCGTGACTTTTCGCTATACTCCCGATATAATGTAACTGAATCTGACCCAACCCAACAAAAGGGAGTATGCAATATGAAAAAATGGATTTCTATTCTTCTGTGCGTGCTGTGCCTGCTGGCGCTGAGCGGTACTGCCATGGCTGCGAGCCGCACCTTTGAGGAAGTGCCCGCATCGCAGATGAGCCTGATTCTGCCGGAGGGCCTCAGCGGGAGCCAGACCTGTACGGATGGCCTTTTGAGCTTTGCCATCAATGATGATGCTACCGACTGGGTAAAGGCGCTGGCCTCCACCGGCGGGAACGGCTCCGTGGTGGAAGGCCGCTGGCAGATTCGCGTGCCGGAAGGCATCGAAGACCCCAAGTATCTGTTCGTGCTTTATCCGGTCAGCGATGAAGCTGATGCGCAGGATACCTTTAACACCGCAGAAAGCCGGAATGAGGCCAAGCCTGTTTTCAGCGTGGAGTCCGGTATCCCCTTTGGCCCCGTGACCGGGCCTAACAGCTCGCCTTTTACGGATAAGGGTCTGCAAATCGCCCGGCCTATTGTGGAAGCTGGCATCATGGTGCCCAGCGAGAATGACTTCTGGATCTATCTGGGCTGGTACGATGAAGCCCGTCAGCCCCTGAAGTACCAGAAGGTTCATGTCTCGCTGACTCACAGCAAAAACGAGGCTTTCGAGACCGAAATGCCCACGCCTGTGCCTGCGGATCGCATTGTGCCTGCGGATAATTCCACGGTGCTGGATGTGCAGGATGGCCAGATCACCTATACGGGTCTGACCGCCGGAACGGACTACATCACCGGCGTGAAAGCGCCTCAGGGTGCCAAGTACTACCGGCTGCTGGGCGGCCTTGGCAACAATAACGGGGAAAACCTGCCCATTCCGGAATCCGGCGTTATTGACCAGCTCATTACCTTTGGCAACAATGGGCCGGATACCGCGTCCTCCAGCTTTGGCTACCTGTTTTTCGATGAAAACCAGCAGCTGCTGGACATGGAGACCCTGAGCATCGCCCGTCAGCCCAGCGAAGAACTGCTGCCGTGGCTGGCGTATGTTCCCGATACCAACATTTTGGGAGCCGACCAGCTGGTGGTGGAGAATGGTTCCGCGGAATCCGGCTATCAGATCACCTACGATGAGTCCACCGGCCATTTGAAGTGTTCCTTCGGCCAGCCTGACCAGAATAAGGGCATGGGCAAGCCCGGCCCGGTGAAGTTGAACATCATCGCGCCTCAGTGGGCGCTGGGCTACCGGATGCTCAACGTGGGCAACAACAGCCTGCTGGGCCCCAATGGCGGCAGCAAGACCGGTCTGAATTACGAGCTGGACAAGGGCTATCCCAATGGCTTTGAGCCGGTGACCCCCGGGGAGAAGATCACCCTGAGCTACGACCCGTTCACCACCGTTGTGCCCGAGGATGACCGACTCACCATCTATGTGCCGGATGCCAGCGCCAATGTGCCGTATTTCGCCGACCTGTGCGTGATCCAGTGGCTGGATGAAGATGGTCCCGCCCTCAATCCCACCTATTTCTGGCGCACCACGGAAAACTTTGTGATCAAGCAGTTTGAGTCAAAAGCCATCCAGAAGAAGGATCTGGGCAAGAATCCTGTCACCGAGCCCACGGTGGTGGTGCCCAACGGCAAGCCTTTCGAGGGAGCCAGCCTTCTGTTCATTTCCTACTACACCGAGGGCACCAATGCCTGGCATTACGACCTGAGCATGGTGGACAAGGACGGCGAGGAACTCAAGCCCGGCAACCACGGCAGCAATGTGTGGATTTACCTGCCCTTCCCGGAAGGCCATCAGAGCGGCCAGAAGTACAAGCTGCACCACTATCTGGATGGCTTGTACAACAAGAGCGATTTGGGCGCAACAGAGGAAATCCCGGTGGAGGAAACCGCCAATGGTCTGCTGTTCGAGACCGGTTCCTTCAGTCCCTTCGTGCTCAGCCGTACCGGGGAAGCCGCTCCGGAAACCACGCCGGAAGTCACCCCCACGGTCGCGCCTGCCGCTACCGATGCGCCCACCCAGCCCCCGGTGCAGAAGCTGCCCCCCAAGGCTGGCGATGCCACCCCCATTGGCATGTTGGCTGCACTGATGCTGCTGGCTGCTGCCGGTATGCTGATGATCCGCCGCAGGGCTGTGCGGTAACACATTTCACTCAAATAAAGAGGTCGTTGCAACGCTCGCATTGCAACGGCCTTTCCTATGCGCTTTTCGCAGCTTTATTCCACCTTCAGCAGATCGCCCGCTTCCAGCTCCAACACTTGCATCAGTTTCAGCAGCATTTCCACATTGGGCTGGGAATCGTCGTTTTCCCAATGGGAGACGGTCTGCCGGGATATGTTCAGTCGGCAGGCCAGCTGCTCCTGGGTCAGCTTTTTGGCATTGCGTGCCCGTGCAATTTTTTCTCCCAGCAGATAGTTCAACTGCGTCAGCTCCTTTGTGTGTCCACCGCGTGTTTGGCGGCGCGTGATACTGTTTTCATTATGGGGGTGGGGCTTGAAAAAGTCACGCTCAGAATCTGAGCATTCGTGATAATTCGGCATTTTTGGTGGTTTGTGGTGGCGACGGCAACCGTTTTTTGCACACAAAAAAACGCCTTACGGCTCTTCTCGGCTTGCCTTGCAGCCTCCACCTCTGTATAATGGTAACCAATACGACAGAATGGATGTGATCCCATGGCAACCTTCCATGAACAACTGACCAACGCCCGCAAGGCGGCAGGCCTGACCCAGCAGCAGCTGGCGGACAAGCTGCATGTGTCCCGCCAGACGGTATCCCATTGGGAAACCGGCCGTATGACCCCGGATGATGACGCAATGGCTGCTTTGCGCCAACTTTTGTCCGTGACCGAGATTCCGGAGGCAGCCGCTCAGCCCGCCGCGACCGCTCAGCGCAAGATGCCCGGCTGGCTGTGGCTGTGCATTCTTGGGGTGGTCTGTCTGGCCCTGATTCTGACCGTCCGGGCGATTTTGCCCCAGCCGGTGGAAGAGCCTGCCGTGCCCGCGGTTGTGGAAGCCACCGCAGAGCCTGCGCCTGAGCTGACCGCTGTACCAAAGGCTGATCCTACCGCTGTTCCCATGCTCGCAGACGTTTCGGAGATCCCCGAAGTGATCCCCGCCGAAGAGGGCGCCACCGCCGAACCTCAGCCCGCAGCCACCGCCGTGCCGGTGCTGCCCGCCGACTATCCTCTGAGCTGGTACCAGAACCAGCCCGCCAACGAGGATACCGCCAAGGCCTATGTGGATGTGGTGCCCCACCGTCTGCAGGCCCGGCTCATGGAAACGGGATTCGGCGAAGATCCCAGATGGGATATCGGCTTTGACGTGGTGGAGCGTAACGGCATTGACTTCCACCCCGAAAAGATGACGCTGATCCAGTTCACCCCCGAGGGCGGTGTGTATTCCACCGAGGTGATCGCTGCCCGGGAACTGAGCGAGTATGTGGATGCGGAACTGAATCAGGACAACCCCTATTTTGAGTGGCGAACCATGTCCTGTGACTATGAAGCGGGCTGGTACGGCCTTGCGTTGGAAGGCGTGGATGCCAACGGCAACGCGCTGGCTTTTGGCGATGTGATTCAACTCCTCAACGAGCCGCAGCCCATGCCGGAAAAAGCGGATTTCTTTGTAGAACAAGCACCTGTGTCCGGCAAGCCTTTCCTGGCCATTACCGCCAAGGAAGGCGATACCATCTATCTGACTCCCGGCGCTCATCCGTATACTGGCGATCCTGCCTATCCCTTCACCCAGCTGGTCACCAACAGCGGCGACGCGCCCCTTAACGTCATCAGCTATCAGATTACGTTCTTCAATGGTGAGGAACGCTTCCTCTATAGCGACAACGCTGGCGAATCCTTTGCCCGCTGGTGCGGCGAAACCAGTACCACCATCCAGCCGGGTCAGACGTGGGTGATGGAAACCTTTGAGCCAGATAACCCCGTGGATCTGATCTGCTACTGCATCGTCGGCGAAACTGAAGATGGCGCAGAAATGCGCTTTACGGGTTACCTGCATCTGTCTGCGGAAGCCAAGCCATGACCAGCCTCAATGAATGCCTGCGGCAACTGCGCAAGCAGCAGGGACTGACCCAGGAGCAGCTGGCCCAGCAGGTGAATGTATCCCGCCAGACAGTATCCCATTGGGAAAATGGCCGGGCATCCCCGGACTATGCCATGCTGCATCTGCTGGCGGAGGCGCTGGATACCTCCGTCACGGCCCTGCTGGGGGAGGAAACCCCGGCTGAAAGCGAAGCCGGACATGCGGATAGTATAGGCAATGGCGGCACGGAAGGCAGCAACGCTGATGCAGCGCAGGGAAGCCCCTGCGAGCCACAGCCATCTGCCGAGCCGTGGCCGTCCGATCCGCAGCCGGAAGCCGCTGAACAGCTGCCCCAGTGCACCATGCCCCGCTGGCTGCCGTGGGTGGCCGCTTCGGTGTTTCTTTGCCTGTGCCTGTTGGCAGCATTCTGGCTGCCCAGTCCCCGCAGCATCCCAGCGGATCAGCTGTCTGCCCCCAAGGCACCTGCCAGCACCCTCACCCCGGCGTGGTTTGATTCGTCGTCCCCGCGGGTGGAAGGGCAAGGCTGGGTGGATATCGTGGTCTATCAATCCCCGGTGCCCCGCAAGGAGACCACCGGCCCTTATCAGTGGGCCCACAGCGTGTTCTTCCGGGAGGAAAACGGCGCGGCTACCACCATCGATCAGCTGGATCTGTGGTATTTTTTCGCAGATGGCCATGCCCGGCAGGAAACCCATCCGGGCAAGGAGATCGACTGGAAAGGCTACAGCAATTCCACCATCCGGGCGGGCGGCTCCCGGGAATTCATCCTTTCCAACGCGTCCTCTCAGCCAATATTGGGCGTTGGGTTTCAGCTGACCTGCACAGATGCAAACGGGCAGAAGTTGGTCTTTCGCAAGTTTATCCCCTACAGCATGGAAACCGGAACATAAAAAGCAGGAGCCTTCCCGCCATATGCACCAGCTTTTTTCATTATCATCTTTTTTCAGCAATACTGCTTACAATCAGCGACAGCGCAGCATACAACACTCCTGCTACCGGCCAGATAACCCAGCTCATTTCCCAGTTGTCGGTAATCAGGCTGTAGCCCAGAAAAATGGCGACAATCAGCAACCAATAGGCGGTCGAAATGGCGCTGACCGGCACGGTGGATGTTTTGCGGGCACGGGTATAATCGCCTTCCTCCAGCAGCTTGTTGTAGCTTTCTTCGGGGATGCCACGCAGGATGAAAAGGACAGCGGCCACACCCGCCAGCAGAATGGTCAGGCACAGGCAGAGAACCACCGCCGTGGAAGAAGCACCCAGCAGAGAACCGAGCAATAGCGGTATGGGACTGATCACAGCAATGCCACATCCGGCATAGAGCATATGACGGTGGCGGGCAGCCCGGCTGTTGCGCTCCCGCAGTACCATGCCTTTGACGCCATAAGCGGTTTCGATTACCTGGGTTTCCAGATAATCGAAGGGAGCAGTATGCCTGCGGCAGGAGATAAACAGCATGACAGCGATCAGTACCAGCAGGAGCATCAGGGTCAAACCAAGGGCAACTGCGGTATTGGCTGAAAAAGGCGCAGGATTCATCATCACCGTGCTGACAAACAATAGAAGGGCAACGGGGGCAAGGATACACAAAAAGGTTCCCAGCGCAATGCGACCCACCGTGGCTTCCTTTGCGGCAAGGAAAGCATAGGCTTCTTCTGTGGTGACCATCCGTGCGGAGGAAACATCATTCGCTGCGCTCTCTGCCGCTTCGAATCCGTCATCCTCTTCCATTTCATCCTTCAGCAGATAATCCGTGCTTACGCCGAACACCTGCGCCATTTTCAGGATGCGTGCCAGATCGGGCGTGGCCTGTGCGCCTTCCCATTTGCTTACCGCTTGCCGGGATACCTCCAATTGCTGGGCTAGCTCTTCCTGAGACCAGCCGTTCTTTTTCCGAAGCTGAATAATCTTGTCTGCCAATATCATGGCTTTCACCTCTTGTATGGATTTCAGCAGCCAGCAAAACTGCCCGCCGCCGATGGATTCATCATAGGCAAGCGGGCAGTTGCGTACAACCAAGACGGCTTTTCAATTTGTCAACCGGTGGTTGCATTTGAGGAAAATGGCGGGTTTCAGCTATCCTGCCTGACGGACTGCATCAGCTGGTCGATGGCATCCACAATGGCAGGCAGCTCCGGGGAGATGGTGCATACATGAGGCACGCCGGTAAGCCACAGCTTTTGCCGCTTTTCACTGCTGACGTGCTCTATGATATAGTCCGCACTGCCTTCCCAGATGGTTTCGTCGTTTTCGCTCTGCACCACCAGAATGGGGCAGGTGATGTTGAACAGATTTTTCTTGGCCAGCTTGATCAGCCGGTTCAGATCGGCGCCCTTTTTGGTGGGGAAACCGGCATAGCCAAAGTCGTACGCCTTGTCCAGGCACTTGTGATACTCGCCGCCTTTGCCCCAGGCCACCCGTGGATAGAGGGGGGCAGCAATGGCAGCCAGTCCCAGCAGCTTGTTCTTTACATCCACCGGTGCGGAGATGGGCACGCAGGCATCGATCTGCATCTGCTCGGCCACCAGCATGGTCAAAACGCCGCCCATGCTCAGCCCGCAGACGGTGACATACTTGCACTGTTCTTTCAGCTCCAGCGTGGCCCGTTTGGCGGCCTCCAGCCATTGCTGCCATGTGCTGGCGGCCATATCTGCCTCATTGGTGGCATGGCCCGGCAGGGCAATGGAGGATACGGTGTAGCCTTTCGCTGCCAGCTGATCGGCGATTTTGCGCATATGGGCAGGGGAACCGGTAAAGCCATGCATCAGCAGGATGCCGCTGTCGCCGCCTTTGTGAAAGAAGGGCTGGCAAACCTCACGCTGAAAAACAGATGCTTGTTCCATGACGGAGCTCCTTTCCATGTACGGTGCATAGTACAATATACCAGTGGGGATGGGGGATTATTCGTTCAGATCCTCGATATCGTCTTCCTTGCCAAGAACCAGCAGGGTATCGTCTGCTTCCAGCTGCAAATCGGCAGAGGGGGAGACCAGATAGCCGCTGCCCCGATGAACCGCCAAAATGCTGATGCCATACTTCCGGCGAATATTCAGGCCTACCAAAGTATTGCCTGCCCACTTGGCAGGGGTGCGGATCTCCACAATCTGGAAATCATCGCCCAGCTGCATCAGATCCACCACGCCGGAGGTGATCATGGATCTGGCTACCCGTTCGCCCATATCCCGCTCCGGGAAAACCACCCGATCCACGCCGATTTTGCGCAGCACCTTGGCGTGCAATTCGTCGTTGGCTTTGGCGATCAGGTAAGGAATGCCCATCTCCTTGAGCAGCACGCAGATCAGCACGCTGTCACGGACGTTCTGGCCGATGGAAACCGCTGCGCCATCAAAGCTGCTTACATCAAGGGTTGCCAGAGCCACTTCGTCCGTGGCATCCAGCTGAACCGCTTCTGTTACATAGGGGGCAATGTCCTGTACGTTTTCTTCGTTGGAGTCGATGGCCATAACCTGCTGGCCCTGCTCACACAGGGAACGGGCAAGGCTGGAACCGAAACGGCCGAGGCCGAAAACCAGGAAAGACTTGGATTTCATAACAATCTTCCTTTCTTATCCGATCATAATGCCTTCTTCCGGGTAATGAATGCGATTCTTCACCGCATTGCTGAGCCGCTTGGCAAGGGCGAAGCCCAGCGTCAGCGGGCCGACACGGCCCAGATACATCAGCAGCATCAGAATCAGCTGGGAGGGGGCGGACAGGCTGCCGGAACCGATGGCGGAAAGGCCGGTGGTGGTCACAGCAGAGGTAACCTCAAACAGCAGATCGATCATATCAAAACCTTTGCTGCGTTCAATGGCGGAAATGATGCAGGTGCAGCCGATAATGGCGCCCACCACAATGAACACAATGGTTACCGCACGGGTGATCACATCCTGGGCGATGCGCTTTTTGAACAGCACATATTCTTCCCGTCCGCTGATGACCGTTGCCATCAGAAGCAGCACCATGGAAAAGGTGGTGGTCTTGACGCCGCCGCCGGTGGATGCGGGCGATGCGCCGATAAACATCAGCACACAGGAGAACAGCTTGGAGCTGTCGGTAAGGGCCAGCTGATCCACTGCGCAGAAACCGGCGGTACGGCAGGTGGTGGACTGGAACAGGCTGTTCAGCAGCTTGTTGCCAACTGTCATGCCGCCAAGAGTGCCGGGATTGTTCCATTCCAGCACCGCAAAGGCAGCCATGCCGCCAAACAACAGGATGCCGGTGGAAACCAGCACCAGCTTGGTGTGGAGGGTCAGCTTGGTGTGGGTAAAGGGTTTGTTGAACAATTCCACAAATACCACAAACCCCATGCTGCCGCAGATGATCAGCCCGGTCAGTGTGGCGACGATCAGCGGGTCGTTTTGCAGCGGCACCACGCTGGTGAAGTTGCCCAGCAGGTCAAAACCCGCATTGCAGAATGCGCTGATGGAATGGAAGAAGCTGAACCAGATGCCCTTGCCCACGCCGTAGGTGGGAATGAAGCGGATCATCAACAGACACGCACCCAGCGTCTCAATCAGCACCACCAGCGCAGTGGTCCACTTGGTCAGCCGGATCAGGCCGGACAGGCTGGACTGGTTCATGCTGTCCCGGATGAGCACCCGGCTGCGCAGGGAAATGCGCCGTCCCAGCGCTACCATGCCCAGCGTGGCAAAAATCATGAAGCCCAGACCGCCCATCTGGATGAGCACGATGATGACGCCATGCCCGAAAGCGGAATAACCAAGACCGATATCCACAATGTTCAGGCCGGTGACGCACACGGCGGAGGTGGCGGTAAAGGCAGCTCCCAACAGCCCAACGGATCTGCCCGTGGCAGAGCAGATGGGCAGGCAGAGCAGCAGACTGCCCACCATGATGGCAATCAGAAAGCCAAGCGCCAGCACCTGTTCCGGCTGAAACTGCCGTTTGGTTGCCAGCGGATTGTTCTGGGTTTTCGTGCGGTTCACAAAATCCCTCCCACGAAGTGATAACAGAACTATTATAATCTTTTTTGCCGGGTTTGTACAGCCGTACCCTTGCAAGGCGGGGAAGATGGTGTATACTGAGGATAAAGAACGATGGGCTTGGCGGCGTATGTTCATCCGGGCCCGGAAAGGTGCGGAACCCATATGAGCGACGAGATTCGCATGGAACACTGGCCCAAGGAGAAACCGGCGCTGTACAGCCTGCTCCGGCAGCAACTGGCTGCCCTGATGGAGGGTGAAACCCATCCGCTGCCCAATCTGGCCAATGCATCCGCTCTTTTGTGGCAGGCACTGGAGAATATCAACTGGGTCGGTTTCTATCTGAATACCGGCAAGGAAGAACTGCTGCTGGGGCCTTTTCAGGGAAAGACGGCCTGTATCCGCATCCCGTTCGAAAAAGGCGTCTGCGGCGCTGCCGCCCGGGAGAGATGCACCCAACTGGTGTACGATGTGCACCGGTTTCCCGGACATATCGCCTGCGACAGCGCATCCAACAGCGAACTGGTGGTGCCTCTGGTAAAAGCGGACAGACTGCTTGGCGTGCTGGATATCGATAGCCCCAGCATTGGCCGTTTCGATGAGGAAGATAAAGGCGGGTTGGAGGCTCTTGCTGCGCTGCTGGCGGAAGGCTGTGACTGGAACCGTTGGCAGATGGGTTCTTGACCGGCTTTTGCAGCCAATAAAGCCAAACAGAGGAAAACCTTGCATCCTGCGTCACATCAGGGTATAATATCTTCGTCCTGCGATTCGTGTCAGGCAGAGTAGCTGCACACGCGTTAAGTGTTCATGAACGGGGAGTTGTCATGAAACGAAACCGGCACAGCCGGTGCGGTGTATGCGGCGCATCCCGCTGTCTTGGTGCTGCCTCCTGCGAGTCGTTAATTGATTGACAGGAGGCTTTTTGTATGCAAAAAAACAAAGGTACGTTCCGGGTGGAGACCATTACCTATACCGCACTGCTGGTGGCCCTGCAGGTGGTGCTTGGCAACATTCTGCAGATTCCGCTGATGGAAAAGCAGTACAACTTCGGCTTTCTGCCCATTGCAGTGGCAGGCGCTCTGCTGGGCGCACCCGCTGCCATGATCGTGGGCGGTCTGGGCGACTTTCTGGGGGCTCATCTCTTTCCCCAAGGCGCTTATTTCCCCGGTTTCACTCTGACCAATGTACTGGTGGGTCTGGTGTGCGGATTGGTGCTGTATCACCGCAAGCCCTCCATTGTGCGGGTCATCATTGCGGTGGTTCTCTCTCTGGTGTGCATCAACTGGCCGCTGAATTCCTTCTGGCTGAGTATGCTGTACACCTCCAAGGGCTTCATGGGCTGGTTTGCCATGCGTGGCCCCAACTATCTCTTTGAAGTACCGGCAAACATCGTGCTGGTGTATCTGTGCCTGAAAGGGCTTGACAAGGTGAATCTGCCTGCGTCTCTGGCGCTGAACCGATAAAAGCGGATTCATCCACAACCAATCAAAGGAGCAACTATGCGAGTCAGCAAACGTGCCATTCTGGCTGAACTGCAACGGGTATACCCCGATGCAGGGCCTGAGCTGAACTTTACCAACCCCTACGAAACGCTTGTGGCGGTGATGCTCTCCGCCCAGTGCACGGATAAGCAGGTCAACAAGGTGACTCCCGCCTTGTTTGAGCGCTACCCGGATGTACAGGCCATGGCTGCCGCCTCGGTGGAGGACGTGTACCCCATGGTGAAGAGCTGCGGCTTCAAAACCAAGGCCAGCAATATCGTGGAGGCCTGCCGGTTGATTCTGCACCGCCACGGCGGTCAGGTGCCCGGCGATATGGCAGCCCTCACCGCTTTGCCCGGCGTTGGGCAGAAGACTGCCAATGTGGTGCTGGCCAACGCCTTTGGTGTGCCCACCATTGCCGTGGATACCCATGTGTTCCGGGTGAGTAACCGTCTTGGGCTGGCCAATGCCGGTAATGTGGAGAAAACTGAGGAACAGCTGAAGGTAGCCATTCCGAAAAAGGATTGGGTGGCAGCCCATCACTGGCTGATTTTCCATGGGCGGCGGGTGTGCCACTCCCAGCGGCCTGACTGCGAAAACTGCACGCTCAACGCCTTGTGCAAGGCGTATGATGTGGCCAAGAAAACCGGCGTTCCGGTGCAGTCTCCTAAGGCGAAAAAAACTGCTGCTTCCAAGGCGTCCACAACCGGCAAAGGGGCAAAGTCCGGCACCGTCGAAGCATGAATTTCCACAGGCCCATGAGTATTAAGGATTCAAGAGGACAGACAGGAAAAGGAGAAACGTATGGCATCTTTTGTTGACAGAGTTCAAATTACCGTTAAGGCCGGCAACGGCGGCAACGGCTGCGTATCATTCCACCGGGAAAAGTTTGTGCAGAATGGCGGCCCCGATGGCGGCGACGGCGGTCGCGGCGGCAATATTGTGCTGTATGCCGACCCCAATATGCACACCTTGCTGGATTTCCGCTTCCACAGCAAGTATCTGGCTGAAAACGGCGGTGACGGCAGCGCCAACCGCTGCCATGGCAAGCGGGGACAGGATCTGACCATCAAGGTGCCCGTGGGCACGGTATTCCTTCGGGAAAGCGATGGGGCAGTGGTGGCGGATATGAGCGAACCTGGTCAGACCAAGATTCTGCTCAACGGCGGCCGTGGCGGCTTTGGCAATATGCACTTTGCCACCCCTACCCGTCAGGCGCCCAACTTTGCCAAGCCCGGTATCAAAACCGAAACCCATGTGTTCCGTCTGGAGCTGAAAACCATTGCGGATGTGGGTCTGGTGGGCTTCCCCAACGTGGGCAAGAGCACTATTCTGGCAACCCTGACTGCGGCCAAGCCCAAGATCGCCAACTATCACTTCACTACGCTGACCCCCAATCTGGGCATCGTCAAGCGCTATGGCAGTGATTTTGTGCTGGCGGATATTCCCGGTCTGGTGGAAGGCGCCAGCGAGGGCGTGGGTCTGGGACATGATTTCCTGCGCCACGTGGAACGCACCCGACTGCTGCTTCATGTGGTGGATGCTTCCGGCAGCGAAGGCCGTGACCCGCTGGAGGACTTCCGCATCATCAATCTGGAGCTTCAGAAGTACGGCGAGCCGGAAGGCCGTCCCCAGCTGGTGCTGCTTAATAAGTGCGACTTGATCAGCGATCCCGCTGAGATTGATGCATTGGAGGATGCCTTCGAAAAACTGGGCTATGAAACCTTCCCCGTCAGCGCTGCTACGGTGCAGGGCTTTGACGCAGTGCTGGACCGGGTGGTCAATCTGCTGCCCGAACTGCCCCCGCCCCGGGTATTCGCCGAGGAAGAGGTGGAAGTGGCAGCTGTCATCGATGACAGCTACACCATTCGTCGGGAGAACGATACCTTCTTTGTGGAAGGCCCCGCCATGCAGCATTTCATCGACAGCGTCAATTTTGATGATGAGGAAAGCCTTAACTGGTTCCATCGTACCCTCAGGGATCGTGGCATCATTGATGCGCTGCGCCAGAAAGGTGCTGGCGAAGGCAGCACCATCTGCATCGGCGATATGGAATTTGACTTTGTGGAATAAGGAGATTTACAAATGACCAGCAAGCAGAGAGCCAAGCTTCGCAGCATGGCCAATACCATGGATCCCATTTTGTTTGTCGGCAAGGAAGGCGTCACCGATGGCACCGTGAAGGAAGCCTACGATGCCCTGGAAGCCCGGGAACTGATCAAGTGCGTGGTGCAGCAGAATTGCGAGCTTACCGCCCGGGAGGCGCTGGACGAGTTGTGCAGCCGTCTGGGCGCAGAGCCGGTGCAGTGCATCGGCCGCCGGTTCGTCATGTACCGGGAAAGCCGCAAGAACAAGCAGATCATTCTGGATTGAGTATGATGCAGAATATCACGATGGCAACGGTGAGCGCCGCCTTGATGGAGCTACGCTCGCCCATTGCTATGGTTGAAATGGATATTCATGCCTGTGTGGCCCAGCGGCTCACAGCCGCCGGGCTGTCCTTTGTGCATGAAGCCCGGATTGCCAAAGGCTGCCGGATCGATTTTCTGGTGGGCACTGTTGGCGTGGAAATCAAAAAAGGCAAGCCGTCTGCGGCAACGCTGGCTGCGCAGCTACAGCGCTACGCAGCCTGTGATGCGGTGGATGGCTTGATCGTTATCACGGAAAAGAGTGTGCGGCTGCCGGAAACCATACTGGGCAAACCCGTCAGGCGCATTCCCCTGAGCCAGTTGTGGGGGATTGCGCTGCCTTGATGTGAACCAAACCAATCGAAAGGAGCGTGCCCTGTGATCGATCAGAATGAATTTGCCATCATCCCGCCCTACCTGATGGATACGGATGGGGCGCAGGTGGCTGCTGAACAGCACCGCCGCACCTACGGCACGCTCAGCTACAATGCCAAACGCAAGTGCTGGACGGTAAAGGGCGATCCGACGGTGACGGAGCTTTGCAAGCGGTTGTTTCCGGGCTCTGATACAGGCCGCCGGGGTGAGGCGCGCTTTACTGCGCATAAACGTATCATTGGCGAACTGAACTGGCTGATGCTCCGCTACCCGCTGCTGGTGCGTTCTCAGGATTGGGAACGCTGGCAGAATGCGGTTTCCGAAGCCCGGGATTATGTGATTAAGCGGGAATTGGCGCTTCGTCTGCCGGAGAAGGTGGAACCCCATCCCACCGCTTTTCTGGGTACCCTGACCGATTTTCAGAAGGAAGGGCTGGGTTTCCTGCTCCGCTCGGAACGCTGCCTGCTGGCAGATGAAATGGGCTTGGGCAAAACCGTACAAGCGCTTGCCATGCTCAGCCAGACCGGGGAATATCCCGCTATGGTGGTGGCGCCGCCGCATTTGCTGCGCAATTGGGAGAAGGAAATTGAACGGTTCGTGCAAAAACCCGACGGCACCAAACTGACTGTTCATGTGATCAAGGGCTTGAAACCTTACAGCCTGCCGCAGGCGGATCTCTATCTGATGCACTATCTGCTGCTCCGTGGCTGGAAGGAATATCTGCCGGAGATGGGCATCCCCACCGTAATTTTTGATGAAGTGCAGGAACTCCGCCACAGCGGCACGGAAAAGTACTCCGCCGCCAGCCTGCTGGCGGAAGGCGCCAACAGGGTGGTGGGGCTCAGCGGTACCCCCATCTACAATCAGGGGGCGGAGATCTGGAATGTGGTGAATATTCTGGATTTCCATTGCCTGGGGGACTATGAGAGCTTCACCCGGGAATGGTGCTACGGCTACGGCAACCGTATTGTGGCCAAGCCGGAATTGCTGGGTGACCGTCTGCGTTCCGATGGCCTGATGCTTCGCCGCACCAAACAGGAAGTGCTCAAGGAATTGCCGCCCAAGCGCAGGCTAGTGATGACTGTGGACAGCGACGAAGGAACCTATCGCAAGCTGATGCAGCCGGTGCTGGAAACCCTCTCCCGGATGCGTCAGGAGGAGGCCACTGCTTCCCAGCGAGCCCTGTGGGCCATGGAAGTGGAGCAGGGGGAGCGACAGGCGGCTGGTGTGGCCAAAGCGCCAGCGGTGGCGCAGTTCGTGCGCACGCTGCTGGAAGCGGACGAAAAGGTACTGCTTTTCGCCCATCATCATCAGGTGATGGATATTTACAAGAAAGAACTGCACAGCTTTTCCCCGGCCTTCATCACAGGCAGAGAAGCGCCCGCCATGAAGGAACGCGCTGTGGAGCGTTTCATGACGGGACGAACGAATCTGTGCTGCATTTCGCTTCGGGCTGCCTCGGGTTTGAACCTGCAGCGGGCCAGCTGTGTTGTTTTTGGTGAGCTGGATTGGTCTCCGGCGGTTCATTCGCAGGCGGAGGACCGGGCGCACCGTATGGGACAGACGGACTCCATCCTGTGCTACTATCTGGTGTCTGCCTCCGGCAGCGATCAGGAAATGCAGGATGCGCTGGGCCTGAAAGTGAGCCAGTTTGTGGGGCTTATGGGAGATACGCCCCAAAGCCAGGCCGATGTGTTGATGGGCGCACAGGAAGCCCGCCAGTACATCGAAAAACTGGTTCAGCGTCTCTTGGAAGAAAACGCTTAGCGGGGCAGGATCACCGTAACGCCTTCTTCGAAATCCTGGGGCGCAAGACAGGGATTTACCCGGAGCAGGCTGCCCAGCGGCAGATTGAACCGCATGGCGACGGACTCCAGCGTTTCGCCGGCCAGCAGGGTATAGGTGGGCGGCAGCTTGCAGGCAATATTCTCCGCAGGTACACAGATGGTCTGCCCTGCCTGCAAGGTATCCAAGTCCACCGTTGGATTGGCGGTTTGCAGGGTGTTGCGGCTGAGCAGGTTTTGCAGCTGGATATCCGCAATGGTCTCTCCCCGTGCAATGGTTACCTGTTCCTCGACAGGGCAGGCAAGACCGGGCACGGGCGTGGGAGCAGGAGACGGAATCACAGTTTCGCTGCCATTATTTGTACCACCGTTGCTATTGGGACCGCTGCCGTTGGCTGTGGAATCGCTGCCTGTTGCGCCGCCGGTTGTATTGCTGCCAGGCGTGGAATTGCCGGTATTGCCATCGGCAGAGGGCATATTGCCCATTTGATTGCCGCTGGTGCTGTTGTCAGTGTTGTTGCCGCCAGCGGAACCGTTGCCAGCAGTGCTTCCGGAACCAGCGTTGCCGTTGTTCCCAGTGGTGCCGCCCTGAGGTCTGTCGTCTTCCTCCCGGGGGATGCACAGCACATCGCCCACCATCAGGCGGGCGGGGTGGATATCCCGGTTGGCAGCCAGCAGATCCCGCAGGGGCACGCCCAGCTTGTGGGCGATCAGATAGAAGCTGTCGCCTCGTTTCACCACATATTCTTCCGCACAGATGGAACCATTCTGCGTCATAGGGAAATGTCTCCTTTCGGATGATTAGTCCCTATACACTATGAGCGTCGGTTGTATTTTAGCCTACCGGCCGCTGTTCCGCTGCTGAAAACTTGCCGCTGCTGCTTTCAGGTCTTCGTAGGTATGGATGCTTTGCCGCTGTTCCTGCAAGGCAACCTGGGCATCCATAGGGAAGGAATCAAAGAGTTGGCGGCTTTTGGGATCGCTTTTCAGCAGGGCTTGGAGCGTGTTCACGTTTGTCATATCAATCACCTCACATCCAGTTTGCCAAACCATTGGCCGGATGATGCAGCCAAAACGCACCAGAGAAAGGAGCGGATGAAATGCCGCTGGTTCAGTACTGCAAGAAATGCAAAACCGAAGTACCCCTCGGCGAAAGCTGCGCTTATTGCGGCGGCAAACTGACAAAGAACAGCGAGATGCTTTCTTTTGGCATTGCCAGAATCCCGGTGAGGGAGTGGTTTTGCTGGAATGATCTGCTCCGCATCGCTCTGCCTGCCCTTGGTGGCATTACGGTGATCGCTTTGCTGATGGAATTTTTCACCGGCGGCATTGTTGCATTGGAAAGAATGCTGCTGGGCGGTTTTCTTGGCGCAATGCTGGTGTTGCTGGGTGTGGTGCTGCTGGCCTGCTATGTTCTTTTGCGGCTACAGGGCGGTGAGCGTATCCATTATGTGCTGGATAAGCAGGGGATTCATGCATGGACCTATCTGAAGAATCCCACACGGCTGCAGCTGTATGCCCGTTTGCTCACCCCGGAAGTGCTGGAGAGGCTGGAACAGAGTGGTCATACTCTGCCTGAATTAACATTGGTACGTTATCAATCCATTGCCTGGAAGGATATCCAGCGGGTGCGCCTGTGGCGGGAGAATGCGGTACTGCTCCTCTATCGTCCCAGCTGGTGGCAGGCTATGTTTGTCAATTGCCCCATTGAGGAATTGGAGGCGGTGGAGAAGATGCTGCGGGCTAAGCTGAAGCCTCGTAAGGAAGTCAGAGAAGTGAAAATACAGGGATAAAGAACGACCCGCCTGTAAGCGTTTCAGCCTTGCAGGCGGGTCGTTGTCCGTTATGTGTGAGAGGCTTCTGGATGTGCTTTTCCAGTCACTGTTTTGGTAACCCATCCAATCCCCAGATGGGTCAGTACACCTGCAATGATGGAAAGTACCATCCACAGCAGATAATCCTTCGGCTCGGTGAACTGGGCCACTTCTTTGCAATACAGTTCAAACCATGTGTTGTAGAGGAAAATCTCAAAGGATGCCTTCCCCAGCAGTCGAAGGGGCGCAAAGAGGAAGGAGATTGCTGACAGTTTTCGGAACAGCCATCCCAACGCCGCACAAATGGGCGGAATCATCAACAGCCCCGGATACCAGTACATACCGTAGTCCATCAGCAGTTCGGTGTACCGGTTCAGGCACAGCCACAGCATGACAGCACCGGCAGCAAAGCCCAGCACATACAGAATGAAGCTCATTTTTGGGTGTTCCTTGCCCTTTGTCGGCATGGCAAAGCCCATACCCAGCACAAACAGCGGCAGACGGGAATACAGGATCAGCTGATTGTGAGCCACATAGCAAAGGCCGATCAACCCGGCTCCCAGTACCATAAGCGCCCAGGCCAGGCGGGGTTTATGGGCATTGGAGAGAACGCTGTGAACGATGGGAGCAATCAGCAGCGAAATCAAAAGAAAGGAAATGTACCAGTTGATATAGCGGGGCGTTTCAGCCATAAAACCCAACATGGTCAGGTTGCCAAACACCGTACGGATAGCCTGCACCGTGGAAAGATTCAGCATGGGGATCATGATGATGCTCCACAGGATGCAAATGGGCAAGTAGCTGGGCAGGAGCCGTTTGAGGCGGCGTGCGTAGTAATCACGAAGGGATTGGGGACGGTTCAGGGAATGATACAATCCAAAGCCGGACAGGAACACCAGCATATCAGCGCCCAGATAGCCCACCTGATGAAGGGCGCCGACGACAGGAACACCTGCAAGCCCCAGCCGGGCGTGAAAAAAACACACCCAGAGAATGGCGATTCCCTTGATGGGATCACGCCAGGCAGTTAAATCCTTGCGCTGTTGCATACGGTTTCCTCCCTAAGCTGTGACAGCTGAAAAAAGTATATCATCAATCAATTCGACAGCCGTGCGGCAAATCCTGCCGCAGAACAGTGGATGAAGAACGATGTGCGATTACATGAGTGATGGTGGAAACTGGTTGATTGTGTAAGGAAAATGTGGTATAATATGATAAGATAAACAGAATGCTTTATCCGCTTCAGGGAAAGGAGAATACCCTTGCTTGGAAATAAACGGGTTTTTGGCGTTTGTGTTACCAGAATACAGGAAGATACCCGCTCTCATTTTTTGAATCAGTTGCATGAGCTTTCCAGAAAGCATCAGTTCAAGCTGGTTGTTTTCAACAGCTTTCTGGATTTCCATCGGCAGGATGATTTTGATCAGGGCGCAATGTCGGTATACCATCTGATGGATTACCGGATGCTGGATGCCCTCATCATTGTTGCCGATGCATTTGCCAACCCATCAGTTGTGCTGCAACTGGTGGAGGATGCCAAGGCTCATGATACGCCCGCAGTGGTGGTCAATGGCCATGTGGACGGAGCTTGCTGCATTGAAGACGATGCACTGAATGCATTGCAGCAGTTGATGGAGCACATCATCCGGGAACACGGGGTGAAGGATACCTGCTTTGTGGCGGCCAGAGAATCAGAACAAACCCGCAGGCAGGCGGAATGCTATCAGAAGGCCTTGGAACAGAATGCTCTGCCCTTTGAAGATGCGCAGGTCAAATTCGATGCTTCCGAAAAAACGATTTCAGCATTGTTCGCTGCGGGCAAAAGGCCGCCGCAGGCAATTTTCTGTGCCAGCGACTATACTGCATTTACTGTTTGTGATATTTTACAGTCCCATGGGTACCGTGTGCCGCAGGATGTGATCGTGACCGGCTTTGGCAGTGCGGCATCTGTGGCATATTTCAGCCCCCAGTTGTCTACCTGTAGTCAGGATCTCCCGGCTTTGGCAGAGATGACGCTGGCAGCGGTGGAAGCTGCCATTTCCGGCAAGATCGAATGCTGGAAATCCCCGTATGTTGTCATCTATGGAGAATCCTGCGGCTGCCCGGCTGTGAAGCCGGAAAACACTCCGACAACCATCAACCGGCTGTACCGTACCCTGGCTTCCATGGATGCCCATGAGGATGATATGTATTCCTGGATCGATCAGGTACTGGGCATGGATGATATGGACCAGCTGTATCCGGTGCTTTCCCGTTGCGTGCTGGACAATTCCTTTGTCTGTCTGGATTCGGATGTGTTCCAGATGGATCGGGAACAGTTCCGGCTGAAGGAAAACCAGGTGGAAGACGAATTGGCGGTGATTGTTTCAGCCAATCAGACGGACAATCCAGGCCATGTGGTTAAGGTAAAGCGCAACGATCTGTTCCTTGGACTGGAAGGCTGGGCGGACGATGATACCATGAGCATCATCAATGCTGTGTATGTGAGCAAGGAAGCCTGCGGTTATTATGCTGTTCTCACCGATGATCTGCTCAGCTGCAACCAGAAGATCAAGCGTGTGGTAAAGACCCTGAACATCGCTGTCAACGCCGCTTTGAATGATTACCGGCAGCGCAGTATGCGCATCGGTCTGGAAAATGCCATGCTGACCGACCCCATCTCCGGTCTGCCCAATGTGAAGGCTGCCCAGCAATGGTTCGAAACCTTCTCCCAGCAGGATGAAAACCGGAACCGCACCATGGCGATCTCCGTTTATGGCATTCCCACCTATTCCTATATTTACGAGCACTTTGGCATTCAGGATGTGGAGGAACTGCTGACCTTTATCGGCAATGCCCTCAGAGAGTCCATGCCCGAGGACAGCTACATTGCCCATATTGCGGATAATGAATTTGTGGTCATCAAGCGGTACGAAACATCCCATGGCGTTAGCGAGATCATCCAGCAGTCCTCTTCCCGGTTCTTCAACGAAGTCAGCGCTTTCAACGGCCGGAGCAAGAAGGCCTATTATCTGGAGGTCAACCACGGCTACAGCATTATCGATCCCGGCTGGAGCGGCTCGCTGGAATCCTTTGTGAAGTATGCGGTGGGTGAGATGTACCTGAACCGTATGCGCAGCGGCGAAGTAAGGGTGGTAAAGGAGCAGCATTCTGCCGAAGATTATTACAGCGCTTTTAATCTGCTGGTGGAGAAAAACCTGTTTACTTACCATTTCCAGCCCATTGTGGATGCCAGAACCGGCAATGTGTATGCTTATGAAGCGTTGATGCGTACCAGTGGCGGCATCAATATGTCCCCGCTGGATGTGCTGGACATTGCCCGGAAATACGGAAGGCTGTATGAGATCGAAAAAGCCACGGTATTCAATGTGATGCGCTATTATGTGGAGCATTATGAAGAATTCGGCGGTCATTTGTTGTTTATCAATACCATTCCGGGGCATTTCCTCAACGAAGAGGATTGCAGGCAGCTGATGGAACTCTACGGCGAATACATGGATCATGTGGTATTTGAACTGACGGAACAGAACACCATATCCGACCATGAACTGCAGGCCATGCGCCGTCTCCAGAAGGATGGGGAATCGGTGCAGATCGCCGTTGATGACTATGGAACCGGACATTCCAATATTGTCAATCTGCTGCGGTATGCGCCGCAGGTCATCAAGATTGACCGCTATCTGATCAGCGAAATTCAGAATGACACCAACAAGCAGATGTTCGTGAAGAACACCATCGAGTTCGCCCGTCTCAATGGCATCAAAACGCTGGCGGAAGGCGTGGAAACCTTTGATGAATTGCAGACGGTGATCGAGTATGGCATGGATCTGGTGCAGGGTTATTATCTGGGCCGGCCCATTGCCAACCCGGTGGCATCCATTCAGGCACAGGTCAAAAACGAGATCGTTACCAAGAATATCCGCCTGTCCAAGCTGGATAGCGATATGCTGGCCTATACCGCCAATGCCGGTGAGGAAATCAACCTGCTGAACCTGGCTTTCGACAAGTACACTTTCATTGATGTGTTCGGCGGCGAGGTTACGCTGGTAGGCGAGCGGGACCATACAGTGGATATGGTGGTTCGTGTGGCAGATAATGTGAAGACCACACTGGTCTTCCAGGATGCCAATTTCAAAGGCGCTACGGAAACCACTGTACAGATCGGCAGCGGCTGTCAGGTGACAGTGGTGCTCAAGGGTGAAAACACCCTGCATAAGGAAGGCATTCTGGTACCACCCACCTCATCCCTTGTGGTGGTGGGCGATGGTAACCTGAATATCCTGGCCAGCCGGAACGATGGCGTTGGCATTGGCGCCAATTATCATTCTCCCTATGGCAACCTGACCTTTGATATAACAGGCAAGATTACCATAGACGCCTCTGGTGACCAGGTAGTTGGTATTGGCGGCGGCAAATCAGCCAAGGAATGCATCCGGATGCGCAATGGCAGCTTTGAGGTGGAAGCCAGAGGCATCAATGTTGTGGGCATCGGCAGCGCAACAGGCAGTGCGGATATTCAGGTGGAGAATGCCGATGTTCGTGTGCACTGTGCAGGCGATGAGGCGGTCTGTATTGGCAGTATTGCCGGCCGTCTGAAGCTGAAGACCACCGGTACCATCGAAACGGTTGCTGACAGTGAACGGTGTGTGGGCATTGGCAGTATTACGGGGAAAGAAAGCGAACTGTATTTCGCCCGTGGCAAGGTAAAAGCGATTAACCACTGCTTTATGGGCAGCTGTATCGGTTCGTTTGATGGCAGCATTACGGTGTATTGTACCGGTGCTGTGGTGGATGTATATGGCGAAGCGAACCGCATCAGCGGTATCGGCAGTCTGAACGGGCGCTCCCAGACCATCGTTTCCGGCGGCACGTTACACCTTGGATTCTTGGCAGGCAAAGTGCTTCCCTTTGGCAATGAGCAGTGCCAGCTGACGGTCAATGGCGGTAACATCCTTGCGGAAGGCTGGGAGATTACAGCCAAAAACCTGTTTGGTATGCCGCTCCGGCCTGTAATGGTTGATGCGGAATCCTTTGAGAAGCAGATCGATACCGAATTGGGCAGCTATATCTACCGGGCGCAACGGGATGCTGCCTATCCTCAGATGTGCGTATATCTGCCTGAGGAATAAACGACTGAATTGCTCAAAGCCCTGCGCTGTAAACATTATGGCGTGGGGCTTTGGTTTGCAAGCAGCGGGCGAAGTCAGTCAGCTTTTTCCCGGTAACAGGAGGAATCAGGAAGATGAAAGAAACCACAAAGAAAAGAACGCTGGCATTGTTGACGGCCCTTGCCTTGCTGACAGCGACTTGCGGTATGGCAGAAACCGCTGCCCAGTCAGTGTTTACCCAGGCCATGGTGGAGAGCTCCCTGCTGGCTGTGGGCAACACGGAACGTTTTCACAAAGCAGTGGAAAAAGCCCGGAGGGGGGAGAAGGTCACCATTGCCTATTTGGGCGGCTCCATTACCGAAGGCGCACTGGCGCAGCCACAGCCGACCAGCTGCTATGCCTATCTGTCTGCCAGACATTTTGCGGAAAAATATATGCAGGATGTATCACAGCTGAACTATATCAATGCAGGTGTTTCCGGTACACCTTCTTTGCTTGGGATCACCCGGCTGGAACAGGATGTTCTGTGCCATCATCCGGATATTGTGTTTGTGGAATTTGCTGTGAATGACTCCGGCGATCTGATCAGCCAGGGCGTGTATGAAAGCCTGCTGCGAAAACTGCTTAACAGCGAGACGCAGCCTGCGGTGATTCTGCTGTTCACCGTGCTCAGCGGCGGCCACTCCTGTCAGGAACATATGTCCATGCTGGGCAGGCATTACAATCTGGGGATGATCAGCGTCAAGGATGCCATCTGGCCGGAAATCCAGCAGGGTACCATGGCCTGGAGCGACTATTCGCCGGACTATGCCCATCCTACCACGAAAGGCCATGCCTTCCTTGCCGAACTGATTGATTACTATTACGATCAAGCACTGGCAACAGAGCCGGAAGCCTATGCTTTGCCCAGATTCGTCCGTATCAGCAACCAACTGGAAGGGCTGGAAAACATCCGGCATGGGGATGAACGCATTCTGTCCGAGGGCGGGTTTCCCCATGCGCAGCTTACCTGCTACACCTATCGCCAAGGCTGGTGGCACAAGGGCGCGCTGGATGGCGCAGAGCCTATGCGGCTGGTGGTGGAGGGTTCCTGCATGACGGCTGCTTTCAAGCAGATGAAGGATGGCAGCTGGGGCACGGCTGAAGTCTGGGTGGATGGGGAATGCAAAGCTCCCCTTCCGGGATATTCAGCAGAAGCATGGGGGAATGTACAGACCCAACTGATTACCTTCTCCAGCAAAGGGCAGCATACCATTGAGATCCGAATGGCAGAAGGGGAAGGGGAGAAGATTTTTCAGCTGCTGGATCTGGCAGTGGCACCGTAGCGATATATACAGAAAGGAAATCCTATATGCAGGAGATTCAATGGGTACTCAACCAAATGCCAGCGGGAGAAAACCCGTGGCTTTCCCTGATGACACAGGAAAATGTAGAGAAGGTTCGGGCTTTCCACCGCAGTTTTCCGCAATATGCGCCCACGCCCCTTCGGCATTTGCGGGGAATGGCTGAACGATTGGGGCTTGGCGGCCTGTATGTGAAGGATGAAAGTTACCGGTTTGGGCTGAACGCATTCAAAGTGCTGGGCGGCAGCTATGCCATCGCCCGTCAGATTGCCAGACAGACGGGCAAACCCATGGAAGAAATGACTTTTGATTATCTCTCCAGCCCGGCTCTCAAGGCGGATTTTGCCCCCACCACCTTCTTTACCGCTACCGATGGCAACCATGGCAGAGGCGTGGCATGGGCAGCCCGGCAGTTGGGCCAGCGGGCGGTGGTGCGTATGCCAAAGGGAACCAGTCAGAGCCGGCTGGAAAACATCCGGCGGGAAGGCGCAACCGTCACCATCGAGGACATGAACTATGATGATTGCGTGCGGCTGGCAGCCAAAGAAGCAGCGGAAACGCCGGGCAGCGTACTGATGCAGGATACCGCATGGCCCGGGTACGAGGAGATTCCCGGCTGGATTATGCAGGGATATGGCACCATGGCCCAGGAAGCCGACCAGCAGATGGCAGCCCGCCCCACCCATGTGTTTGTGCAGGCAGGAGTGGGTTCACTGGCTGGTGCTGTTGCCGGATACTTTGCCAATCGCTATCCCGAAAATCCGCCCAAAGTGGTGGTGGTGGAAGCGTCGGCTGCGGCCTGCCACTATCTGAGCGCCTGTTCTCTCAGCGGTGAGATCATCAAGGTGGAAGGGGAACTGGCTACCATGATGGCCGGGCTGGCTTGCGGAGAACCCAATCCGGTTTCCTGGGCCATCCTGCGCAACCATGCTGCTGCATTTGTCAGCTGTCCGGACTGGGTGGCTGCGCTGGGAATGCGGATGCTGGCAGCGCCCTGCAAGGAAGATACGTCTGTTGTTTCCGGCGAAAGCGGCGCTGTTGGTATGGGGCTTGTGGCCACGATGATGACGGATGATCGATACAGCGACCTGCGCAATGCCCTTGGGCTGGACGAAACCAGCCATGTGCTGCTGTTTTCCACCGAAGGGGATACGGATCCCGATCATTACCGCCGCATTGTCTGGGGCGGAGAAAACGAATGATTGATTGACATATGAAGGAGGATACCACCATGAAACAGACCATTCACACAGATAAGGCACCTGCTGCGATCGGCCCCTATGTACAGGCTCAGAAAATCGGTGACTTGATTTTCACCAGCGGTCAGCTGGGGATTGATGTGGAAAAGGGCGGTTTGGCAGAGGGCGTGGAAGCGCAGGCTCATGCGGCGATGAAAAATCTGGGGCAGATTCTTTCCGCCGCCGGTGCAGGCTATGGCAACATCATCAAAACCACGATTTTTGTGAAGGATCTGGCGGATTTTGCTGCGGTCAACAAAGTGTATGCCAGTTACTTTGAGGGGGATTATCCCGCACGCAGCTGTGTGCAGGTGGCTGCCCTGCCCATGGGCGGTCTGGTGGAGATTGAAGCTGTCGCCAAACTGTGATTGTTAAAAATGCCTAAATTGCAATATCAAATAGGACAGTCTGAAAGAGTTCAGCCGGGGAAGCGAAACCAAAGGCTTTCCGTGGGAAACGATTACACCAGTCCTGCACTCTCTGGACGGTGTCGAGAGAGACGCCGTCCAGAGAGTGTCCCT
>JAFVXE010000058.1 GCA_017501255.1 Clostridia bacterium | reverse complement strand
TGCGGGAGCGCTTTGCGCTGTCCTCACGCCTCGGTTCGCTTTGCTCACCCTTCCGGCGGTTTCGGAACCCTTGCGCAGCAAGGGCTTCCTATCGCCGTTTGCCGCCCGGCGAGCCAAAGGCTCGTAGGCAAACGGTGCAAACTCGTTGAAAAAGCCGCCGTAGGCGTGTTTTTCAACGAGCTGAGGGCTGCTGCATCGGCAACAGCCCTCCAATTCCTTTACCGCTGCACCAGCAGTCCCAGTGCCAGCAAATCCATACCCGCTTCCACCGTCAGCGGGCCCTGATGATACACCGTGACGGTGTCCCCATCGCCCCACTGGATGGCAGATTGTGCGGTTTCTTCTGCCCCATCGCCAGTGGCAATGGTCACATCCTGAAGCACATCCGGATTGGCGGTTTCCTGGGCAGCGGATTCATCGGCAGCTTCTTCTGCGGCGGCTTCTGCCCCGATTGTTTCCGCTTCTGCGGGTTCCTCCACAGCTGCTTCTTCCCCTGTCTCCTCCGTCTCTGCCGAAGCATCCTCCGGTACGGTTTCCTCCGGCACAGCCTCGGCGGCAACCTCCGCACCTTCCTCTGCCACCAAAGCGTCCGCTTCCTCAGCGCCGGGCAGGGGTTCTTCTTCATTCATGGCCAGCTGACCCACCAGCAGGCTGTCACTGGTAAGGATGCGGTAGGTGTTGCCCTCTGCGTCGGTCAGGGCGAAGCCTGCGCCGTCCTTTTCGCTGACCACGCCGGTCACCTCCGGCACCAGCACATAGCGGGCATTCACCTTGCCCGGCAGGCTCATGGTAATCACGCCGTCATAGTACACCAGCATGGGCACGCCGGGGAACACATTGGCCATGGTGGGGGTCATCTGCACAAACACATCCCCGAAGATGGGGTCGCCGGTCAGCAAAACGCCTTCCGGGGTAATCTCGCCAGCCACGCCATTCAGGGTGTAGCACCCCACCCGGACGCCGTATACCTGCGGGGGGATGCTGCGGGTCATCATGCCATTGTGGTCAACGATTACATACATTCCAACCGCAATAGGCTCAATAGTCAAAAGACCGTCCAGGATGGTATTGTCATCCACATTGATCTGCAAAATGCCCATTTCGGTATCTTCCATCAGAAAGCCGCCTTCGAACACTTCCGTTACAAGGCCTTCAAAGGGCTTCATCATTTCAGAATCCTCCGCAAAAACCGTCAGGGGGGCTGCCGCAGCCAGCAGGAGGGCCAGCAGCAGGGAAACAAACTTCTTCATCGGTCGCTCTCCTTTCATCAGGCCCGGTGTATTGGTTCCGTGTGCCTTTCATACAGAATAAACGAGCCAACCTGCCGGTTGGTTCCCGAATGCAAAACTTTTTTGCTCAAAATGATCATCATCGGCAAAAACCAGCCGGCATTTGACAAGGCAGGACGCATTTGCTACAATCAAACCACTTTGGGAAATGGTGGTGATACTGTGGAAAACACAGCTTCTCATAAAACAGCAAGGAAGGGCTGGCTGACCGGTGTGGAAACACCGCTTTTGAAATGCAATCAGTGGGGGCTTTCCCGGGAGGCGTTGGCCAAGTGGTGCAAAGTGCTGTTTGTGCTGATGTTGATTCCGCTGGTGTTGGTTGCTCTCTACAACTATCCGGCAGACGATGATTTCGCCTACACAGCCGAAGCCAGCGTCACCTGGGTGCGCACCCATTCGCCCATCGCCACCATCAAGGCCATTCTGGCCAAAATGACCAGCGATTACCTGACCCATTTCGGCCTGTTCATGCACCCCATTTTCAACGCCACCAATGCGCTGATCTTCGATCTGAACCTGTATTTCCTCAACAACTGGTATATGCTGGCGCTGGTGTGCCTGCTCTGCGGCTATCTGCTCAAGGGCGTTTTGGTGCACTGGCTGGGGGCGGACAAATCCACCTTCTGGATTGTCTATACCGCCCTGATGATTTTGGTGTTGCAGTTCATGCCCTGCATCGGCGAAGGCGTATACTGGCACGCCGGTTCCAACCATACCTTCTCCGCACTGATGCTGCTGGCGCTGCTGGGGCTTTTGACCCGGTGCCATCTGCCCCAGAGCCGTGGCCGGGCCATCTGGCGGATCTTCTGGATCACCGTTTGCTGTGCCTGCGTGGGAGCCGTTGAATACAGCACCTTGCTGGGCGGCACGCTGACCATTGTGCTGCTGGCCTTCTGGGCCTTTACCGCCAAGAGCAAGAGCCGCCCCTATTTCGTGTATGCGCTGGTGGTGCTGGCGGTTGTTTTGTTGATTTTTGCCATCTCCCCCGGCAATGCCATCCGTCAGGACAAGGTGGGCGAACCCATGAACCCGGTCACAGCGGTGATCGTCACCGTGCTGGATTCCTTCGATCTGGCTGGCAAGTGGCTTTCTCCCCACCTGTTTGCCATGCTGATGCTGATCATCCCCGCCATGTGGAAACCGCTGAAGGAAAGCAAGCTCACCTTCAAGCATCCCCTTTTGTGGTTCATCACCGGCTACGGGCTGTTTTCCGCCGCCATGGTGCCGGGCGTGTATTCCACCTACGGGTACGATACAGGCCGGTATCTGAACGTGCTGTGGCTGTATTTCCTGCTGATGGTTCTGGGCAGCGTGCTCTATCTGGAGGGCAGCCTGATCCGCTGGCTGGAAAAGCAGGAGAGCGAGGAGGCGCAGGCTGCCCTGAAGGCCACCGGCAGTCTGGGGCAGCGGTACACGTCGCTGTATCTGGCGCTGTGCCTTTTCTTCCTTGGCATGGGCGGTTTCTCTGTAACCATCATGAACACTTCCTCCATCAGCGCCACCAAGTCCATGCTCACCGGCGAGGCGGCTTCCTTCCGGCGGCAGATGGCAGAGCGGGAGGAGTACATCCGGGTGACCGACAGCGACGTGACGGAGATCAAACCCATCATGGAACGCCCCTATGTGTTCAAGGATGATAAACTGCCCTGGCAGGGCAAGTATGGCGCTGTGCGCTATATGAAGTATTACTTCGAGGTGCATTATTTTGCGGAGCACCCGGAGGCATTGCAGCAGAATTGATAAGATACGAAAATCCCCGGGCTTTCAATGGCCCGGGGATTTCATCTTACAGCAGCACCCCTGTCACAAAAATCTCAATACCGATCAGAATCAGAATCACGCCGCCCAGAATGGAGGCTTTGCCAGCCAGCTTGGTGCCGAATTTGCGCCCGATCACCAGACCGCCCATGCAGATGACGAAGGTGACCGCGGCAATAATCACAGCGCAGATAAGGGCCATTACCCAGTTGTAATCCGCAATGGTGAAGCCCACGGACAGGGCGTCGATGGAGGTGGCGATGCCCTGCACCATCAGCCCGCCAAGGGTAACGGCGCCTTCGCTGCATTCCTCGCCCTCGCCTTTGATGCCGTCCACCAGCATCTTGCCGCCGATGAAGCACAAAAGCGCCAATGCGATCCACGGAATCAGCTTTTCAAAGGCGGAAAAAGCCTGCGTCACCGTGTGGACGCACAGCCAGCCCAACAGAGGCATCAATGCCTGAAAAAAGGCGAAGATACCGGCAATCAGACACATCCGCCGGGGCTTCATGCAGGGCTCGTTGAGGCCGTTGGCCAGCGATACGGAGAAGGCATCCATGGCCAGTCCGGCACCAAGCAGCACGCTTGTTGCAATGAAAGAAAAGCTCCACTCCATGACAAGATCCCTCCAAAATGTTGCAATGATACCAAAAACACCCGGGACACAGCTTTTGCTATGCCCGGGTGTGACCATCATATGGACGGACTCCATGCATAGCTTGGCAGTTACGCATGAGTCTCGCAATTGAAAGCAAGCCAGGCTTTAGGCCAGTATGTTGACTTGCTACGCACGGTGTGCGCTCGCTACTCCCTCATTGGTGCAAGGAAGATTGTAGCAGATGAGGGGATTTGCGTCAAGGAAAATCTGTTGCGAAATGGCACAAAAAACCTCACCCTAAATTGCAATATCAAATAGGACAGTCTGAAAGAGTTCAGCCGGGGAAGCGAAACCAAAGGCTTTCCGTGGGAAACGATTACACCAGTCCTGCACTCTCTGGACGGTGTCGAGAGAGACGCCGTCCAGAGAGTGTCC
>JAFVXE010000057.1 GCA_017501255.1 Clostridia bacterium | reverse complement strand
GCGTTATCGTATCTTGGCTGCATCCTTGCTCATTGGGCACCCAACCTGTGCCCTTCATCCGCCCCGAAAAACAGCTTAGGGATTTGACGTCGTCCGCTACCGTCGCGGTGCGGGGAGCACCTTGGCTGTGCTCCGTTTCTCTTGCCTCCCGAACAAAACGTTTTTCGTTAGTTGGCCATCCTTCCGTTCCTGCCGGTTTCTCAACAAAGGAAACGTCCCCCAAAAAGGCTTCTTCCCCCATCGGGGGAGGAAGCTGTCAGGCGTTAGCCTGACTGATGGTAGGGGTATTTGCAGGGCCTTTGGCAAGGCAGCCAACCGCACAAAACGCCAAAACTACTATCCTCAAACACCCCCTCCCCCTATGGAAATCCACCCTCCCCCCTTGTGGAAACCGCTCCCAAAACCCAATCCCCATACCCTTTTCATTTTCAACACGCCCTTTTTCCACACCTATGGAAACTGTGGAAAATTTCCACGAAAAAGCACCTTTTTGCTCCCATTTTCCAATCAGGCGGCAAATCCTCCCGAATCATTTTTTGTATCCAAAGCAGGAAAACCCAGTCACCACGGCGAAAAGATATAGGATAGTGCTTTGATCATCATTTTCTGCTGTTTCTGTTGCAGAGGCAAAATCAAAGCCATCCAAAACCGGCTGTGTGGAAATCCACCCTGTTTTTCAATAGTCATTCCACTGCCCAAGCAGAACTTTCCATATGGCTTTTCAAGCGCAGAAAAGGCAAAACGCACTTTTCCACGTTTTCCACACCCCCTACTACTACTACTATCTATATATACTACTACTACATATTGTAGGTTTGGAGGTTCCCGACATGAAGTTTGAATGTGCAGCCCAGGACCTGGTTTATGGTCTGGTAAATGCAACCCGTGCTCTTTCTTCCCGTCCCGCCATGCAGATTCTGGAGGGCGTGCTGCTGCGCACCGAGGAAGACGGTATTTCCATCCTGTGCAGCGATGGCAGCCTGAGCATCAAAGCGGATGTGAAAGCCCAGGTATCCAAGCCCGGCGAAGTGGTTCTGCCCGGCCGCCTGCTGACGGAGATCGTGCGTAAGCTGCCAGAGGGCACTGTGTCCTTCGATATGAACGAAAAGATGGCCGTTGCCATCCGCTGCGGTCAGAGCCGTTCCACCATCACGGGCATGGCAGCGGACGAGTTCCCCCAGATGAAGGACCTTGTCAACACCCATGCCATGCACTTCCCCCAGAAGAAGCTGAAGGACATGATCAGCAAAGTCACCTTTGCCATCGCTTTGCAGGAAAGCCGTCAGGCCCTCACCGGCTGCCTGATGGAAATGACCCCCACCGAGCTTCGTCTGGTGGGTCTGGATGGTTTCCGTCTGGCATTGCAGGTGTATCATGACGATTTCGTGCTGCCGGAAGGCAAAACCGAGCTGAAAGCCATCGTTCCCGGCCGGGTCATGACCGAACTGAGCCACATTATGAGCGATGATAACAGCATGGCCACCTTCCACTTCGATACCACCCACATGATGGCGGTGCTGGGCAACATCACGCTGGTCACCAGCCTGCTGGCCGGCGAATACATCAACTATCGCCAGATTCTGCCCTCCAACTGGCTCACCCGGGTTTCCGTCAAGCGCAAGGAATTGCAGGAAGCCATTGAGCGTGCCAGTCTGATGGCTAAGGAAGGCAAAAACAACCTGATCCGCATGAAAGCCACCGATGGTAATCTGAAAATCACCTCCAACAGCGAAATGGGCGATGTACTGGAAAATCTGGACGCTCATCTGGAAGGCGAGGAAATCGAGATCGCTTTTAACAGCCGTTATATCAGCGATGTGATCAAGAATGTGGATGAGGAATGCTGCACCCTCAGCATGAACACCAGCGTCAGCCCCTGCGTCATTTCTCCGCTGGAAGGCGAAAGCTATCTGTATCTGGTGCTGCCGGTGCGGGTGTATAACTAAAACTTGTTGAAAAAAAGAACAGACAAAAATGGACACCCTCGGCTGAATGAACAGTCGAGGGTGTTTTTGATGATCAGCTATATTTTCGTTACTGTATATCCACCGGCAAATCAGTATCCATAAAGGGATCCAATCCATTCCCGCCGGGCCTTCTGATGGGATACAACTGCTCATCCATATCCTTGGGCGGTTCGATAATATGGATGTCCAGCAACTCTTCGCTGAAGGTGAGATTGGCAATGGTGCCCGCCTTGGTCAGCGGCACCACCTCGGTCTGAGGGTTCCTGGTTCTTCGGGCGTACTCGATGGCCACTTCCGGCCTGTCCTGCCAGTGCATGGGGATGAACACCCGGGGCTTTTCCGACATGATGAAGTGATTGGCGCCCGCATCGTACATATAGCCCTGACGGGGATCCACCGGGAACATGGCCACATCGATCTTTTCATGGCGCAGGGGTTCCATGGCTTCATAGAAAGCATTTTCCGCTTCCTCAATCTCCTTGAGGGTGCTTTCTGCCCGCCAGTGCCACAGGTTCAGGTCACCGGCATGGAAAATGGTCATGCCGTAAACCGTCACCAGATAGCTGACGCCCAAATCGGTACTGCCAAAAGCCTTTACCTTGATATCCTGTGTCAGCTGCTTTTCCTGCAAGGGGGCTAAACGGCTGCCACGGGTACCCACCGGCATATCGTGACTGACGATGTAGCTCACCGGCAGCCCGTGCTTGTACCATTGATAGATCACCGGGTCAAAATGATCCGGGTGCGCATGGCTGACGAACACATAGATTTGTTCAAAAGCCTGCAGGAATGTTTCGCTGATGCGATTGGCGGGGGAAAGGGATTGATTTTCCCCTTCCCAGTAGTCAAAGATCAGCAGTGTACCCCCTACCTGAACCGAGAACCCACTATTGTAGTAGTAGGTAAGTTTCAGGAATTTCTCCATAGAAAATGACGCCTCCATATGTCATAATTCTGTAACAGATCCATTAACCCTACGGCTATTCAGGTGAATCTATTACAAAATGATTGCTCATCTGGCAGCGTCATTCAAACAGGCTGGCAGCAAAGATATTAACAAGGTTTGCTGCTTTTTCTGTACGGTTGAAAGTATAGCATAATGGAGAATAAATGTCAACCATTTGACAGTCAATCCGTCATATTTCGACTATTTTTCTACATAAAGTGGAGATATTTTCCACATATTCCCGTCTTTTTTATCAGAAAGTGGAGAATTGAACTCATCCGTCTGCAATCCCAAAATAACATAACCAACCAAACCAAAAACCCCACCCTCTTGCCCATGAAATGAGAAAAAAGAGTGGGATTCACAAGGGGCTCAGCCCCTTGTGCAGGGTTCGGGGCAGCGCCCCGAATGACCCCCCGGAAATAGTAGCCCCTGTCAAACCAAAACCCCACCCCTCTTGCCCATGAAATGGGCAAAAAGAGTGGGATTTACAAGGGGCTCAGCCCCTTGTGCAGGGTTCGGGGCAGCGCCCCGAATGACCCCCCGGAAACAGTACCACCTGTCAAACCAAAACCCCACCCCCCTTGCCCATATAATGGGCAAAAAGAGTGGGATTCACAAGGGGCTCAGCCCCTTGTGCGGGGTTTGGGGCAGAGCCCCGAATTACCCCCCGGAAATAGTACCACCTGTCAAACCAAAACCCCACCCCTCTTGCCCATGAAATGGGCAAAAAGAGTGGGATTCACAAGGGGCTCAGCCCCTTGTGCGGGGTTTGGGGCAGAGCCCCAATTCACCCCCCGGTTTTACTCAACCTTCCAACTTCTGAATGCGCCACACCCGCTCGTTGTACTCGCGGATGGTGCGGTCGGAGGAGAAGAAGCCGGACTTGGCGGTGTTTATGATGGACATCTTCAGCCACTTGTCGCGGTTCTGGTAGTCTTCCATAATGCGCAGGTTGGCCATGGAGTAGGAACCGAAGTCCTTGAGCACGAAGTAGGGGTCAGCCACAGCGCCTTCCAGCAGGGAACCACGCAGAGCATTCATCACGTAGCTTTCATCAGGCAGAATCCAACCGGCCTGCCACTGCTCCATCACCTTGCGGATTTCGGCATTGTTCTCTACGATGCTGCCGGGGCGGTAGGTGCCCTCACGATAGAGGTTCTCCACCGTATCGGCACGCATACCGAAGATGTAGATGTTGTCCTCGCCCACCTGCTCGTAGATCTCTACGTTGGCGCCGTCCATGGTGCCCAGGGTGACAGCGCCGTTCATCATGAACTTCATGTTGCCGGTGCCGCTGGCTTCCTTGCCGGCAGTGGACAGCTGCTGACTGATTTCGGTAGCGGGCATCAGCACTTCGGCAGTGGATACATCGTAGTTTTCGATGTAGACGATCTTGAGCATCTTGCTGGCCCGGGGATGAGCGTCGATCTTCTTGGCCAGTTCGTTGATGTAGCGGATAATCTGCTTGGCCAGCCAGTAGCCGGGGGCAGCCTTGGCGCCGAACAGGAACAGACGGGGCGGCATGGTAAAGGAAGGATCATCGCAGATGCGGTTGAACAGCACATTGATGTGCAGAGCGTTCAGCAGCTGGCGCTTGTACTCATGCAGACGCTTGGACTGTGCGTCAAAGATGAACTCGGGATCCACCTTGATGCCCTGACGGTCCATGATCAGCTTGGCAAGGCGTTCCTTGTTCTGCTTCTTCACAGCGTCAAATTTCTCCCGGAAGGCAGCGTCATCCGCATAGGGCACCAGGTCTTCCAGCTTGGCGGCATCCTTGGTGAAACCGTCGCCAATGGTTTCCTTCAAAAGATCGGTCAGGCCGGGATTGGCGCTGAGCAGCCAGCGGCGGTGGGTGATGCCATTGGTGATGGCGGTGAACTTCTTGGGATTGATCAGGTAATAATCATGGAAGATGGTATCATTGAGAATCTGACCATGAAGCTGGCTGACGCCGTTGACGCTGTAGCTGAGCGCCACGCACAGGTTGGCCATGTGCACCTGACCATAGCCGATAATGGCCATGTGACCAATGCGCTCCCACTGGTCGGGGTAGCTCAGGAAGAGGCGCTCACACACACGGCGGTTCAACTCTTCCAGAATCATGTAGATGCGGGGCAGGGTGGACTTCATCATATCCACTGGCCACTTTTCCAGGGCTTCGGCCATAACGGTGTGGTTGGTGTAGGCCATGCAGCGGCTGGTGATGCGCTCCGCCATTTCCCAGCTGAGGCCTTCCTGGTCGATGAGCAGACGCATCATCTCAGGGATGGCCAGAGCAGGATGGGTATCGTTGATGTGGAATACCGCCTTGTCCGGCAGAATATCGAAATTGTTTCCATAGTACTTCTTGAACTGCTTGAGGGCATACTGCAAAGTAGCGCTGACGAAGAAGTACTGCTGCTTCAGGCGCAGACTCTTGCCTTCATAGTGGCGGTCTTCAGGATAGAGCACCTTAGTGATGACACCGGCCAGGTGTTCACTCTCGGAAGCCTTCAGGTGGTCGCCATCGCCAAAGGCACGCAGGTTGAAGCTGTTGATGGCACGGGCGCCCCAGGTGCGCAGGGTGTTGACGCAGTTGTTCTGGTAGCCCACCACAGGCATATCATAGGGAATGGCTTCGATGGTGTAAGCATCCTTCAGCTCGAACACCTTGCGGCCATCCACTTCCTTTTCATCCACATAGCCGCCGAACTGAATCTGACAGGCATCTTCCGGCACAGCCATTTCCCACACGTTGCCGTTGCGGGTCCAGTCGTCGGGCATTTCCACCTGCTGACCATCAATCAGCTTCTGGCGGAACAGGCCGTACTCATAGCGGATGGTGCAGCCCATAGCAGGCAGCTGCTCGGAAGCAAGGC
Organism: Clostridia bacterium; assembly: GCA_017501255.1. Lineage (GTDB taxonomy): Bacteria > Bacillota > Clostridia > Christensenellales > Aristaeellaceae > Limiplasma. The sequence continues at coordinate 25,704 of JAFVXE010000057.1, read as the reverse complement.
TATCCATGAAGCAGGCAGCCAATCGGCCCAGACCACCATTGCCCAGAGCAGGTTCCGGCTCTTCCGGCAGAATGGACAGAAGATCGATGCCCAGCTCGGCCAGCGCTTCCTTATACATATCCTCGCTGCACAGGTTGATCAGGTTGCAGTCCATCAACCGGCCCAGAAGATACTCAATGGAAAGATAATACACACGCTTGCCTTTGGCTTCATGGCGGGCATGGCGGCTGATCATCCACTTCTGCATCATCTGGTCGCGGACAGTCATGGCAACGGCCTTGTACAGCTGCTGCTTGCTGGCCTCGGCAATGGTAACGCCGTTGTAGCGCTGCAACTTGCCAAGGATGCTCCGCTTGACGGATTCTTTATCAAAAATCGTGGTTGGCATTCAAAGTCCTCCTTAGATACTTGGGGTTTACATCATGACCGCAGTATTATAGCACTAAATGTCGATTGTGGCAAATGGACCACATGGCAAGGGTTTGGACGGTTCCAACATATTTGACAGCGGTTGGAAATGTCCGGGTCATTTTTAATGTTTCACGTGAAACATTGTATGCCGATCTCCTGCATTCGTTCCTCTGGGTGAGCAACCTGTCAGCTGGATGTTTCACGTGAAACAATCCTGTTGCACAACTGCCCTTGCCATCCCTACAGCAATCATGTACAATAGGATATACCATTTTTCAGTTCATCATACAGGAGGCGCGCCATGGCAGAGGTACGTTTTACCCGGGAACAACGGCAAGCCATTGATGCAGACAATCGGGAACTGCTGATTTCCGCAGCGGCAGGCAGCGGCAAAACCGCTGTGCTGGTGGAGCGCATTTTGCGGCTCATTCAGGAAAAGCATATCGATATAAACCGGATGCTGGTGGTCACTTACACCCGGGCAGCGGCAGCAGAACTTCGGGAGCGGCTGGAGCTGCGCTTGCAGGCAGCTGCCCAGCAGCAACCGGCCATGGCCAAGCAGATCGACCTGCTGTCCAGCGCCCAGATTTCCACCATCCATTCCTACTGCCAGAAGGTGGTACGGGAGCATTTCCGCCATTGCGGGGTAGACCCTCAGTTCACCTTGGCGGATGAGCGCACCACCCGTACGCTCTATCAGGAGAGCATGAATGATGTGTTGGATGCCGCCTATCAGGCTGCCAAAGAAGATCATGATCTGAAAGCCCTGCTTTCCGTGCTGCCGGAAAAGAATCTGGTGACGGTGATGGATCTTTTGTACCAATTCCTGCTCACCCGCCCGGAACCCATGGCATGGATGCGCCAGCAGGCAGCGGTGGAATGGAACCGGGATACGCTGCTGAATCATCCCCTGTGCGAAACCCTGCTGGGAGAATGCAGTCTTTTGATCAACAATGGTTTTTTGGGTTTAGAGCAGGCTAAAGCTTTGCTGCAGCACCCTGCCTTCCCGGAAAAATACCAGCAGACCCTCAGCGCCGATTTCCTCACCCTGACGGAATTGGAGGAAAGCGCAAAGGCCGGTTTAGAATCCCTGTGCCAGCAGGTGAGCGTTGCCAAATTTGCCACGCTGGTTCGGGTAAAGCCGGAAACCACCGATGCAGCCGAATTGGCCCAGCAGTTCAAAGCGCTGCGGGAGGACTACAAGGGTTGCCTGAAAGAACTGAAAAAAGTGCTCCCAACAAAACTGGACAACTCCCTTTCCGATCTGGAAAAAATGCGGCCTGCCATTCGGGGGCTGTGCTGGCTGATGGAAGCGCTGCATGAGGATTTCCGCAGCCGCAAATTGGAACGGGGCGTGCTGGACTTTGGCGACTTGGAACACATGACGCTGGAAGTGCTGGCAGAGCCGGAACTGAGCCAGCTGGAATCCAGCCGCTTTGATGCGGTGTTCGTGGATGAGTATCAGGATGTGAGCGCCATTCAGGAAGCCATCCTCAATGGATTGAAACGAAAGGACGGCACCCAGTTCTATTTCTATGTGGGCGATGTGAAGCAGAGCATTTATCGCTTCCGTCAGGCAGAACCCACCTTGTTCCTGTCGAAACTGGACAGCTTTTCCGATGCCGAGGATGCGGACTGCCGCCGGATTATCCTCAACAAGAATTTCCGCAGCCGGGAGACGGTGTTGGATTCTGTCAACCGGGTCTTCACCCATGTGATGGACAGGCGGGTGACGGAGATCGACTACGATGCATCTGCCATGCTGTACCCGGGCAAACCCTCCAAGGAGGATCCCCGCACGGAGCTGCACTTGCTCAGCGGCGTGCCCAAGCGGGAGCAGATCATCCGTCAGGCTCAGCTCATCGCCCGGGATATTCAGCGCACCGTGGGCGAGCCCACCGCCGATTCCCAGGGCAACCCCGGCGCACCTCTCCACTACCGGGATATTGTTATTCTGCTGCCGGTGGTGAAGGGTGTTGCGGATAAGGTGGAAGCGGAGCTGGTGAAGGCAGGCATTCCCGTGTATGTGGATGCCGCCATGAATGCCATGGGCTCCGAGGAAGTGCAGCAGGTAACGCAGCATCTGATGCTGCTGGATAACCTGCGGAATGATCTGGCGTTGATTTCCGAACTTCGCTCCCCTCTGTTCGATTTCAGCGAGCGGGAGTTGACGGAAATTCGACTGCATCTGCCCGATGGGGAAAGTTCCTATCTGGATGCCCTGCTGGCCTGTACCCAGCAGCAGGAGGACGAAGCCCTTCGCAGCCGCTGCCAGTCGGTGTTGGATACGTTGGAGGAAGAACGCTTCCTGTATCATAGTATGCCCGTGGAGGAATACCTGTGGGATTTCCTCATGCGCAGCGGTTTGTATGCCCACTATGGCTGCCAGCCCGGCGGCAAGCTCCGTCAGGCCAATCTGCGGATGCTCTGCCACAAGGCCGGCGAATATGCCCAGTCCCACACCGAAGGGCTGGCAGGTTTCCTGTCCACACTGCATCAGGGCGGGGACAGCACCTCTCCCACCGTGGTGAATCCCTGGGAGGATGTGGTGCGCATCATGACCATTCACAAATCCAAGGGTCTGGAATTCCCCACGGTGTATCTGCTGGGGTTGGAAGATGCCATTGTGAAACGCACATTGACCAGAGCCATCAGTCTGCATCCCCAGCTGGGCCTGTCCCTGATGTATATGAACAGGAATGCCCGCACCAAGCGAAGCACTCTTTTGCAGAATGTGATCGATATGCGGGTGAAGGCGGAAGCCCGGGCAGAGAAGGCCCGTGTGCTGTATGTGGCTATGACCCGCCCCAAGAACCGGCTGGTGATGGTAACCTGCAGCGACCGCACCCGGGAGGATGCCGCCGCCATGGTGCGCACCCGAGAATTGGGCGGCCAACTGAGTTTGGTACGCAGTGCCAAGAATCTGGGCGAGTGGGTATTGCAAGCCGTTACGCAGGAAGAACTGGATGCCCGGCAGGATGTTCAGGAAACAGAACATGATTTGCCAACGGAACACAACACCAAACCAGAACAATATATAAAGGAAGAAACACACCTCCACCAGCCGGAATATACCCAGCTGACCTTTGACGAGTTTTCCACAAATGGGATGTGGAATGTCCACAAAAGTCCACTTTCATCCACAGTTTCCTCATCTTTTCCACAGAAAAGTGGGGTTTGGAGGGTCGTTTTCCACAATGAGCAAGATATATCAATCGGTTCACAGCCGTCGGAAAATGTCAATGCCGATTCCGGTGTAAATGACATTTCTTTTGAAAATATCTTGCCCACGGTTTCCAATGTGGCGGATCCCCTCACCCCCATCCGGCCCATGGAGCCGGTACCGCTGAAGGTGGGCGTCACGGCCCTGTGCCGTGCCATGCAGGAAGCCACCCCCATCGACCCGGAGGAAGACACCCCGGAGCGGAAGCGGTACCCATTGCTGACCCGTCAGCCCAAGCTGCTGTCCTCCCTGCCGGAGAAGCCGGAATTCCTTCTGCCCCGTCAGGAGGACGCCGCCCTTCAGCGGGGCGTGTGCACCCATATGCTGCTAAGTACCGTATCTATTGACTTTGCGCGCCGTGCGCTGACAGATGGCAATGTGATCGATTTTCTCAAAGCTCATCGGGAGAATCTTCGTCTTTCCGGACGATTCACGATTCAGGAGGCTTCCAGCGCCGATGTGGGTATGGCGGCCCGTTTCCTCACCAGCGAAGAAGGCCGGAAAATGTTGCACAGCAAGGAAATTCGTCGGGAGTGGCCCTTCAATCTCCGCATCACCCAGCCCATCCGCACCATGGTGCAGGGCGTCATCGACCTGTGTTATCTGGAAGAGGAGGAATGGGTGCTGATCGATTTCAAAACCGATTACGTTACCAGCAAGGAAGAACTCTGGAACCGCTACCGGATGCAGCTGGATTTCTACCGTCAGGCGCTGGAAAAGGCCACCGGCCGGAAAGTGCGGCGATGGGGACTGTATTCCCTCCGGTTGGGGGAGATGGTGACAGGGACGCTGTAGAAAAATGTTTCTATATAAATAGAAAATTTGACATAGATCGATTTTTTCAGAAGGCTCAAGAACTCTCCCGGAGGTATCGGAGGGCCGCAGCCCTCTGATTGCTGTTCCGAAACCAGCGACATGAGCGGTGGTTTCGGAACCCTTGCGTAGCAAGGGATACCTATCGCCATTTGCCGCCCGGGGAGCCGAAGGCTCCTAGGCAAATGGTGCAAGAGTCACCAAAAAAGTCGCCAAAGGCGAGTTTTTCGGCGAGGTGAGCAATTATGACAGAAATATTTCTTTTATGACGGAATAAAACACCCATCCCATTCGTTACATAGATGACAGTTGAATATTAGGTATTGATTTTTCGGGCATTTGACTGTACAATACAAATTGCAGCGGTGTCTGTATACGCTGCACAAAAATGTGAGAGTTTTGTAACATATGCAGATAGAGGAATGGAGTGTGGATGAATGATGATGAAGCAAAAGAAAGGAACCACCAAGCGGCTTTTGCTGGCGGCAATGCTGGTGCTGGCTTGCGTAATGCTTTCCAGCTGCTATACCGACCCGGATGACCGTGCTTTTGACAATGGTGATTTCAACCTGCAGGGCGGCATGAATTTCCAGACTGTTATTACCAATACGCCGCAGGTGACAGCCACACCCACCCCTGCGCCCACCGATGCGCCCACCAACACCCCGGATGTGAGCGCCGGTCAGAGCGATTGGGGCGACTGGACCTGGGGCACCGATACGGCCACCAATCCCCCCAGCAATGTGGTTACCTCTGCGCCCAGCCAGGGGCAGAATGCCGGTACCCCCATTGTGACCAGCCCGCCCGCCAATACCAATACGGGCAGCAACACCACCAACAATACCAACAACAATACCTCCGGCAACAGCGGCAGTTCCAGCTCTTCCAACAACACCGGAACCACCAGCAGCAGCACCCTGCGCATGGGTTCCTCCGGCGCAGAAGTGAAGAAGCTGCAGAATCGTTTGAAGGAATTGAAGTACTACAACGGCGTGGTGGACGGCGATTACGGTCAGGGCACCTATAATGCGGTCAAGGCTTTCCAGGCCAATAACAACCTGACGGCCGACGGTGTCGCCGGTCCCAGAACGCTGGAAGCCATCCACAGCTATTATGCTGTCAGCGCCAACACCACGGGCGCAGGCAATGGCGGCGGCGGTACTTCCAGCAATGGCAACCGTCCCAGCGGCGGCAGCTCCAACAATAACAATCAAGGCGGCACTTCCTCCGGCGGTTCCTCCACCGGCACCAACGCCAACTCCTACACCAACGGCAAAACCGATATCTATCTGGATCTGGGCGACACCGGTTCCCAGGTCAAGATCATGCAGAACCGGCTCATCGTGCTGGGCTACCTGACCGGCACGGCCAACGGCAATTTTGAAGCCACCACCGAGGCGGCGGTCATCGCTTTCCAGAAGCGCAACGGTCTGGGTGCCGATGGCGTTGCAGGCCCCGGCACGCTGACCAAACTGTATTCTTCCTCTGCCAAGAAGGCCGACAGCGTGGTGGCCAATCTGGGCAGCCTGACGGAAGGCTCTCAGGGCGCAGCGGTTCGTGCCTTGCAGAAGAACCTGAAAACCTTGGGTTACTATACTGGCTCCGTGGACGGCGACTATGGCGCTGGCACTGTGGCGGCGGTTACCGCTTTCCAGGCAGCCAACGGCCTCACCGCTGACGGTATCGCCGGTAACGGCACCCAGAATGCCATTCTGATCGCCCTGAATGGCGGTAGCGGCTCCGGCGCTGGCACCAGCTCCGGCAACAACGGTTCCTCCAGCCCCGTCACCTACGGCTCCACCGCCACTTCCAACGGCTATACCACCATTTCCGCTTCTAACGGTTCCTCTGCCAATGTATCCGCAGTGCAGAGCGCCCTGTCTGCCAAAGGCTACTATTCCGGCTCTCTGGATGGCGACTTCGGCTCCGGCACCCAGTCTGCCGTGGAATCCTTCCAGCGGGCACAGGGCCTGCGGGTCACCGGCATGGCCGGCCCCACCACCCAGCGTCTGCTGTTCGGCGGCACGGCGGCCAGCGGCAGCTATTCCAAGCTGGAACGGGGTTCCTCCGGCTCCAAGGTGAAGACCCTTCAGTATGCCCTCTACGAGCTGAAGTACTACGACGGTAACATCACCGGCCAGTATGACGAGGCCACCGAAAACGCCGTCATGCTCTTCCAGGATTGCAATGGTCTGGATATCGATGGTGTTGCCGGTCAGATGACCCAGCAGCTGCTGTACTCCTCCAATGCGGTGCCCTGCTACAAGTAAGGCGCAAAAGAGAATAGAATAAGGATAGGAAAAACCGCTGCTACGGCAAATGCTGTAGCAGCGGTTTGTTGTGGAAACAATATGATGCAGTGAAGTGGCAGTCACTGATTTTGGAACATTCATAAGGAAACCAACAAAATATTCACTGATGGTGTGTATCAAGTTCCATAAGTGGTTTCCCCAACATTTCCATAATAGCCGCACATCTTGTGCCTTTATCGCTCGCTGTGCTTGCAGTTAGGCGCTGCGGCGCAGGGTGCGAGGCGCTGCCTTGCGCTCCGGCAGGAAACTGAGTTTCCTGCACCTTCCGTTTTTATCCCTTTCCCCCCACATCACGGCTGCCAGTAATGTACAATCTTCTTCACATGGCCATTTTCAAGCCAGTACTGCAATACCCACATCTTGCTTTCCAGGGTGTGGGCCGTATACTGCACATACGCAGTGCCATCCTCGGCAATCAGGTACTGCCCCACACGGGGATAATCATAGTACAAACCACGGGTGCCGTTGGGAGAGGTTACCTGCCCGAAATCCTTGTATGCGCCGGTCACTTCCTCCAGGGAAGCGCCAAGACCCACCCCACGGGGCGTCTTGGTGAAACCGGAGCGCATTTCAATGCGCACAAGCTCCCAGCGGTTGTTGTTGAGGATAAAGACCGCATAGCCCCAGTCGTAATCCAGATGACGGGCCTGATTGGTCAGGTGCAGGTAGGTGGTTTCGGTAACCTTCTTGGGGCTGCCGAAGGTGGATTCGAATTCTTCCTGGGTGGTTTTGTTCAGCTGGAAGCCGGAGAAGGTGTCCTCGCTGAAATCCACCTTGTTGTCCTTCATGCCGTACATCTGGGGCGGGTAGGGGGATACTTCGAACTTATAGCCCACTTCCAGCGTGGAGGACATCTTGCCGAACTGGTTGACACAGACAGCTTTCAGGGTCACACGGCCGGAGGGCAGCTTGATGGGGGTACCATCATAAAGGGGGCTGGTCTCATCGGGAATGGAACCGTCGATGGTGTAGTAGTAGGTCAGGTTGGCTTCCATCTCAGCCTGCTGCTTCTTGGTGAATTCCTCCACCTTGCCCGGGCGCAGCTCCACGGAGTACAGCTTCTTGTAGGTGTTGGGAGCCAGATTGCACTTGGGGGCCGGCGGGGTGGGATAGAAGAAGGTATAGCTGACGGAAAGGGGATCGCTGACCAGATCGCCGGAAACGCAGACCGCACGGATTTTGATGCTGCCTTCCACCGGCACGATAACGCCGTCCTCGGCAATGAGGCCGTCCTGGGGCAGAATGGCTTCGTCATCGGTGGTGTAGTACACATCATAGCCCTGGGGCGAAGTGATGAGGATATCCTCCTCCATGGTGTTGATCTCGTAGCGGCCCGCCACCAGGTTCACCTGGGGGGGTTCAGGAATGTAATCCTCACGTTGCAGGCGGAAGTTTTCCCGCTCAGTGTTTTCGTAGGCCAGCTTCATCATGTCGGCGGCTTCCGGGCGGCGTTCCTGGGCCTGATAGATGCGGATGAGGGCGGTGTAGGCCTCGGTGCGGAAGGTGGACACCTCGTTGCACAGGTAGAGGTAGAGATCCTCGGCGGCTTTCTGGTCACCCAGCATTTCATAGGCGCTGGCTTTGAGCAGCAGACCATCGTAGTTTTCCGGGTCCATCAGATCCGCTAAGGTAAAGGCGGTAATGGCGGTGTTCAGGTCGCCGAAATTCAGGTATTCCTCGCCCACATACCAGTAGGCGGTGGAGGGGATGCTCTGCCATTCCCGCAGCAGCTCTTCCTGAGCTTCCAGCTGGGTTGGATCCTTGGTAACAGCCAGTTCAAACTGTTCGGGGGTGGCTTCCAGCACCAGCTTGCGGGCGGTGGTGCGGTGGCCGTAGTCGCTGTTGCCCATGTAGACCATGTAGCCGATGAAGGACCCCACCACCAGCACGCCTAAAATGAGCAGAATCAGGGCCCAGTTGGTGTTGGAATGGCGGCCGGGGGCCGTCTTTTTGTTGCGGTGGTGCACATTGGGCGTTTTGCGTGCGCCCTGCACCGGCACGCCCCGGTGCTCCTGAGGACGGCTGCCGCCCCCATAGCTCTGCCGCTGCCGCCCGCCGGATGCGCCCTGACGCATCTCTTCCTGGTAGCCGGTCATGGGCTGGTAATCGTCATAGGTTCGCACTTCATTGGAACGGGGTGGCAGCGTGATGGTACGGGCAGAGGCACGGCCCTGCCGGATGGTTTTCACACCGGTTTCGGTGGTGATGCGGAAGCTCTCCGCATCCTGAAAGGTGCCGCAGCGTTCGCAGGTCAGGGCATCATCCCGGACATAGCTGCCGCATTTTTTGCAAATCAATGAAAAACCTCCTGTAGATCATGGGGAAAGAGGGGCTTTTGTTTCTTTCTCTCCATTGTAGCAACAGTGTGACTGTTCAGGGAAAAGCAAAGGGGGAAGGTCAGGTATCCTTGTGATTGTTCACCTGATTGCCGTTGATGTTCAGCTCGAAGCGGACGCCCAGAAAATCGGCGGCTGCTTCGCACATCTGAATGCGTTCCAGATAAATGGTCAGGTATTCCATCACGCTGGAGGTGTCGTCCATGGTCAGGCTCTGACGGATCACCTTGTTGTCGTTGTCGATGGTTACTTTGTTTTCCTGAATGGCAAAGTTGACCCGGTCGTGAATATCGGTGGGGTCAGGCTTGCCGCCCCGGACACGGCTTTTGTGGGCGTCGCTCTTGTCGCCGATGGCAAGGGCGGCGCTGATGGGGCTGGAAATAAAGCCGTTATGTTCCTCATGGTTGCCAACGGCCGTGATGATGGCCACCACATCCGCAATGGGCATTCCCATTTCCCGAAGCACGGGATAGAGCAGGATGGCGCCGTTGGCCCCGTGGTTGTGGCGGTTGATGGCGTTGCCCACATCGTGCACCCAACCAGCGATGGCGGCCAGTTCCACCTGATGGTCATCGTAGCCCAGGCAGCGCAGCACACGGCTGGCGGTATCGCTCACATAGCCCACATGGCGGGGGCCGTGGTCGGTATAGCCCATGGCTTCCAGATACTTGTTGCCTGCGTGCACCAAGGCACGGATGGATTCATTCTGTTTGATCTCTTGTAATGTCACTTTAGTTTTTCCCCTTGTAAGGATTCACCTGCAAGCGCTTGACGGCCTTGTAGGTGGGGTCGTTGGAGAAGTCCCGCACCGGGGCTTCGCTGCCCAGACGCTCGATGGCGCTGCGGATTTCGATAAAGTCAATGTACTTCACATCGTCGCTTTCGGCCACATCAAGCAGGGCTTCCAGCGCACGGTCATCCTCCAGCTTGGCCAGATAACCGGCGAACAGGGCCCGCTCGCTGGGGCTTTCCTTGAAGCGGCGCAGGGTGTACTGAAACACATCCTCCTCGCCGGGGAAGTTGCACAGCACATCCAGCAGCCAGTCCTTGCCCTTGTCGTCAGCGGCACGGAACGCCACCAGAGCAGGGCCTTTTACGGCGGGGCCCATTTCGGTGAGAGCGTCAATGGACTTGTCCAGCAGGTCGTCGTCCACGTTGCGCTCCACCTGCCAGCGCAGGTATTCCACCATGGGGGCGGTGGATTCCATTTCGTTGAGCAGGTCAATGGCCATCATGCGGGCTTCGCAGGGGGCGTTGTCGTTGGTGAGCAAAGCCATCACGGCGGCATCGTCGCCCATTTCCGCAATGCGTTCCAGCAGCGGGTCGGGCACGGATACATCCTCATCCATATAACGGATCATCAGGTCGCAAAGCTCCCCGGCATCGGCGCAATCGTCAAAGGCATTGCCGGGGCACTTGCCATGGAGCCACTCAGCGGGGGTGTTCAGCCAGGTCATGTACACTTCGGGGGCGGCTTCCTCCATTTCGTCCGCATTGGCGAACCGGGAAGCGTTCTTTTCCATCCACTGGGTCAGGTAGTCATTGAAATACTCGTCAAAATCAATGATCTGGTAAGCCATTGTCATTTGCCCTCCTTCTGGTTGAGGTTTCAAAGTCAGTCAAGATAGAGGAGATAATCTTCCGCTGTTTCGGCAGTCAATTGCCCGTTCCGGAGCAGCGTCACCTGCCCGGTGACCCGGATGGCCGCCAGATCCTGCAAGGCCCGGGTTGCCATTTTCTCATCCAGATCGCCAAAGAGCAGCACAAGACGAAGCAGGGTTTCCCGCTCCTCAGGGGGCAGGGTATAGGCGGCATTCAGCAGCAGATGGAGATCCTCTTCGCTGGTCATGCACAGGCCGTCCAGTGCACGGGCCTGCTCCGGGTAGCTCATCAGAAGTTCCACCGCTTCCTCCGGGGTATGCTGGGTGAGCAATTCATGAATGTGCAGCTGAACCACCATGCGGCCCACGTTGTTGGCGGAGCCGTAAAGGGTCAGGGGCATTTTGAGAATGTCCTCAGCGGTTGCGCCGCTGGCCACGGAATCGGTCATCAGCCGGTAGAAATAGTCCACGGCAGCATCGCAGGGATCCAGCTGATAGCATTTCTGAATCAGCTGCCAGGCGGATTTCACATCCCCGTTGTGCAGGGAAGCCACTGCCAGCTGGTAGAGCAGGTCGATGCGGTATTCGTTGTCCTGGGCCAGATTTTCCAGTATGCTCACGGCCAGTCCGGCCTGCCCCAGCCCCAGACAGGCGCCGGTGGTATCCCGTACTTCATTGGGGTCACGGGCCACGGAAGCGGCGTAGAGAAGCAGCTTGCCTGCGTATTCGGCCCCTTCCAGCTGGCTCATCAGGGGCAGCAGGGCCAAAGCCTGACTGGCGTTCAGCTCACCGCCGTCCACCATCATGTGCACGGTTTCCATGGCTTCCTCTTCCATGCCGGTTTTGGCCATGAGCTGCACTTCCAGCAGATTCCGCAAAACGCTCTGCTGGGGGAAGGTGGGGTGGCTGGCGTGCATCAGCAGGTGGTTGGCCCGGTCAAAATCGCCCTTGTCCAAAAGCCGGGCCGCCCGGAGCAAAAGCCGCTTGAAGCGCCGCTTGGGGGGCTTTTCCGGCATGGGCGGGTTTTCCTCGTTCAGGTTCAGGCCGCCTTCCGGGTTGTGGTACAGGTAGGCCATATAGTGCTCGTAGGCAAAGCAGGCGTCATCCTCCAGCCCTAAACAGAGCAAATTGCGGTAGATGAGGCCGTAGAGCTTTTCCTCCGTGGGAAACTGGCACAACAGGCGGTAGCACTCCCGCAGGGAGGAACGCCAGCAGTCAATTTCCCACAGGTAGAGGGCATAGCTGAGGCCAGCCTCCCAATCGCCGGGGTTCTGCTCCACAGCGGTGCGGAACAGCTGCACAGCCTTTTCCACCTGCCCCGCATCCCGGGCGGTGCGGGCTTTTTTCAGCCAGCGGCTGTCCGGTTTGTTGAAATCCACATGGATGATGTTATCGGTCATGGGACCTCCTTGGTATGGTCACTTCTCCTGGGCTTTGTTGAGCAGCTTGATCAGGTCGCCCTGGGTGAATTTGTGGTTGCGCTTGCAGAAATGGCAGGTCAGCTCGGCGCCGTCGGTTTCGTCCTCGATCATGCGGGAAAGCTCCTCCCGGCCCAGGGCAATAAGGGCCTTTTCCATGCGCTCCCGGGAGCAGGTGCAGCGGTAGCTGAGGGGCTTGCGTTCCAGAATGACGGGCTTCAGGCCGTCGAACCAGCGGTTCATCAGTTCCTCCATGCTGTCGTAGCACAGTTCCCGGCTGATGTCGTACATCAGGGGGGAACGGAACTCCAGCTGCTCAATCACCTCATCGGGGCAGCCGGGCAAGGGCTGCAACAGCACGCCGCCGGCGGAAAGGACGGTATCCCCGTTCACCAGCACGCCAAGGCTCTGCAGGGTGGGGCTCTGTTCGCTCTGCAGATAGTAGGTGGCAAAGTCCTCGGCAATTTCGCCGCTGACCAGCTGGGTCTGGCCCACATAGGGACGCTTCATGCCCAGATCCTTCACCACGCTCATGCGGCCATCCCGGCCCACCGCCATGCCTACGCTGAGCTTGCCATCGGGCCGCAGGGGCATATACAGATTGGGCACATCCACGCAGCCCTTGACGCTCTCTGCATCGGCCACGCAAACGATTTTGCCGATGGGGCCGCCGCCGTCGATGGTAACGGTGACGGAGGCTTCCTCCTGCTTGAGCATAGCGCCCAGCATGGCGGTGCCCATGAGGGTGCGGCCCAAAGCAGCAGTGGACAGGGGGGAGGTGCAGTGGATGGCGGCAGCCTTGGCCACCACGCCGGTGGCGGTGAGCATCAGACCCCGCACCATGCCGTCAGCCAGGGTGATATGGAGCATTTCGTCCTTCATGTTGACATTGGTAGGAATGGTATTCATGGCAGTTCCTTCCTTTTGCAATCAGTCTTCTTCCGGTGGGATGGGCTTGCGGGCAGCGATGAACCAGCGGTGTTCGTGATCCTTGGGGGCTTCCATGCGCTTGTCCCCGAACAGCCCGATCTTTTCAAAGCCAACGGTTTTCAGCAGATCGAAGATCTCGCTGGCCTCGTGGGCGTATTGCTTCTGGTACTCGCCGATGCGGGTGTAGGTTTCCCCCTGCTGACGGACGAAGATGGCTAAATTCAGCTCCACGCATTTCTGGGCGGCATGGTAGCGGTTCTGCCACAGGTAGGCGATATCCTCGCTTTCGTCGCCGATGAAATGGTCGCCCAGCACGTTTTGCAGTTTGTAGGGAGTGCTCAGGTCCATCACCAGGGCGCCCCCGTCCCGGAGGGTATCGTAGGCGGCGCGGAAAAATTGCAGCATTTCCTCCCCGTCCTTGAGATAGTTGAGACCATCGTTGGTGCACAGCACTGCATCCATGGGCCGGTGCAGGCGCAACTGGCGCATATCCTGCTTCACAAAGGGAATGCCCACGCCTTCCCGCCGGGCTTTCTGGGAGGCTTCAAAGAGCATATCCTGAGAAAGATCCACGCCGGTCATCTGGTAGCCAAGCCGGGCCAGAGGAATGGTCAGGCTGCCGGTGCCGCAGGCGCACTCGCACACCTTGCCCCGGGTCAGGCCATAGCGCTCCATGAGGGCATGGTAGAAAGCGGCCCATGCCTTGTAGTCCACATCCGCCATCAGGCGGTCGTATACGGATGCAAATGCTGCGTACATTTCAATCTCCTTTATGCGTGTGTTTCCGGCGGCCCATCATGCCGCCGATGCGTCCGGTTTCCTTGGCGCTGAGCCCTGCCCAGCCCACCTGCCTCACTTTGTCCAGCAGGCCAAGTTCCTTGGCGATCTCGTATTTACGCTTCTCCTGCTCACTCAGGTAGGAAATGGCGCAGCGCCGGTAGGCGCCGGAGAGCAGTTGTTGTTTGGTATTCATGATGATCCGCTCCTTTGGGTTGTAGTGCCTCTTTAGGCTGCCCAAAGGCTCGGAGAACATGAGGGCCGGGGCATTGCCCCATTCACTTACTCCTCCACAGAAGCAGCGGCTTCCTCATCCTCGTAATCGTCATCCTCTTCGTTGTAGAGGCCCCGGTTCACCTGAGCGCCTTCGATTTTGATATTGATGTACTTATCAAAGACCGCATTGGTGTAGCTGGCGGTAACGAAGCGGCTCAGGGCGAAGCCCAGCAGCACATACCAGGCAGCCAGCACCAGCAGGATGATGAAGGTGTAGGGGGTCAGGGTGTAGCACAGCACGGCAGCGATGGCGGCAGGCACCAGCGTACCCAGACGGATGGCAACGCTGAAGGGCAGGCGGGCAATGGCCAGCAAAGCGGCGTTGCGCAGGATGTCCTTGTACTTCAGGTCGTAGGTGACGATGAGGGGATAGAGGTAGATCAGCATCAGGGACCAGATGATGCCAAGAAGGATGCACAGCACCTGGGGCACCATGAAGAACAGGTTGCCCTCTGCCAGGCTGCCGTAGTAGTAGTTGCACACATACACGATGGTGGGCACCAAACCGGTGATCACGGAGGTGAGCAAAGCCTGCTTCCAGTTGGCCTTGATGGCGTCGATAAAGTCGCTCCAGATGAAGGCGTGCTCGTCCCGGGACCAGTTGCGGGTCACGTAGGCAATACCGGCGGTGCAGGGGCCGGTGATGGCGATGCAGGGAATGAGCAGAAGCAGGGTCTGGAAAAACAGGCTCTTGATGGCGTCCATGTACAAAAGGCTGTTTTCGGCAAAGAGTTCGCCGGTGATTTCGCCTGCATCCAGCTGGTTCTGGAACCCGCTGAGCACATCCAGACCACTGATGCAATAGCTGAGGAAGCGCCCGATGACCACAATGGCGGGAATCCAGATGACCATGTACATCAGGTTGAGGCGGAACAGGCCGCTCAGGCGGATGCGCAGCATCTCCCAGAACAGCTGCCAGCGGTTGGTGGGCAGGTCGTCCCGGCTGTAGTCGCCCTGGCCGCTTTTGCCGTAGTAGTAGCGATTCATCATCTTTCCAAACATAGTGTCTATCCCTCCTGATTTGCTTGGGAGCCCGCAAAAAGGCTCAGGCTCCACGCACTTGCCATGCGTAAATTTCTACAAAATGCATTATACCACAAATGCCGCCGGATACAAAGCCCAAACCTGTGGGGAAACACAGGAAGATATGACAATTGTGCAATGGATGGGTTTGGAAGGGCCGGTCAGGTGGGGTTTGGTTGCATGGTTACACAGGCGGTGACGGGTTTGAAGTGGAGTGGGCGGGGTCAAGGGATGGCTGTGTAACTTTATGCAAAAAAGTTGATATTTTCTGAAAATACTGTATAAAGCATGGTTTTCTAAACATTCCGGATGTATTTGATACAGGATGTAACCAAAATGCAACCGTTTGCCAATCGTTGCCTTCGGTTACATTTCGGTCGCATTTCCCGAATGATATTGACATTGTCTTTTGGCTGTGGTATCAATGAGCATAGAGGAATTTGGAGTGGTCTGCCTGCCATTCCGGAAAGGTGGTGAAAAGGATGATTCACGGCAAGCCGGTCATTGCCCTGTGCATGACGAAAATCTATGATATCTGCCGGGCTCAGCTGGTGGATCATCTGCATCAGGTATTCACTGCCGCCGGAATGAAGCTGGTGGTCTTCAACAGCTTCGTGGATTTTTACTACCGGGATGGCTTTGATGAAGGCGCCCGCACGGTGTACGATGTAATCCAGTATCCGCAGGTGGATGCCTTGCTGGTGCATGAACCCAGCTTTTTCAACAAGGAACTGGTGGCAGAAATCGTGGCCCGGGCCAAGGCTGCCGGTAAGCCGGTGGTGGTGATCAACGGCCAGCGGGAGGACTGCTTCAATGTCAGCGGCGATTCCAAGGACGCCTTCCATGCCGTGATGAACCACGTGATCCGCTACCATGGGGTGCAGGATACAGCCTTTATGGCCGGTCACCGGGAGGGGGAACCCTTCTCCGTTGAGCGGGTGGAATGCTACCGGCAGGTATTGGCAGAGAACGGCATCCCCTTTGATGAGGAACGGGTACTCTATGGCCAATTCTGGGATATGCCGGCCAAAGCAGCGCTAGCTGCCTTTATGGAAAACCGGGAACAGCCGCCCCGGGCTATTTTCTGCGCCAATGACGTGATGGCCCGTGCGGTGTGCGACTGGCTGATGGCCCATGGCTGGCAGGTGCCCGGCGATGTGATCGTGACCGGATACGATGGCTTGCCCGATGCGGAGCTGTTCTCGCCAGAGCTGACCAGCTGCTCGGAAAACGATGCCGGTATGGCCCAGCTGGTGCTCAAAGCGGTGCAGGCGGGTCTGGCCGGGGAGAAGGCGCAGAAGTACCGCAACCCCTACCTGCCCATCTTCTCCGAAAGCTGCGGCTGCCCCCGCCATTACCACGGGGATTTCCGGGAGCTGGCAAAGGCCCAGCATCAGACCATCTTCGAGATGGAAACCCATGAAAGCCAGATGTTCATCTGGATGGACCGCATTATGTCCATCAACGATATGAACAGCCTGTGCAATACCCTCAGCAGCGTGATTCTTCCCAACAGCTATATGTGCCTCAGGGCCGATTATCTGGCCAACGCCATCGATGAGAACCGCGCCCGCCACCGCTATGAGCCCAAGGATCAGCTGGTGGTGATTCCATCCGCCAGCAATTTCGATCAGGCCAGCAGCAACAGCACCATGCAGGTGGAGGAGATGATCCCCTATGCACAGCGCTGGGCGCAGGACGATACCATGTTCATCCTCAGCGGCGTGTATGTGCGGGAGGAGTCCTGCGGCTACTATGCTGTGGAGACCCGTTCCCTGAGCAGCTGTATGCACAACCTGAAGCGGGTGCAGAACACCCTGAACATCGCTTTCAATGTGCTGGTCAACTTCATCAGGCAGCAGAACCTGCGCCGCAGCGTGGAAAGGGCTGCAAAAACCAATCCGGTCACCGGCCTGCCCAACCTGAAGGGCGCTGTGGAGTGGTACGAGGCCTTTATGAAGGAAAACAAGGACCGCTACTGCATCTCCGTTTCTGTATATGGTATGCCCAAGTTTTCCTACATCAGCGAAAACTACGGCGTGCGGGACGGTGAGGAAGTGCAGCGCTACGTTTCCGAGTGCCTCAAGCTGGCCAACCCCAACAAGTGCCTTGTGGCCCACATTACCGATGACAGCTTCATGGTGCTCAACTACTATGAGGACCAAAGTCAGGTGGATGCCACCATCGGCCGTGCCACCTCCGCATTTTACAGCCAGATCGAGAGCTTCAACAAGCAGAGCTCCAAGGAGTACTATATCGAGGTGAACGCTGGCTGCACCGTGGTCAGCAAGGGCTACAACAGCTCGCTGGAAAGCCTGATCAAGTTTGCCAATTCCGATATGTACATCAACCGGCTGAATCTGGGCATGGGCAAGGTGGTCAAGGAAGAGGAAAGCCCCCGGGATTACTACCGTGCTTTCGAGATGCTGGTGGACAAGAACCTGTTCCTTTACCATTTCCAGCCCATTGTCAATGCCCGCACCGGCGAGATCTTCGGCTACGAAGCCCTCATGCGCACCGACAGTTCCATCGGCCTCAACCCGCTGGAGATTCTGGCTGCCGCCAAGGAGTACGGACGCCTGTACGATATTGAAAAGGCCACCCTGTTCAATGTAATGGGCTGCTTTGCCGACCGCCGGGAGGTTTTCGGCGACAAGAAGGTGTTCATCAACACCATCCCCGGCCACTTCCTCAATGATCACGACCTGAACGATCTCATCGACCGCCACGGCGGCTACATGGATCGCTTCGTGTTTGAGCTGACCGAGCAGGAAACCATGTCCGACAAGGAACTGGACAGCCTGCGCAGGCTGGGCGGCGCCAGCGGCATCAGCCAGATTGCCATTGACGATTTCGGCACCGGCCACAGCAACATCGTCAACCTGCTGCGCTATGCGCCCCAGATCATCAAGATCGACCGGTACCTGGTCAGCGAGATCTGCAAGAGCCAGAACAAGCAGCTCTTTGTGCGCAATGTGGTGGAGTTTGCCAAGCTCAATGGCATCATGACCCTGGCGGAGGGCGTGGAGACCTCCAACGAGCTGCACCAGCTCATCGATCTGGGCGTGGATCTGATTCAGGGCTACTACACCGGCCGCCCCCAGCCCAACCCCATGACCAGCCTTCCTGATAACATCCGCCGGGAAATTCTGGCGGCCAATCCCACCTTTGCCCAGCAAAGCCAGCTGAACTGATGTTACAAATGGGAAGTTTATTACGGTTTGTAATAAATCTGCAATGTGCCGCTTTTGGGGAAGCGGTTTGTTGCACTTGAAAAACAACACCATTGCACAGATTTGCGCAATGGTTTGCACAAAAATGTTACAGCCGGCGGTTCGTCGGCTGTATTTGTTAATCAATTCTGAAACTTTGGTCTGTTTTTTGAAGGTTTCTAACAAAAATGCTATACTAAAACCGTGAAAGGGAATTTTTGCCTTTCCACACTGCAAAACGAATGTTGCTTGATATTCCGCAAGCTGTGAAGGAGTAAGGCAGGATGGTAAAAAGCATAATCTGGACAAAGAAGCGAGTAATCGCCTGTTTGCTGACCGCTGTTTTGGCGGTCGGCTGTTTGCCTTTCTTTGAAAAGGGCAGTTTGGCGGATGAAGTGGGAAGTGGCGGTCTGCAGCCTGTGCCGAATTATTACACCACTGAAGGCCAGAAAGTTAACGATGCAGCTGATGCGGATATCACTCTTTCCAAAACCGCCGAGCGTATTGGCCCGGATGAGTGGGAAGTGACGGTGGAAGCCGTTGTGGGCAACAAGCCCGTTCAGAAGCGGCAGCTGGAGTTTGTGTTTGTCATGGATACATCCAGCTCCATGACCTATTGTGCAGACCACGATACCAGCCATACACATGATGAGGACTGTGGTGATCTGATTTGCTCAAAAAACACTCATACGCACGGTGATGCAGACAGCAGCGACTGTTATGTGGAATGTACGCAAAGCAGCAATCCTGATCACTGGACGCAGGTGCAATGGGGGCCTGGGAATGGGAATGTATATTATCAACATAATGATAGTAACAGTGATGTCAAATGCACTAGTGTCGGAAACAACAATAATAGAAAGTACTATTACTTAATCTGTGAAAAAGAAGAGCATACGCATGATCTGAATTGTTTTGCCAATCAGAAGGTCAATTGCAACCCCAAGAATATTGTCCACAGAAATGATGGCTATAAGTCCTGTACCTGTACATACGATGGCTATGATTCGGATTCGGATGGAAAAGCAGATAATATGAACTATATCCGTTTGAACGTTGCCAAAGAGGCAGCTGAGAATTTGATTTCGAAGTTGCCGCAGGGTACAATTGTTCATCGTGTTGTTTTCAATACCAATGTGTCCGTCCTGGAAAGCAATGAGAAGTTTTACAGTACTGGATATGCCTCCGGTACTTATATGATGAGGGGTATCAATTCTGGTATTGATCAATTCTCTTCCGATTCTGCCTCCAAAAAGATCCTTGTTGTGCTGACAGACGGTGAGAGTAATGATGGCCACACTTCATCAAAACTGACCACCTTCAAAGCGAATGGAGGTACTGTATTCACCATCGGCTTCAGCTACCACAACGATGTTCTTGAAGATGTTGCCAGCGAAGACGGTGCATATCTGCAAGCGTCTGGTGTGGATGAACTGAATTTCGTCATGGACCAGATCAGCAGTTCCATCACCGCCATGCTGGAAGACCCCATGAGCCCTTCCGTGAATTTCGTGCCCGGTTCCATTGATGAAATCAAAGTGGCAGATGGCAAGTTTGAAACGGTTGGCGAGACCATTTACTGGTATCCCCAGGAGGAAGGCAGCACGGTCGCTGATAAAACCATCAAGTACAGCTATACCGTCAAGCTGGATAAGAATGATGAAGCCATGAGTGCCGGCAGATATCCCGAAATTCCGCTGAACAATCCCACCTACTTCCTTTTTGCCGTTACAAAAACCGACGGTAACACTACCACCTCCAATACGGTGCAGGCAGAATTCCCCATTCCGAAAGCGGATTACTCGGTTGCCTCGCTGGAAGTATCAGCCAAGTGCGGCAACACAACAATCTATTCGAAGGATAAGGAGCGGATTGTCGCTGATTCTCTTCCTAAATTCAACTATACACCGGCGTTTGCCACCAGCTATGCACCTGATGCCTACTATACGGATGGCAGTAAGTACTATCGCTACAAAAATGAAGGAACTACCTGTACGAAGACTTATGAGTTGGAGAATGAAGGGAGTGTTACAGAGTCAATAAACGCAGCGGATATTGATCCCGCTTTTCCAGCCGCTTATGTGGTGCTGCATGAGTACGAGGAAATAACTGAAGATGAATTCAACAATGTGTACCCGGTTATCTATCAATATAAGGGCCAAGAGCCCAAAAATGCGCCTTCCTGTCCGAAAATGCAATCCATTCTCAAGGATACGGAGAACGTAGATGTGGCAGACGAACCTTATTGCGAGGGCTATGCCTTCTCCGGCTGGACCACCAATGATGTGACCGTCAGTGAGGATGGAACCTTCACCATGCCCGGAAATCAGGTGGTTTTCACCGGTACCTGGACGAAGCTGGGCAGCTATCAGGTTAAGGTGAACTACTACACCAAAACCGACGGCGTTGCGGCTGATAAGCCGGATGGCACCAGAACAACACAGCTCCAGTACGGCTCCGCCTCGCAGACCTATGATTTTGAATATCCCGTTGAGTGGGATAAAATCAGCTATACAGCCGACCGTTCTCTGGCCGAGGACAGCGTCTCCCTTGCATCTTTTGTGGAAGGCAAGAACAAACTGACCGACATTGTTCCCACATCGCCCACGAAAACGATCACGATCAACCTGTACCGGTCTGTGACCACTCCCGTTCCGTATCAGGTCAAGCACGAATACTATCTCGTTGACCTGAACCGTACCTGGACGCCTGTTGAAGCCGACAGCTACACCAGCGATCCCGTCATCAAGAACCACGGCGATACGGTAGCAGCCAACAGCCTCGCCGCTGACCCTGACGGCAAAACCGATGCGGTCAAATACACGGAAGTGTCCCGCACACCGGACATCAAGCTGGATAAAACCAGCACAGAGATCCAGACCATCACCATCACCTATGTACGGTATCAGGCGCCCATCACCGTCCACTATGTGGATACGGAGAACACCCCCCTGAAGGAAGATTATACGGAAACCCTGTTTGCGGGCGATGCGTATGATCTGAACACGCCGGTGGTGCAGATCATTGAGATCCTCAAGGATGGCGTGCCGTATGACTTCGCTTATGATGATACGGATGATGATACCGGTTATGCCGGCGTTCTCCCCAAAGAGGGCGTGGAGATCACCCTGGTGTATCAGAAGCGCGGCAAAGCCACTGCCACGGTGCAGTACGTGGATGAGGACGGCAATGCCCTGCAGTTGCCGCTGATGACGGAAGAAATGTACATCGGCGAGCCCTACGATGTATCCGAGGCCCTGCAGGTTCAACAGATTATGCTGGGCGGCAGCGAGTATGCGTTCGACCATCACTTCCAGACACGAGCACCGCTGCGGTCGGTTGGCAGCCTGACCTTCGTGGAGGATGTGGATTATCAGGGCGCAATGCCTCCCGGCGGTATCCAGATCACCCGTGTATACCGGCTGGGCAAGGTGACCTACTACTACCAGCAGAAGAACGTGTACACCGCCTACGATGCCGATGGCAATGTGGTTTACAGCGGCACGCAGGAATTCCCGATCCTGACCAGCGAAGTGGCGATAGCCACCTTGAACGCATTGGAGAGCTTCGAGTACGAGGGCTATGGCTTCTGGCGGGTCAGCGAGGAAACCATGACGGCTGACCTGACGGGAACTGCACCGGACAAGCCCTATGTGTTCATCGTGTATTACGAGTTCCGCCAGGGTGACGAACCCGTTCCGGATACCCAGCTGCCTCCGGGCATCACCGCACCGGAAAGCACGCCCCAGCCCACGGCGACCGCCCCTGTGGATACCCTGCCGCCCCAGACCGGGGATGAAGGCGTGGCCCTGTGGCAGTGGCTGATGGTGCTGGCCAGCGCAGGCCTTGTGCTGATGCTGAAAGCCCAGCGGAAAACCCGCCGGGAGGAACGGTAAAGCAGCAAAACAACTGAATCCCAAACAGGACTGTTGCGATGAAGAATCGTAACAGTCCTGTTTCAGTTCGTCGAAAAAGCAGCTGCGGCGGGTTTTCGTCGATGTTTGCACTGTTTACCCACGAACCTGCGGCTCGCTGGGCGACAAACAGGGATATGATTGCCCTGATGATAGAAAAAGACCACAGGCAAAACCTGTGGCGTTGATTCATGAAACCGACCTATTAACATAGCCAAAGGGGCAGAACAGCTATCCCCTTGCGCCCATGAAATGGGCGCAAACCGGAGGTGCAGGAGGTGCTGCCTCCTGCCGGGGATCCAAGGGGCAGCGCCCCTTGGAAAGCTCCCCCTTCCTTCCATCACAGCTCCGCCTTCCACAGACTGGCCACCAAATCACTGGGCATCTGCCAGTCCCCACGGGGACTGAGCCCCACGGTGCCCACCTTGGGTCCGTCAGGCACGCAGTTGCGCTTGAACTGCTGAGTGTAGAACTTGCGGATGAAGGTGGAGAGCTGCTTGTTGATCACATCCTCCCCGTAGACGCCGCTGAAGGCCTGGGTGGCCAGCATCCGCAGCTTTTCCGGGCTTGCGCCGCTGCTCTGCTGGTGGTAGAGGAAGAAATCATGGAGGGCATAATCGCCCAGAATATCCTCGGTGCGCTGGGTCAGCTCGCCGGTGATGTTGGGCAGCAGTTCAGGACTGACGGGGGTATCCAGAATGTCGGCGCAGACGGGTTGTACATCGCCGCCGAAGCAGTTCTCGCTCAGATATTTCACCAGCCCACGCATCAGGGTTTTGGGCACGGTGCAGTTGGGGTTGTACATACTCATGTGGTCGCCGTTGTAGGTGCAGAAACCCAGCGCCGCCTCGCTCATGTCGCCGGTTCCCAAGACGATGCCGTTCACCTTGTTGGCATAATCCATGAGGATCTGGGTACGCTCCCGGGCCTGGCAGTTTTCGTAGGTGGTGTCGTGGAGGTTCTCGTTCTGCCCAATGTCCGCAAAATGCTGATATACGGCGGGCTTGATGTCGATCTCCATGGCGTGTACCCGGAGGGCCTCCATAAGCCGGTCAGCGTTGGACTTGGTGCGTTTGCCGGTGCCCATGCCGGGCATGGTGATGGCATGGATACCGCTGCGGGGCAGATCGAGGCCGTCAAAGGCACGGGCAGCGATCAGCAGGGCCATGGTGCTGTCCAGACCGCCACTGATGCCAATGACGATATCCTTGCACCAGATGGCTTTCAGGCGGGTCATCAGGGCAGTGGTCTGAATGTCGATGATCTCCTGCATCCGGGCGTCCGCATGGTCGCCCTGGGGCAGGAAGGGCATGGGGTCGATGGGCCGCAGCAAAGGCAGCGCAGCAGGGGCAGCCTCGCCCAGCGCAATGGCGGGCATGACGGGATGATGATGGGGCCTCTTTGCCTGACGGAAGGCATCGTCCTGCATCCGCTTGAACCGGAGCCGCTCTATATCCACATCCGCCACAGCCTTGGAGCCGGTCAGGGCAAAACGGGTGCCTTCGGCGAGTACCTTGCCCTGCTCCGCCACCGCTGTCCAGCCGTCAAAGACCAGATCGGCGGTGCTTTCGCCAAAACCGGCGCAGGCATACACATAGCCCGCATGATGGCTGGCGCTTTCCACTTCCAGCGCAGCACGGCGCATCCGATGACTGCCGGCCAGCGCATTCACCGCATCCAGACAGACGATCACATCAGCGCCGTTCAGGGCGGCATGGGCAGCGGTTTTCAGCTCATTGCCAAAGGTCACGGCAAACACCGTATCGCCCAGCCGGAAGGTGAGCCCTGCGCCCATGGGCGGCATATTCTGCGCCATATGGGGCGGCATGGGAGGCATCGTCAGTCCTTCACCGGGGCAGAACCACCGGTCGTCCTGCAGCGCACTGCCGGGATGCTTCTTGGGCACAATGCCCATAATGCGTCCATTTTGCAATACGGCGGCACAGTTGTACAGCCGCCCGTCCCGGGCCATGGGCAGACCGATGACCACGCACATCTCGCCGGTTTTTTCGGCAATGCGAAGAAGGGCCGCCTGACAGGCCTCCGTCACCAGCGGCTGACGCAGCAGGTCGCCCAACGTTGCGCCGCACAGGCACAGCTCCGGGAATACCGCCAGCTGTACGCCTTCCATCCGCAGATTCTCCATGGCAATGAGAATCTCCGTCTCATTTGCATTTACGTCGCCCAGATGTACCGGCAGGCTGACCGCCGCCGTCCGCAGGAAACCTTTCATGGGTGGTACCTCCTTTGTATTGCAGGGGCTCTGCCCCTGCACCTCCGGATTGCACCATTTCATGGCGCAAAGGTGGGGTTATGATGATAATGGGGAAGAAAAGAAGAAACAGTGAACCGAAACCAGCTGGGGGCAGGCTCGGGCTTCAACCAAATGTGATTAAATCACCCCAACACCTGAATCAGCATGGTATTCTGTTCGTCCATTTCCACCTTCACCAGCTTCTCCTTCTCCAGCGCCTTCAGCAAATCACTGAACCGCTTGAAACCCAGCGCCTTTTCCGAAAAATCCGGGAAAGCGGATTGCAGGTCGGCTTTCAGAATGCTGGGATTGATGCGGTCAAAGCCGTCGTCCTTGTACCGCTGGAGCTGTTCAGCCAGCAGGGAAACCCAGTTATCTCGGGTCAGGGTGGGGGCGGCTTCCTTGCCGGTGAGGGCCAAAGCCACCATCACATTGAAATTATCGTTGCGGATGCGCAGGCCGCCGAACTTCTTGGATAGTTTATCCAGCAGTTTGAAAAAGGTTGCGCAGCCGAAATCCTTCTCGTTGAAATCCGGGCGCAGACGCAGCAGGATGCCTTTCAGCTCGCTGGCGTACAGCTCGTCCTTGTCGGTCTGCTCTTCCAGAATGCCGCACAGCAGCTTGTGAAGCTCCTGCAAATCCAGCGGTTCTTTCTCGGCGGTGGGCTTTTTCTTGCCGGAGGCCTTGCCGCTGGAACGGGGCGCCACGTTTTCCAGAAACTGAAACTCATTGCAGGCGTTGATGAAGATATTGCTGGCGGCCTCGCTGCGGCTGATGCCCAAAACGAACTTGCCCATGCTTTTCAGGCGGCCCACCAGCGGGGTATAGTCGCTGTCGCCGCTGACGATGCAGAAGCTATCGATCAGCGGGTTGGTGAAAGCCACTTCCAGCGCATCCAGCACCAGCAGGATGTCGGCGTTGTTCTTCTGGCTGATGCCGTGGCGCAGGCTGGGCACCACCGTAAAGGTGTTGGAGAGCAGCACTTCCTTCAGGTCGCTGTAGCGGTCGGTGTAGCCGTACACCTTGCCCAGCAGGATGTCGCCGCGCATTTTGACTTTCTCCAGCACGCTCTGGAGGGTAGCGACCTTTGCGCCGCAGTTTTCCAGATCAACAAATAAGGCAAATTTGGATGTACTCAATGGTTAGGGGTCCTTTCTGGGTGATTTTTTTGTGCCGCTGGCACGGGGGGCAGGGGGGCCAGGGG
>JAFVXE010000056.1 GCA_017501255.1 Clostridia bacterium | reverse complement strand
GGACAGCCAACCTGCGCTATCCTCTCCAAGCAGAAGGAGCCTTTTCAACCTTCCCCGCAGCCACCCCCGCCCAGCGGGGTCGTCCCCCACAGTGCCGAAGGCACGAGGAGGCGACCCAAGCGAGCGGCGTGGGGAAGGGCAGGGCCCCTTCCCCTTTAAGCCGCGGCAACTATTGTCCACATCCGGCGCGAACACCCTGTCCTTCCGATAGGAGGACAGGGTGGACGTGCATAGGCGAGGACGGGCCCAAGCGAGCGGCGTGTGGCAGGGAAGGGACCCTGCCACGAAAGCCGCGGCTTCTATTGTCCAGCAACGGCGCGAACGACCTGCCCACGGCAGGTCGGGCGTGCATCATTCAAATGAATACGGATACTCCTTCAAATACTCCTCCAGCAGCCCGCATTCATCCAGCAGCTTGAACAATGTATACCGGGTGCGGTAATCCTTGCCGCAGTGCATGGAGCGGCGCAGCAAATCGTCCGGGATATGCTCTTCCTCGGGGGTCATTTCGGCGTGGAGGGTCTCCATCACCTGCCGGATCTTGGCAAGGGGCGGCATGGCGGCAATCACCTGCTGAATCTCCGTAAAGCGTTCCTGGGCTGTGCGGATGCGGCGCTCCTGCTCTTCCCATGTAAGGAAATCGCCGGGGTTTTCCCGCATGATCTGGTTGCCGCCTTCCTCGCCGTAGGCGTGGCGCATCCAGCGTTCCCGGTTTTCCCTGGGCATCCGCTTCGCCTTGATTTTTTCCAGATCCAGCCGGGACAGATCCTCCTTGGCGAACCGCTCGAACAGGGGCCACACCAGCAGCGTGCTCACGCCCACCGATGCGCCGTGCATGGGCGGCTCCTTGCCCTGCTGCACCAGAATCATTTCCCAGTACTGGGCAATGTTGTGCTCGATGGAGGCCACTGCACGGGTGTTGTCGATGATCATGATGGTCACGCCTGCCAGCAGCAGCGCTTCAATGAGGATGCGCATTCCCTTTTCGGTCTTTTGAGCAATTTCGTCCACATTGTCCACCAGCGCATTCACCGCATTGGTGACCATCTCCACACAAACGGGGCAGCAGGCCTCGCCGTTGATGATCTCCCCCAGCTGCCAGTCCGCCTTGGCGATGTACTTGCCCAGCACATCACCCACACCGCTGGCAATCATGGAAAGGGGCGCAGTGGCCAGCACATCCAGATCGCACACGATGATCTCCGGGCACACGGCGGGCCGCTGGATTTTCAGCCCCCGATGGAGCAAGGGCGCAACAGCGGAAGCGTAGCCGTCCATGGAGGGGGCGGTGCCTACCGATACGAAGGGCAGCCCGGTGCGCTCGGCGTTGATGCGGGTGGTGTCGGTTACCGTGCCGCTGCCAACGGCAATCAGAAACTCCGTTTCCCGGGTAATGGACAAAAGCACCTCGCCGCAGGACAGATCATCCGGCAGCATATCTCCCTCCCGGTGAATCACGCAGCGGGTGACGGCAAAGCCGGCATCGGTCAGGTGCTTTTCCACCGCTTCGCCTGCCACCCTCCAGGTGTTGTCGTCGGCTACCAGCACGCAATGGGTGCCCAGCCCCCGCCGGGTGATGTACTGCGGCACTTTTTCCAATAGTCCCTTGCCGATATAGATATCCTTGTCAATGGCGTGGTGTTCACAGCCGCAGCTGCACTCCACGCCGGTAATGGTCATTCTGCAATCCTGATCGTACTGTACCTTCACAGCCATGGGAAAGGCCCTCCTGTCAGCGGGTTGTATCGATGAAATCCTTGTTCCAGATCACCGCCGTTTTCATGGGGGCGGCTTTGCAGTAAATCTTGTTTTGGTAGGCATCCATGGGATCGGCGGTGAATTCTTCCCGGTCAATGAGCCCCACAATCTCGTCATAGCGGCTCTCTGCCAGCATTTCGATGGCCTTCTCCATATGATCCTGCCGGAAGTTGATGGAACCGAAAATCAGGTGGTTTTCAAAGCCGAAGGGCATGGTATCGAAGGTGACCTTGGGCCCCAGAGAGAAGGAGTTATACAGGCCGTTGCAGCCCAGAACGCCGTGTTCAAAGGCGATCCGGTGCTCCACTCCTGCGCCGCTGACCCCGATAAACGTGGTGGCACGGCCGCCCAGGGTATCCACAATGGCTTTGGCGCAGTCGGCGGGGTTATCAAAGTTGTTTTTCACATAGACAGCGTCCGCCACTTCCAGGGCAAAACGCACCTTGGGAGAATCCTCCGGGCTGCGGCCCACGAACACGATTTTGGCCTTGGGGTGAGCCTTGCGGATGATATCCCCGATGAACATTCCCGTGGTTCCCAGCCCGAAAATCACCGTGCGTTCAAAGATTTCATCGGCAGCAATGGGGCGGGCTTCCTCCAGGGAGCAGCCGTGGCGGCGGGCTGTCTGCCGGAACCAGTGGGCGCTGCCCAGATCCTCCATCCGCTCCAGCTGGAACAGCATACAGGCAAAGGGATCCGGGAACACCATCTTCTTGGCAAAGGACAGCGCCAGCTTGCCATCCTTCACATATCCGTCAGGAATGGGCAGCAGCATATCCGGGTTTACGTACATCCGGTCGCAGAACAGGCCGTCCGCCTGATCGCAGCCGTATTCAAAATAGGTCTCCTCTTCGGTATAGCGGGTGGGGTCGATGCTGTCGCCGCCCCGGATGAGCACAATGGCAAAGCGGTTCTCGCCGGGCACCCACACCACGCCCTCATGGCCGTTGATCAGGCGGTTGGTGCCTGCTGGGAATTTGGGCCCCAAAAGGCCCTTGCGTCCCATTTCCATCAACTCGTGATCGGTGCCGCAGAAGCCGCACATCACCGGCTGCACCAGCACACCTTCCCGGAGCGGCTCGCCCCGAAGACGCTGCCGGGGCGGGTTGATCAGTTCCACTTCGCCATATACCAGAGGATGTACCGGGTCATTCTGAAAATAGGTGCCGTAGGTTTTCATGGGATCGCTCCTTTTCAGGGGGGATAAAGGGAGGCCCGGCAATGGGGATGCGGGGCAGGGATGAACAATCATGATGATAGGATATTTTACCATGGGGCAGGGCGTGGATGCAATGCCCGGTGTGGCCGGGGAATGGTGCTTTCTTTGTACGGGCGGTGCTGCCGGATGGGCCGGTTTGTATCCCTGCTGTTTTTCGTTGCAGGGGCATCGGCGGAAGGAGTATAATAATGAATCATTTCCCTGTTGAATCATCGCTGATGCGTTTTGGAGGAATGTTCCGATGTCCACCGCCATTTTTCGGCCCTGCCGCCTGACCGGCACCGCCCCTGTGCCCCCTGCCAAAAGCGAAGCCCACCGGGCGCTGCTGCTGGCCGCTTTGGGCCATACCCCGGTCACCCTGACCGGCTTTCCCCCGCCCCTGTGCAACGACACCCTTGCCATGATGGAAGGGATCCGGGGCATGGGCGCTACCGTGGAGCAGCGGGGCGACACCCTGTATGTGACCCCAGCGCCCAAGCCCGTGCCCGGTCAGCCCATGATTGACTGCCATGTGCACGCCTGCGCCGCCGCTTTGCGGATGCTGATTCCCGCCTTTTTGGTGCGGGGGCAGAGCGTGCGGTTCTGGCTGGAGCCGACCCTGTACCGCCGTCCGCTGGATGCGTTCGAGCCGCTGATGGCTGCCATCGGGGCCACCATGGAGCGCATTCCCGCCGGAGACAACGGCCTGTGCCAGGTGATCGTCTCCGGGTGGATGAAGGCGGGCAGCTATGCCATTGACGGCAGCGGTTCCAGCCAGTTTGCCTCCGGCCTGTTGATTGCGCTGGCGCACGCCATGGACGGGGACGGCAATCCTGCTCCTGCCCATCTCACCGTAACCGGCCCCATCGTCAGCCGTCCCTATCTGGATATGACCCTGAGCCTGATGCAGCGTTTTGCCGTGGGCTATCAGGAGGTCAGAGAAGGCGAATTTGACCTGACGCCCCGCACCGGCGAAAGCCCGGCGGTTGTTCCCGTGGCGGGAGACTGGTCGCAGGCGGCGGTTCTGCTCTGCGCCGGAGCCATGGGGCAGGATGTGTGGGTTTCCAACCTGCTCAGCGATGGCGCCTGCACCCAGGGCGACGCCGCCATTGTGGATGTTCTGCGCCAGATGGGCATGGTCATGGAGGAAAAGAACGGCCTGCTCCGGGCGGTGCGGCCTGATACCGGCCTTCGTCCCATCGAGATCGACTGCGACAATATCCCGGATATTGCGCCCATTATCGCCCTGACCTGCGCCACCATTCCGGGCACCTCTGTCCTTCATGGAGTAGCCCGCCTGCGCATCAAGGAATGCGACCGTCTGGAAGCCACCACGCACCTGCTTTCCTGCATGGGCATCCCCACGGAAATCCACGACGATGGCTCCACCCTCGTGGTTCACGGCGGCAAGCCCATCCGTGGCGGCTTTGAAGCCGATGTCAGCGCCGACCACCGCATGGCCATGCTCCTTGCCATCGCCGGTTCCATGGCCGACGGCCCCATCACCGTCCGTGGCGTGGAAAGCCTGAACAAGTCCTGGCCCGGTTTTCTGGGGAGCTATGATGGGCTGAGGGAGTAAGCGTGCTCCGCAGGGCAAGGGGCGCTGCCCCTTGCATCCCCGGCAGGGAGCCAAGCTCCCTGCACCCTGGGATTGCGCCATTACATGGCGCAAAGGGTGGATGTTTTGATTGGGACAGTATTTTCATTGCGCTATTACACAGTCCTGATTGATAAATAATCTATCGAACAGAAACCTTTGTGCTCATGAAATGAGCACAATGCGGAGGTGCAGGAGGCACTGCCTCCTGCCGGGGTGCGGGGCAGCGCCCCGCAATCGTCCCCAACCAACGCTTACACATTGCGAGCCGTGATGCCTGATGCATCACGGCGGTATCTTCAGGAAACGACATTTCATAAAAGACATTTTGCGCCATGAAATGGCGCAATGAGTGGGTGCAGGGAGCCTTGCTCCCTGCCGGGGTGCGGGGCAGCGCCCCGCATCCGTCCCTGACGAAAGGAATGACTTACATGAGCAGCAATATCGGGCACGCATTTCGGGTGCAGATTTTTGGCGAGAGCCACGGGCCCATGATCGGGGTAACCATTGACGGGCTGCCTGCGGGCATCCAGATGGATGAAGCGTGGCTGAATGGGTTTATGCAGCGGCGAGCGGCCAAGGGCAGCGCCATTGCCACGCCCCGGCGGGAGAGCGATATTCCCCGGATTATCAGCGGTGTGAATGAGAATGGACGCACCACGGGCTATCCGCTGACGGCGGTATTTGAGAACAGCAACACCCATTCCAGCGATTACAGCTTTCTGCCGGATAAGCCCCGTCCCGGCCATGCGGATTATCCGGCCATTACCCGCAGCCTTGGGGAGGATGATCTGCGGGGCAGCGGGCATCATTCCGGGCGGCTGACGCTGCCGCAGGTGTTTGCGGGCGGTGTGGCGATGCTGTTCCTCCGTCAGATCGGGGTGGATATTGCGGCCCATATTTTGCAGGTGGGTTCGGTGCGGGATGCCTCCATTGACCCGGTGAACCCGGATATGGAAGCGCTGCACGACTGTCATTTGCAGGAGGTGCCTGCCCTTGACCCGGAGGCGGGTCAGCGGATGATGCAGACCATACTGGATGCCAAAGCGGACATGGATTCCGTGGGCGGCATTGTGGAAGTGGTGGCAACAGGGGTGCCTGCGGGCATTGGTGCGCCGTATTTTGACGGTGTGGAAGCCGCTGTAGCCCAGCAGCTGTTTTCCATTCCCGCAGTGAAGGGCGTGGAATTCGGCGCAGGCTTCGATTGCGCCATGATGCCCGGCAGCCGGTACAACGACCCCTATTGCATGGAAGACGGCGAAATCCGCACCACCCGCAATGCGGCGGGCGGGCTTTTGGGCGGCATCACCAACGGGATGCCCATCATTGCCCGCTGTGCTTTTAGGCCCACTGCCTCCATCGGCAAGGAACAGCAGACGGTGTCCCTGTCGGCGGCAGCCATTGGCAAGGATGCGGAAACCACGCTGGTGGTGAAGGGTCGCCATGACCCCTGCGTAGCCATCCGGGCTGTGCCGGTGGTGGAAGCGGCGGTGGCCATTGCGCTGGCGGATTTGTATTTGCAGGGATGATAAACATACCCCCCGTTCTGGACAGAACGGGGGGTATGTTTATTGGGTTGTGGCTTTTCAGCAGACGAAGCCATTACAGCATATGCACGCAGCCATCCCGGAAGCTCAGGTACGCTTCATCGCCCACCTGATACACCTTCCGGCCTACGGGGCAGTAGTCCGCCAGCTTCACCAAAGTGTCGCCCACCATCACATGATAGTTCTGGTAAGCGCCCATGAAGCAGCTCAGCACCACTTTGCAGGGCAGTGCGCCTTCGTCGGCCAGAATGCCGGCCTCGGGACGGAGCACCACTTTGCACTCCTTGCCCACAGAGAAGCCGTCGGGATTGGGCACCCGCACGGGATGACCGGCGATGTCCAGCGTGCAGTCGCCGCCATCCACGGCGGTGATGCTGCCGGTGAGGAAGTTGACCTCGCCGATAAAGTCCGCCACGAACTCGCTGTTGGGGTGGTGGTAGATTTCCTCGGGGGAACCCATCTGGGCGATAACGCCCTTGTTCATGATGATAATGTTATCGGAAATGGCCATGGCTTCCGCCTGATCGTGGGTCACGTATACGGCGGTGATGCCCAGGGTCTGCTGGATGCGGCGGATCTCCGTACGCATGGAAACACGAAGCTTGGCATCCAGATTGGACAGGGGCTCGTCAAAGAGAAGCACGCTGGGTTCCACCACCATGGCGCGGGCCAGCGCCACACGCTGCTGCTGACCGCCGGAGAGCTGGTTGGTCATGCGGCTTTCCATGCCGGTCAATTCCACCAGATCCAGAATCTTCTCAATGCGCTCGTTCATTTCCGCCTTGGGCACTTTGCGCAGCTTGAGGCCATAGGCGATGTTGTCGTACACATTGTAGTGGGGGAACAGGGCGTAGCTCTGGAATACCATGGCGGTATCCCGCTTGTTGGGGGTGAGGGCGTTGATGGGCTCCTCGCCCAGATAGATCTCGCCCGAATCGGGGCTTTCAAAACCTGCGATCATGCGCAGGGTGGTGGTCTTGCCGCAGCCGGAGGGGCCCAGCAGCGTTACAAAGCTGCCGGGTTCAATGTCCAGCGATACGTCGTTGACCGCATAAAACTGCTTGCCGGTTTTGGGGTCGTTGTAAATCTTGGAGATATGATCCAGCCGTACCCCTTTCTTTTCCTTGGCAGCCATATCACACACTCTCCTTCGCTTGCATTAACTTGTTGGCACGCCGCTGGGCCTTGTTGTTGCTGGTACCGAAATACTTGATGCACAGGTTCATCAGCACAATGGCCGCATACACGATGGCAATCAGGATGGTGGCGTAAGCGCAGGCCACGCCGTAAGCGCCCTTTTCGGCGAACTCGTTGATGCGGCAGGTGATGAGCAGGTAGCGGGGGGTGACCAGCAGGATGATGGCGCTGATGGCGGTGATGGAGCGCACGAAGGTGGTCACCAGACCGCTGAGGAAGGAATCCTTGATCAGCGGCAAGGTCACGGAGGTGAACACCTTGGCGCTGCCAGCGCCCAGATCGTAGGCGGATTCTTCGATGGATTTGTCAATCTGGCGCAAAGCGGAGATGCCGCTGCGGGTACCCACGGGCAGGGAGCGCACCACGAAGACGATCACCAGAATGATGCCGGTGCCGTAGATGCCCTGCAGGAAGCCGGTGCGGAACACGCCGCCGGCAAAGCCACGGATGAAGCCCACGCCCAGCACGGTGCCGGGCACGGCCATGGCCAGCATACTGACAAACTCGATAAAGCCCTTGCCCTTGAACTTGCGCTTCACCACCAGATAGGAGATGATCATGCTCAGCAGGGCGGTAATGGGCGAGGCGATCAGCGACAGGATGAAGGAGTCGGTGAAGGCCTTGAAGCCGTCATCCCGGAACAGCTGCTGGAACCATTTCAGGCTCAGGCTGTAATCCCGGCCCCAGAGCTTGAACAGTGCGCCGAAGGGAATGGCGATGTACATCAGAATGACGAAAGCGGAGATCACCGAGCAGATGGCGGTCAGGGGCACACGGACACTCCTGTCCTCAATGGGCGCACGGGCGCGGCTGGCCTTGCCGGTGAGGGTGGCGGCGGTTTTGGCTTCCAGATAGTACTTCTGGATGAGGAACAATACCAGCGTGATGCACAACAGCACCACAGCCATGGCGGCTGCGCCGGTGGTATCGTAGCTGCCGCCGGTGATGCGCAGATAGATGGTGGTGGCCAGGGTATCGTAGCTGCCGCCGATCATCATGGGGTTGGCGAAGTCGGCCACCGACTCGATGAAGGTAACCAGGAAGGCATTGCCAAGGCCCGGCAGCATCAGGGGCAAAGTGACGGTGGTGAACACCTTCCAGCGGCTGGCGCCCATGTTGCGGGCAGCTTCCTCCATGGAGGGGTCAATGTTCTTGAGCAGGCCCTTGAGCATCATGTAGCACACCGGGAAGAAGGTGAGAATCTGCACGATGGCGATGCCCCAGAGGCCGTATACGTCGCTGTCATAGATGCCCAGCAGCTGGCGGGTGATGAGACCGCCACGGCCAAAGAGCAGAATCATGGACAGGCTGAGCACAAAGGGCGGCGAAACCACGGGCAGGGTGGATACCACATCGAACATCTTGGCAACCACCCGGGATTTCAGCTTCACATAGCAGTCCACATAGGCGAACAGCAGACCCACCAGCACGGCGCCGAAGCTGGTGATCATGCCCAGCTTGAGGGTGTTGAAGAAGGCCCGGTTGAAGGTGTAATCCTTGAAGATGCGGGGGAAAGCGTCGGCTGTCCAGTAGTTCAGCTTGATTTTCACATAGGTGGCAGCGGGATCGATTTCCGTGCCTTCCTCCAGCACCCGCCCGTTCTTGGCAAACAGGTAGCCGAAGGAGCCGTCCAGTTCCTCCAGGGAGAAGGTCTGGGGATTGTTTTTCTTGTCCAGCACGGTGACGGACAGACCATCCTTGGAATAGGGCGCATTGGACTGGCCGGAGAGGGCTTCCTCCAATGTGATCATTTCCGTGCCGGTCACATGGACGCTGTCCATGAGCAGCATGGCCAGGGGATAGAGGATAAACAGCGCCAGCAGGAGCACCAAAAGCCCGATGGTGATGACCATCACCGGGTCACCGAAGAACTTTTTGCGTTCCAAAGCTGCGCTTTGTCTGGTTTTCATGGGTAGTTCACCCCTTTGGGAAAGGTTTTGGGGGTAGGGGGAAAATAAATGTGGAGGTGCAGGAGGCACTGCCTCCTGCCGGAGCGCGAGGCAGCGCCTCGCAACCCTGCGCCGCAGCGCAAAACACGCAAGCACAGCGAGCGCCGAAGGCGCAATGCTGTGCGGCTGCAAACGATAGTCGCAGCTTTACCGGCCAGCCCCGGCAAACGCCAAAGCCGCCGGTATCGGTGCCCAGCATCCGAAACGATACAGCCCAGACGCCCGGCATCAAAGCAGCGCATCCGCAGCCACCCCATCCATCATCCAAAAAAGGGATGGGATTTCTCCCATCCCCCATAATGGATTGTATCCGTTTGTTACAAGCAACCGGTGATTACTCGGTCTTGAAGCGGCCGTCAGCAGCCTCACCAATGGCGGTGAAGAAGTCTTCCACGTACTTGGTGGTGTTGTTCTTGGCATCTTCGAAGTCGTAGTCGATCACGTTGTTGGGATCCAGGCCGAAGGGCTCCACGGCAGCGGGCTGCTGAGCGGAGTTGATGACCAGGAACTGATAGCTCTCGGCATCGTCAGCCAGTTCCACGCACTCGGGGCTGAGGGCGAACTCGATCCACAGCTTGGCAGCATTGGGATGAGCGCAGCCTTCGAAGATAGCGGTGGCGCCGATTTCAAAGCTGGTGCCTTCGGAGGGAATCACCAGAGCGATGTTGTCGTAGCCGGAGAGGATCTGAGCGATGCCGTCATGCAGGAAGCCAACGCCGATGACGCATTCGCCGATACCGACCTTCTTGGAGGGGCCGGAGCCGGACTTGGTGTACTGCTGAACGTTCTTGTCCAGTTCCACGAAGTACTTCATGGCTTCGTCGTGGCCCTTGAGCTGCACCATGGTGTTGATGATCAGCTTGGCGGTGCCGGCGGTGTTGGGGTTGGACAGCCAGATGAGATCCTTGTACTCGGGCTTGAGCAGATCATCCCAGCCAGCGGGAGCGGTGAGGCCCAGACGATCCAGTTCTTCGGTGTTGACCATGAAGCCCAGGATGCCCTTATAG
This sequence comes from Clostridia bacterium, assembly GCA_017501255.1. GTDB lineage: Bacteria > Bacillota > Clostridia > Christensenellales > Aristaeellaceae > Limiplasma. Next base: position 13,477 of record JAFVXE010000056.1, on the reverse strand, counting down.
ATGCCGTACCAGTAGCCATCGGCGTCACGGTACATATCACCGGCCAGATCGGCGGCGTTGGTGGCTTCGTAAGCCATCAGGAGGCCAGCCTTGGCGCTCTCGTTGTAGGGGTCGGTGGTGCCGCCGAACCACACGTCGCCGGAGGGATTGCCGGCTTCTTCGGTGATCTTGGCCTGCACTTCGCCGGTGGAGAGGCGCTGGTAGTAGGTCTTGATGCCGTAGAGTTCTTCAAACTTCTTGGCAGCAGCGGCCAGGTAGGGCTCTTCGCAGGAGCCGTAGACGATCAGCTCGCCCTCTTCCTGAGCGGCGGCGATCAAAGCGGGGTCGATTTCAGCGGAGGCGAAGCTCATGCAGCCCATCAGCAACGCCAGAGCCAACAACAGAGAAAACAATTTCTTCATGGTTTTGGTCTCCTTTTCAGTTGTTCTCTTTCAAAAGGCGCTCAACCAGCACCTTTTTGCTTGCTTTCATTATATAATGATTGATATAGAATTGTCAAGGAAAGTGGGCCCGTTGGGAAATGTATACCAAATGAAAGTTGTGCAAGAAGAAATGGTCTGCCATACCGTTCATTCCCTCTTGCAAAAAGTGTAATTCCTGTTTATTTTCCGCCTTCCGTACCATCATCAGTGATCGTTTCCGGCAGTTTTCCTGCCTGCGGGAGGATTCTAAAGGAACAATTTATCCAGCAGCGAAAAAGCAAATGAGCATCCGGTGAAAAACCCGGATGCTCATTTGCGTATGTGCCCCCACAAACGCAATGCACTGGCACAGTGCGTATAATTGCGCCCTCCTGTGGATTTTGGGCTGCTCGCCAAATTGGAATATGACGACTTATAATTTCTTCATCATCCAATCAGCACTTGCGTATGTCCCATCAGAATACTTCATGTTGTTTGGAAATGTGCCATATTTTTCAAATCCTAAATTTCTATACAACGCAATTGCAGTTTTGTTGTCAGAAATCACTTCCAGTTCAGCTTGCTCGTATCCGATGGTTTTTGCCACATCAAGAGCGGTCTGCATCATTACCTTACCAATACCGCAACCGCAAAACTCTTGATACAGTGCAATAGCAAGTCCACATCTGTGACCATATCTCTTATATGGAGCAATGTTCATAAGAGAGCAATTTCCTATATGTTTTCCGTCGATTACAGCTATGAGCAGTAATTCTCTTTCTGCATTCTTTGCACGCAGAATGAAGCTTTTTTCTTGCTCAAGTGTTATTGTGACTTCTTCCGGTTCTCTAATTAAATATGGTGTTTCGGTTGTTGTTATTTTAAGATAATCAATTAAGTCCGCCGCATCGGATTCTTCTGCATTACGCAAAACAACTTCTCGACCAAGCTTATCCTTAAATTGAATGGCAGAAAACTTCATATCTTATACCTCACTTGTCAAATTCAAGTTTATCGCTTTTATTCTATCACTGTAGTGCACAAAACTGCAAGCCAGCCAAGGCCTGCGGTTCCGTTATTTGCAAGATGAAAAGAGGAGGATAACTCCATCCTTTTCATCCCCCCTCACTGTGCGGCCAACTTTTTCTCCTGAGATTTTACACGTCGCTCCAATTTCTTAATGTCTTCGGACGGTGGCAGTTCTTCTGGCTTAATTCCACGCTGGCCGAGCATTTCACGTACAGAAAGATTGTTCTGTATATGTTCACCAGTGATAGCATATTCGCCTTGTAAATCTTTTTCTTCCACATTGTAATTGGTCATTTCTGTTGCCAGGTTCTTTGCTGCGATGGTCAAAGTAGGAAGAAAATCTGCAAGGGGGCGATTGTCTTTCACGCCAAGGCGAGCTTTCATATCCATCGTAGAATGACCACCAAACAACGCCTGATCGCCCTTGGAACGAATGCGACCGAACCCAGCATCATCAACGCCACGTTCATAGATGTTTTGAGAAAGGCGCTTTTCCGATTCACGCAGTCTGCCACGAGCTTCAGTGCGCTCGATCAGCGAGATTCGTTCCTCGATCAATTCTTGCTTTCGGGTTTGCACAGCAAAGTAGCTCTGTGCAAATGCGATTTCTTCCTTTTTGGGATCACCGTTCTGCGCAACCAAATAGCAGGCATAACGGGTAAGCATATAGTCCTTAACGGGTCTATGAGCACCTTTGCCTGTTTGGATCATTTTCGTGATCTCACGAAAATGATCCAAAACTTCGATACCGCTGGTTTCGCAGGAATCCATCGCACGCGAAATTGCTTTGTCAAAATTCTCCCAGCGTTCATATCCGAGCAGCGGCATCAGCTCTCGTGCATACCAAAATTCAATATTGGCGGTATCATCGCTATGTATAACAAGATCAAATTGTTCTTTAATCTGACCGACTCTCTTCTTATCCATTCTTCTTCCTCCGTATGATCAGGAGAAATCGCTCTTTGTTGGTTACTGTTATATCAGTTTTCTCCTGATAATAAATATCATTATGTCACGTAAATTTGAATATTTCAACCCGTTGAAGCAAAACGCCGGGTTCAGGCAGGCCCGTTGGGAAATGTATACAATCACAGACGAGAAAACGCCCCCTCATTTTCATCGCTCAAAGAACATAAAGTTTCTTGTTGCTTTGTATCCTGTATCCAAAGTACAGGATAGAAACAAAAAACCGGCAAAACCGCTCCAAACCCCTCTTGCTTTTTCCGCCGTTCTCATGTATCATATCACCACGGCAAGAAATCGCCCATAGGGCGAAAAGCGTCCCGCCTACCATGCAAAGCAAGCAACGGCGGCACATTCGCCGCCATAGTATAAGGAGGATGACATCCATGGAAGAACGCATTTTTAACTTTTCCGCTGGCCCCGGTGTGATCGCCGAGAGCGTACTGAAGAAGGCTGCTGACGAGCTGCTCTGCTACCCCGGCAAGGGCATGAGCGTTATGGAAATGTCCCACCGCTCCCAGATGTACATTGATATCTACGATGAAACCGTGGCTCTCCTGCGCAAGCTGATGAACGTGCCGGAGAATTACGAAATCCTGCTGGTGCAGGGCGGCGCCACCGAGCAGTTCAGCGCCATCCCCCTGAACCTGATGAAGCACGAGAACGGCTCTGCCGACTACGTGGATTCCGGCAACTTTGCCCATGTGGCCTCCGAAGAAGCCAAGAAGTACGGCAAGGTCAACATCGTGGCTTCCTCCCGTGAGGACGGCTACACCTACGTGCCCGATGTGAAGAACATCCAGTGGAACGCCGATGCGGACTATGCCTACATCTGCACCAACAACACCATCTACGGCACCCGCTACATCGAGTTCCCCGATACCGGCGATATCCCCCTGGTGGCCGATATGTCCTCCAACATCCTCTCCCAGCCCGTGGACGTGAGCAAGTTTGGCGTCATCTTTGCCGGCGCTCAAAAGAACATCGGCCCCGCCGGCCTGTGCGTCATGATCATCCGCAAGGATCTGGTGGGCAAGGAACGCCCCATCACCCCCAAACTGATGAACTGGGGCCTGCAGGTGAAGAACACCTCCATGGTCAACACCCCCAACACCTACGGCATCTACATGGCCAAGCTGGGCTTCGAGTGGCTGCTGGGTCTGGGCGGCGTCAGCGCCATCTATGAGCAGAACAAGATGAAGGCTGCCCTGCTTTACGATTATCTGGATGAGAGCAAGCTGTTCAAGGCTGCCGCCCAGAAGGAATACCGTTCCCTGATGAACGTTACCTTCGTCACCGGCGACGCCGACAAGGACGCCGCTTTCGTCAAGTACGCCGCTGCCAACGGTCTGGCCAACCTGAAGGGTCACCGCAGCGTGGGCGGTATGCGCGCCTCCATTTACAACGCCATGCCCGTTGCCGGCGTACAGAAGCTGGTTGACGTGATGAAGGCCTTTGAAAAGGAGAATGCCTAATGTATAAGATTCAGACTCTCAACGCCATTTCCGAAGTGATCCATCAGTATCTGGGCGCTGACAACTATACCATCGCTGCCGACGAACCCGCTCCCGAGGGCATTCTGGTCCGCTCCGCTTCCATGCACGACATGGATCTGCCGGAAGATCTGCTGGCCATCGCCCGTGCCGGTGCCGGTACCAACAACATCCCGATCGACAAGTGCACCGAGAAGGGCATCGTGGTTTTCAACACCCCCGGCGCCAACGCCAACGCTGTTGCCGAGCTGGTCATCTGCGGCCTGATGCTGGGCAGCCGCAACGTGGTGGGCGGCATTGAGTGGGCCCGCACCCTGGACGGCAAGGGCGACGAAGTTGCCAAGCTGACCGAAAAGGGCAAGGCTCAGTTCGTGGGCCCCGAAGTCCGTGGCAAGACCCTGGGCGTGGTGGGTCTGGGCGCTATCGGCGCTCTGGTGGCCAACGGTGCCATCGGCCTTGGCATGAACGTTATCGGCTACGACCCCTTCATCAGCGTGGACAGCGCCTGGAGCCTGAGCCGTTCCGTCAAGCACTGCACCAGCATGGATGAAATCTATGCCCAGGCGGACTACATCACCTTCCACATTCCGCTGCTCAAGGACACCCGTGGTTCCATCAACGCCGAAGCCATCGGCAAGATGAAGGACGGCGTGCGTCTGCTCAACTTCTCCCGTGCCGAACTGGCCGATTTCGCCGACCTGACCGCCGCACTGGAAAGCGGCAAGGTGGCTTCCTACGTGACCGACTTCCCCACCCAGGAAGTGTTGCAGATGAAGAACGCCGTGGTCATTCCTCACCTGGGTGCCTCCACCCCCGAGAGCGAAGAGAACTGCGCCGAGATGGCTGCCCGCCAGATTCGTGACTATCTGGAGTTCGGTCAGATCCGCAACTCTGTCAACCTGCCCGAAGTGCTGCTGGGCCGCAGCGAAGGCGTGCGTGTCCTGGTTATCCACGAGAACGAGCCCGGCATCATTTCCGCCCTGTCCTCCGCTGTGGGCGCCCGCAAGATCAACATCAACAACATGATCTCCAAGAGCCGGGGCAACAACGCCGTCACCGTTCTGGAAATCTCCGCCATGCCCGACCAGAAGCTGCTCAACGAGCTGAATGCCTTGAATGGCGTGCTGCGTGTGCGCACCTTCAATGAGGGAGTGTAAGTTTCATAAGTGTATAAACATCCCTCCGGTGTTGCGCCGGAGGGATGTTTCTTGACGTTTACACGCTTAAGTCAAGCGGCAAATCAGAAATATCTTTCAAACGTTTACCCTCAACAAGATTATCGAGTGTTTCGATAATGTCTTCTCTTCCGTTTTTTCCATATTCTTTAACTGCTTCAATAAGTTCGTAGAGAGCAAAATGATAAACGCAATCCAGATCGCCAGTTCCGAGAGCAAGGGATGCTAACCGAGATGGCAGGGGTTCGCCTGTAACAACAACTATATGAGGCAGATGTCCTTTGCGATTGCGAATCAAGTTCAGTGCTTCGGTTCGGCTGTTTTGTGCTCGGTCAGAACGCATAGTCCATTTTGCAGATATAGAGGCATGAAGAATTGGCTTTCCACCATTCTGTTTTCTCAAATCAGACATTTTACAAATCTCATCATTGATAAACAATTTTTCTTTATTGATTTCTCCATCTTCACACAAATCACGATAAACCACTACATCAGGAGCAACCATATAATCATTACCGAGCATGGTACTTAGTTGTCGATTCTCGCTCATCAATTGGGACAAATAAGCCAAATGCTCATATTGTGCGAAGTCTGATGTTTTTATTGTACTTTGATTTCCAAGATTTAGAATCGTCCAATCACCAGGGCGAAGATGTTGTAATTGTGGGAATGTTTCATTGATGAATTGCATAGTCAGCTGTTCAAAAAGTGTCCCGGATGTTTGGCCTTTCAACTTTGGTGCGGTTCTCGCACCAAGCTTTATTGCAATTTTCTCAGCAATGACTTTAGATGGTGCATTCGAAGAATCGGCATTTGATGCAACGCCATCGGAAGAAAGGGTAAGAACCATATGATCAACCAAATTCTGATGATACTTCTTTCTTGCCTCTAAAATAACAATGCTATTCATTACTTAAGCACCTCTTTATTTCCATACCCACAGCTTTAGCGACAGGTGGGGGAAACGCATTTCCTATCATACGACAAGCAGCTGTCTTTTTTTTGCCAAATGTCCATTCAGGCGGGAAACCCTGAATAAGAGCAATCATTTCTTTTGTCAGTTTAGGCATTCCTTCAAAGTCTTTTGCCGGTGCCTCGTTTGCTACTCCTGCACCATCAACACCAAGTTCTGCCCAAGCTTTACGAGCCCTAACAGGACCAAGATCAGGTCCACCGTGCTTTTTGCTTCCACCAACAATGGTTGGAGCGATTCTATTGGCTTTCTCAAGCCATGAATCCAACCCTTTCCAACCATTTGCTCCCATCAATTCTTTTAGTGTTTCGCCAACTGTAGGCGGTTGGTCAGAACACTCATCAGGATACATAAATTTTCTCTTTATATCATTGCGTATACCAACAATGACAACACGGGGTCTTAACTGTGGAACGCCATAGTCGCTTGCGTTTAGCAACTTGATTTGTACTTGATACCCCAACGATTCAATAGACTCAAGTATATGATTGCGATAGTCAGAAAACTTCGGCTCAAGAAACCCACGTACATTTTCGAGCATAACAGCACGAGGCAAAATTTCTTTAATTAGGCGGATGGCTTCTGGAAACAAGTCTCGTTCGTCCTCTTTTCCTAATTGCTTACTTGCGACAGAAAAAGGAGGGCAAGGTACACCACCAGCGAGCAAATCTATACCTCTGTATGGTTTTCCATCAAAATGATGGACATCATCACAAATCACATTCCAATGTGGTTTATTCTCCTTAAGCACTTGGCAATAATCCGCTTCATATTCGATCAAAGCCACGTGCTCAAACCCTGCCATATCCAAGCCAATTGCCTGTCCGCCAGCACCAGCGCATATTTCCAAACAGGTTAGCACTTAGATTCCCCTTCCCTAACATATTAAGATCATTATATCATACTTGATAAGAGAATAAAAAGAGATATTCCCATACTGCTATACTTTATCCAAGATGCCCGACCAGAAGCTGCTCAACGAGCTTAACGCCCTCAACGGCGTGCTGCGTGTGCGCTGCTTCAATGAGGAAGTGTAAGTTCCATAAATGCATGAAACATCCCTCCGGTGTTGCGCCGGAGGGATGTTTTGTTCGTTGAAAAACTCCCCTTTGGCGAGCTACGAACGGCGGTCTGTTGCCAAACCAGCAACAGGCCGTTTTCATATTCCTATTCTAACTGTCCCCACTCACCCAAACAGCATCATCCCCATCACCCCGGCGATCACCACCAGCCAGATGGAGGAAAACTCCTTCTTACGAACCTTCTTCCATACCATCGGCACCAGCACAACCACTGCCAGCACCACCAGAGAACGCCAGTCAAAGAACAGCGCCTTGCTCTTCACGCTGTCCAGCCCGAAGAATACCGTCAGCGCCATGGTAAAGGCCACCGACAGGATCAGTCCGCCAAGAGCGGGGCGCATCCCAGCGATAAAGGCCTTCACCGGCGGGTATTTCAGCAAGTTTTTCAGCAGCGACGCCACCAACAGAATGATGATGAACGAAGGCAGCGCAACGCCCAGCGTAGCCAGCAGCGCCCCCGGGAAACCACCCTGCTGGTAGCCCACAAAGGTGGCCATGTTCACGGCGATGGGGCCGGGGATCACCGTCTCCACGCCCAGAAAGTTCAGAAAATCCGCTTCTGTCATCCAGCCATAGGCCAGCACCGATTCGCCGATCAGCGACAGCATGGCGTACCCGCCACCAAAGGTGAAAGCGCCTACTTTCAGAAAGGTAAAGAACAGCTGCAAATAGATCATTCCCGCACCTCCTTAGCCTTTTTGGCCTTCACAAGAAAGGCAGCAAGGCCGATGATCCCCGCAGCCAGAATGAAGAATACTGATGAAATGCGGATCTCCAGAAGGGTGCACAGTACCATGCTCACAAAGGCCAATGCAAAAACGGCGATGTTCAGCGGGGTTTTCTTCATCTTTTTCAGCATTTTCAGCCCGGCTGAGGCGATCAGGTACACCACGCAGATCTGGATGCCCCGGAAGGCCGCCGCCACCAGCGCAATCTCCATGAACTGTTCATAGAACAGCGAAACCAGATACATGATCACAAAAGACGGCACACAGATGGCAACCGTTGCCACTGTTGCGCCAAGAAAGCCTTTCAGCTTATAGCCCACATAGGTGGCCACATTGATGGCAATGGGGCCGGGCGTGCTTTCGGCAATGGCCACCACATCCATGAATTCCTCATGTTCGATCCACTTCCGCCGGGTGACGAACTCGCCTTCCAGCAGCGCAATGATGGCATACCCGCCCCCAAAGGCGAAGCAGCCGATTTTCAGCATGGACAGGAATAGTAGCAGCATCGTGTTCACGGGCAGGTTCCTCCATATCCGGGTGATGGATGAAAATCATCCATTCTTTCTTCTGTTCTATACAGGGATACTGTACCACAGTCGGCTTGCGTTGGCAAATGAAAGGGCTGGCGGTTGCAATACCGCTGTGCCAATGATACAATAGCCCCATTCACAAAGGAGGCTGTTACCCATGATGACCAAACCCATCATCCGGATTCTGGCGATTGTGTTGCTGATGGCGGTTGCAGGCAGTTCCATGTTCTGGCTGAGCCGCTATGCTTCCTCCCCGGATTTTCACGAGCATACCATTGCCAAACTGGAGGAACAGAAATTGAGCGCCATGACGCTCAGCGCCGTGGTTACCGTGGCATCCACCGCCATTTCCGCCATCCCGGATGATACGGCAACCCCCATTGCCGAGCAGCTGTCGGACCTTTCCGGTCCATTGCTGGCGATTGTGTGCGTGCTGTACGCCGAAAAATTCCTGCTCACCACCATGGGATGGGCTTCCACCATGATTCTGCTGCCGGGCGCTTGCTTCAGCGGCATCCTGTATCTGCTGGGGGGCTGGCCCACCCTGCGCCGCTGGGCATTCAAGCTGGCGATTCTGGCAGTGGTGCTGGTGGCCATCGTGCCTGCCAGCGTAGGGTTTACCAGATTGGTGGAGTCAACCTTCTCCGAATCGGTCAATGCCACTTTCCATGCAGCCTATCATCTGGCCGAAGAAACCCAGCAGCTGGATGAGGATGGGAAGAACGGCTTCCTGTCCTTCTTTTCCGGGCTGAAGGACAATATTTCTGCGCTGGTTTCCAAGGCAAAGAGTATGCTGAGCATTATGGTGGATGCGGTAGCGGTGCTCATTATTACCAGCTGCGTCATTCCGGCGCTGACGGCAATGCTGTTTTTGATTGTTTTGCGGGTGCTGTTCCACCTGCCCATTGTGGCAATGCCTGCCCGCCCGCCGCTGGCAGCCCTGCTGACCGGCTCCGGCAGCAACCACGACCGCCGGTAAGGGCTCCGGCACGGTTTCTTGCTCCATTTATCCCCTGAATTCCCCCAAACCCCTTGCATTTTTCCAGTATAAGTGCTAATATAAAATGCCTATATTCGTTAAGGAGGAAATCCTCATGCAAGTTATCGTCGGCATTCTGCTGTTCATCACCGCTTTGGTTCTGATTGTCACCGTTCTTCTGCAGGAAAGCAAACAGAATGGTATCGGCGCTGTCAGCGGCGCTGCTGAAACCTTTTTCGGCAAGAACAAGGCCAAGGGCCTGGAAGCCAAGCTGGCTCTGATCACCAAGATTTGCGCCGTCGCATTCGTAGTTCTGGCAATCATCAACCTGTTCCTGAACTAATGCCAAACCCTTGTGCAAAAAGCGCCCGGCAAGCACCGGACGCTTTTTTGTCGTTGGGAAATGTTGAAAAATGCGTCTTTTGTCGCAAAAATGCCCGTAACCGATATTGACAATCCCTCCGCTGGCTGTTAAAATAGCTGAAATCCTCACGAAGGAAGCAGAAAGGATGGATGAGAAATGCTGGAAGAGAATCTCCGTACCGGTCTGACATTCGATGATGTACTGCTTGTACCCCGCAAGAGCGAAGTGCTGCCCCGTGATGTGGACACCAGCACCGTGATTGCCCCCGGCATCAAGCTGAACGTACCGCTGATGTCCGCTGCCATGGATACTGTCACCGATGCCCGTATGGCCATCGCCATGGCCCGTGAAGGCGGTCTGGGTATCATTCACAAGAATATGACCATCGAAGAGCAGGCCAATCAGGTGGACAAGGTCAAGCGCTCCGAGCATGGCGTTATCACTGATCCCTTTTTCCTCTCTCCCGACCATCTCATCCGTGATGCGGAAGAACTGATGGGCCGCTACCGCATCAGCGGCGTGCCCATTACCCGCGGCAAGAAGCTGGTTGGCATTCTCACCAACCGCGACCTGCGCTTTGAAACCGATATGGATCGCAAGATCGGCGAGGTGATGACCAGCGAAAACCTGATCACCGCCCCCATCGGCACCACCCTGGAGGAGGCCAAGGAGATTCTGGCCGCCCACCGCATCGAAAAGCTGCCCCTGGTGAATGATGAGTATGAGCTTTGCGGTCTCATCACCATCAAGGATATCGAAAAGAGCACCAAGTATCCCAACTCCGCCAAGGATGCCAAGGGCCGTCTGCTTTGCGGCGCTGCCATCGGCATCACCAAGGACGCTCTGCTCCGTGTGGAAGCGCTGGTCAAGGCCAAGGTGGACATCATTTCTCTGGACTCTGCCCACGGCCACAACAGCGGTGTTATCGAAAAGGTTCGTGAGATCCGTGCCGCTTATCCCGACCTGCCCATCATCGCCGGCAACGTAGCCACCGCCGCCGCTGCCCGTGACCTGATCGAAGCCGGCGCCAATTGCATCAAGGTTGGTATCGGCCCCGGTTCCATCTGCACCACCCGTGTGGTGGCCGGTATCGGCGTGCCTCAGCTCACCGCCGTTGCCGACTGCGCCAAGGAAGCTGCCAAGTACGGCATCCCCGTCATCGCTGACGGCGGCATCAAGTACTCCGGCGACATTCCCAAGGCCATCGGTGCGGGCGCTGCCTGCGTCATGCTGGGCAGCCTGCTGGCTGGCGTGGAGGAAAGCCCCGGAGCCGTGGAAATCTATCAGGGCCGTTCCTTCAAGGTATACCGTGGCATGGGTTCCATGGGTGCCATGGAGCAGGCTCAAGGCTCCAGCGACCGTTACTTCCAGGAGAAGAACAAGAAGCTGGTTCCCGAAGGCGTGGAAGGCCGTGTGCCTTACAAGGGCATTCTGGCGGACACCATCTACCAGCTGGTCGGCGGCCTGCGTGCCAGCATGGGCTACTGTGGCACCGCCACCATTGAAGACCTGCGCCAGAACGCCGAGTTCATCCGCATCACCGGCGCCGGTCTGCAGGAGAGCCATCCCCACGATATCTCCATCACCAAGGAAGCCCCCAACTACTCCCGTATGTAAGGCAGGGGGCAAGGCCCCTGCACCCGCGGACTGCGCCCACGGATGTGGGCGCAGGGCTTGGGTGTTTCAGGAATTGTTGACTGAAGCAACCGCCACTCGGCATATGGGCCTCGTGGCTCGCTTGGGAGATATTCCGATACAAGATACGCAAAGCAGCTTGGCTGCTCCCATACAGGAGCGGCGCGGGCTGCTTTGTGCATATAGAGGGGTGGATGTCGTGTGGACAATCCCTCCGTCTCGGTTTCGCCGTGCCCCTCCCGGGTGTTCAATCGTCGCAGCGTGCAATCCCTCCGTCAGCCCTTCGGGCTGCCACCTCCCTTTACACAAGGGAGACTTAGCCGCTCTGCCCCACTACGCGCCCGGGAGCCAGCTTAAACACCGAAGCAGCCAAGAAACTACTACCGCCAAGCAGGGAGGCACAAAAGCCACACCAAACCCAACCTCTCCCACTCCACGACGCGCCCGGGAGCCAGCTCAAACACCGAAGCAGCCAAGCTGCTCCCCGCACCCTGCGACGGTAGCGGACGACGTCAAATCCCCCGCCCTTTTTTGCGGCGGGAAGAAGGGCACACGTGCTAAAGCCAACAAACAAAGGAACAGCCAATAAACACCTCAGTTACGCGGATTGTGCCCGCCGCCGCAAAAAACGGGCAATTAGAGGGGATTTGACCAAAGGGAGCGTGTCGCGTTTTCTGGTCACTCTTTTCTAAAAAGAGTGACTGCGGGGTGTGGGGGTGCACAGCCCCCACCCAGTCCCGCGTATCGCCATACGCGGTCCCCTCCCACAGGGTTCCCAAGGGGCCAAGCCCCTTATTACAAAATAATCAAGAAGGAGGCAGAACCATGAGCACACGAATCCAACTCATCAACACCATCTACACCGGCGGCGACGAGGATACCCGTCTCAACCGCAGCCGTCAGGGACAGCTGGAATTCATCACCACCATGGAGCTGATTCACCGCCATGCCCCCGCCGGGGCTAAGGTGCTGGAAATCGGCGCAGGCACAGGCCGGTACTCCATTGCCCTGGCGAAAGAGGGCTTCCTTGTGAACGCCATCGAGCTGGTAGACTACAATTTGGAGGTGCTCCGGCGCAACGCTGGCGATCTGCCCGGCCTGTGCGCTCAGCAGGGCGATGCCCTTGACCTGAGCCGTTTTGCCGACAATACCTTCGATGTGACCCTGTCCTTCGGCCCCATGTATCATCTCTACGAGCCCGCCGACGTGCACCGGGCGCTGGACGAAGCCCTCCGGGTCACCAAGCCCGGCGGCGTGGTGCTGGTGGCGTTTTTATCGGTGTATGCCATCATGTGCAACTGCTACCTGAACGAGGGCTTTCTGGACGGCCTCCGGGAGAACTTTACCGGGGATTTCACCGTCCGGCACTATCAGGAGCAGATGTTCACCGGCTATGACATTGCGGAGTTTGAGCAGCTCTTTGCCGGCAAGGCGGTGGAGCATCTCACCACCGCTGCTGCCGACGGCGTTTTGGAGTTGGCGCAGGATCGGCCGGATTTTTCCCTGACGGACGAGGCGTTTGATCAGCTGGTGAAGCTGCATCTGGCAACCTGCGAAAAGCGGGAATTGCTGGGAATGTCCAGTCATTTGTTGTTTGTGGGGAGGAAGGTTTGAGAAACCTTCCTGCGCTGTGGGGGGGCAGTTGCTATCGCTGGCAGCGGCGGCTGGGTGATAAAGCCTCCCTTGTGTAAAGGGCACCGGAGGGAAGCGTGTGCCCAGTGGGCACTTGCGCGAAGCGCAAAGCGACCCGCAGGTGGGGAGTGAAACGAGTGCAGACCACGGCAGTGGGCTGCACGACGATTGAACGACCGGGGGTGGCTCGCCGAAGGCGAGACGGAGGGATTGTTCCCTCGCAGGGCCGCTGCGAGGAACTGGGTGGGGGCTGTGCGCCCCCACACCCGCACTTACTCTTTTGAAAAAGAGTAAGCAGAAAACGGCGACACGCTCCCTTTGGTCAAATCCCTTTCATTGCTATTTTTCGTGGCGGCGGGCACAATGCGCAATGCGTTATCGTATCTTGGCTGCATCCTTGTTTGTTGGCCTCCCAACCTGTGCCCTTTACCCGCCCCGAAAAACAGCTTAGGGATTTGACGTCGTCCGCTACCGTCGCGGTGCGGGGAGC
>JAFVXE010000055.1 GCA_017501255.1 Clostridia bacterium | reverse complement strand
TGGCGCTTCATCTCTGCCTTCTTCAGCTCGTCGTACACAGCGAACACAGAGGAAGGAGGCGTATCCTTGCTGCCCAGACCGTAACGGCCGCCGATGACCTGAATGTCGGTACGGCCGGCGTTGGCCAGAGAGGCGACAACGTCCAGATACAGGGGCTCGCCCAGAGAGCCAGGCTCCTTGGTGCGGTCCAGAACGGCGATCTTCTTGCAGGTGGCGGGGATGGCGGCCATCAGGTGCTTGGTGGAGAAGGGACGGTACAGGTGAACCTTCACCAGACCCAGCTTCTCGCCCTTGCTGTTGAGGTAGTTGATGGTCTCTTCGATGGTTTCGCAGCCGGAACCCATGGCGATGATGACCTTCTCGGCATCGGGAGCGCCAACGTAGTTGAACAGCTTGTACTCACGGCCGGTCAGGGCGGAGATCTTCTTCATGACCTCTTCCACGATGGCGGGAGTGGCTTCGTAGTACTTGTTGGCAGCTTCACGGCCCTGGAAGTAGATATCGGGGTTCTGGGCGGTACCGGCCTGATGGGGATGCTCGGGATTCAGAGCGTTCTCACGGAAGGCCTTCACCTTGTCGAAGTTGACCAGAGGACGCAGCTCTTCGTAATCGAAAGCGTCGATCTTCTGCACTTCGTGGCTGGTGCGGAAGCCGTCGAAGAAATGCAGGAAGGGCACGCTGCTCTCGATGGTGCTCAGGTGAGCAACAGCAGCCAGGTCCATCGCTTCCTGAACGGAGTTGGAGGCCAGCATGGCGAAACCGGTCTGGCGGCAAGCCATCACGTCGCTGTGGTCGCCAAAGATGTTCAGAGCGTGGGCAGCCAGAGCGCGGGCGCTGACGTGGAACACGCTGGGCAGCAGTTCGCCGCTGATCTTGTACATATTGGGGATCATCAGCAGCAGACCCTGGGAAGCGGTGAAGGTGGTGGTCATAGCGCCAGCGGCGAGGCTGCCGTGCACAGCACCGGCGGCGCCGGCTTCGGACTGCATCTCGCTTACGTGCACGGACTGGCCGTACAGGTTCTTCTGGCCACGGGCGGCCCACTCGTCAACGACTTCGGCCATGGGGGAGGAAGGGGTGATGGGGTAAATGGCTGCCACATCGCTGAACGCATACGCAACGTGGCCGACAGCAGTATTGCCGTCTACGGTCATTTTGATGGCCATTGGGATTCCCTCCTAAGTATTTATCATTGAAAGCCGTCTGTCTGCATTGCTTTTTCGGAACAGGGAAGAAAGCGGATTGCCTTGGCAGCGCTTTCTTCCGTTTGTTCTGGCACCGTGGTTGTCCACAGATGCGCATAGCAAACAGACGGAGGTTTCCAACGTACTTATTATAGGATTTCTCTGTGGCATTGTCAACCTTTCAGGAATAGTGACAGCAGGATTTTCAGCAAAAACGTGAAAGATTTAACGATGTTTCACCGTGCAGGATCGCTTGCTACAAACGGTTGTATGCTTTACAATCTTCTTGTGCATGAAAATTTTTTCATTTTTCATGCAACATTTTGCACTTTTGATCCGTCTATTTCCATTGGAGGCCCTTGGCCCCCTATACACGAGAGGGGATTCACCCATGAGAAGCATGACCCTGTTTAATTTTCTTCTGGAAGCAACGCTGATCGGCGGTGCGCTGGTATTGGTGATGATGGCGCTGCGTGCCCTTTTGCGCAGCCGGGTTTCCAACCGGGTGCTGTATGCCCTGTGGTTGGTGGTGGCGCTGCGGCTTTTGCTGCCCATCAGCCTGCCCAATCCCCTGATGAATGATCTTCGCCCCACCCTGTCCGTGGACAGCGAAGCCCGGCCTGTAGCGGATCAGATCCGCACCCGCTTTCTGGATACGGTGGATGCCCTGTCCTCCGGGGACAACGCAGGCGCTGCGGCGCTGAACCATATCGGCAGCGAGACCCGCAACGGGCGCATGGGCAAATGGCTGCTGGTGGGCTATGCCGCCGTCGGCGCAGGGGTGGGCGTAGTGCTGGTGCTGAAATCCAGCCGCCGGAAAAGCCGTATCCTGCGCAACCGGATCGGTCAGCCGGAGGAAGCGCTGATGCAGCGCTATCAGGAGCTTTGCCAGCAGTACAGGTTCAAACCCGTGCCGGTGTATCTGGTGCAGTATCTGCCTGCCCCCTGCATCGTGGGGCGGTTCAAGCCTTTCATTGCCATTCCCGAGAACTCCCTCCCAGCCCACATCCCCCATATGCTGGCCCACGAGATCTGCCACCTGAAGGCTGGCGACCAGTGGTGGTCGGCTTTACGCAACATCTGCTGTATGCTTCACTGGCCCAATCCGCTGGTATGGCTGGCTGCTTTCCTCAGCCGGGAGGATGCGGAGCTGGCCTGCGACAGCCGGGTGATTGACCGTTTGCCGGACATGGAGCGTCTCAGCTACGCCCACGCCCTTGCCAGCGCAGCCGGTCGCTGCTGCACCGGTGCCAGCCGCCTGATGCTCAGCGGCAAATGGCTCAAGCAGCGCATCAACGGTGTTCTCCGCAACGAAAAAGCCCGTCAATGGGGCATTGCGCTGGCTTCCCTTTTGTGCGCCGTGGTGCTGCTGGCTGCTTTCTCCACCCGGGAAAGCCACCGGCCCGTATTCATCCGAAACATCCCCCAGGCCACATGGACAGCCGCCAGCGAGCCCCTGACCGATCACAACGCTGCTTTGGCCTGTGCCTGCCGTTTTCTGGCGTCTCCCTTCGTTTCTGTGGACACCTCCGCCCTGTCCCTAACCTGCGAAACAGACCCTCAGGGCTGGCGAATCACCGGCCATGCCGCAGACACCGGCACGCAGCCGGTCTGCACCTTACTGCTGTCCCCGGAGGGTGAAATTCTGCTGTACGATGGTACCGCTACGCTGGGTGAGCTTTCCGCTCTCAGCTGGCTGGACACCCGTTCCGCCCCTTCCCGCAGCCTTGACCGCTACGCCGCTGCCTTTGCCCAGAGCTGTCTGCCTGGGCGCACCATCGCCGGTGCCACCCCGGTGGACGACATGACCGCAGAAGGCGATGTACATCTGGTGCTCACCACCCTTTCCGGCGCGGATGGCGCATTACTCACCGACAGTTTTGCTCTCATGGTGGAGCCTCAGGTGCGGGTGGTGCTGTACGAAAAAGGGACGCTGAATCCGTAAATCGCATTCCTTAAACTGCAAACAGGGGTCTCTCCATGGCAACCCATGGGAGACCCCTGTTTGTTTCATCGATCTATTGTTGAACTTATACCTGTGTCGTTTACAGCGCCGTCAGGCTCTCCTGATCGATGCAATCAATGCCCTTTGCCGCCAGCGCAGCCACGGCCGCCGCCGGATTCTGCACATGGAAGATCATGTAGGCGTGGCGGGTTTCCTTGCCGCCCAGGAACGCATACATATATTCCACATTCATGCCGGTGCCGGAGAGAATGTTCAGCACCTCATTCAGTCCGCCAGGCTCATCGGGGATGGCTACGCCCAGCACCTGCGTGATGGAATGGATGAAGCCCTCCTGCGTCAAAACGTTGGAAGCGCCCTTGGTATCATCCACAATGATGCGCACAATGCCGAATTCGGAGGTTTCTGCCAGAGACAGGGCCCGCATATTGATCTGGTGCTTTGCCAGCACATCGGTCAGCTGCATCAGTTTGCCGGGGTTGTTTTCCACAAATACGGAGATCTGATTCAAAGTCATGTCTGTACCCTCCTTGTTAAATCTTGCGCTTGTCGATAACGCGGACAGCCTTGCCTTCGCTGCGGGCGATGGTCTTGGGAGCCACCAGCACCACCTTGGCAGAGATGCCCAGCATGGAACGGAGACCGGCTTCCAGCGCCGCCTGACGCTTCTGGATCTCGCCCACGTTGTCGGTGAACATTTCGGGGGTCATTTCCACCTGCACATCGAAGGTATCCGTGTTGCGCACACGGTCGATGATGATCTGATAGTTGGCGGGGTAACCGGCGTTCAGCAGCACGGCCTCAATCTGGGAGGGGAATACGTTCACGCCACGGATGATGAGCATATCGTCGCTGCGGCCCATGGGCTTGGCCATCTTGATGAAGGTGCGGCCGCAGGAGCACTTTTTGCGGGAAAGCACGCAGATGTCACGGGTGCGGTAGCGCAGCAGGGGGAAGGCTTCCTTGGTCAGGGAGGTGAAGACCAGCTCGCCCTTGGTGCCCTCGGGCAGCACCTCGCCGGTGTTGGGATCGATGATCTCGGCAATGAAGTGATCCTCATTGATGTGCATACCGCTCTGTTCGGAGCATTCGAAGGATACGCCGGGGCCGGAAAGCTCGGTCAGGCCGTAAATGTCGTATGCCTTGATGCCCAGGGTGTTCTGGATATCCTGCCGCATTTCCTCGCTCCAGGCCTCTGCGCCGAAGATACCCGCCTTCAGCGGAATCTGATCCGGAGTCAGACCCATTTCCTTCATGGTCTCGCCCAGATAGGCGGCATAGGAGGGGGTGCAGCACAGGATGGTGGATTCCAGATCCTGAATGAACATGATCTGACGCTCGGTGTTGCCGGAGGAGGTGGGCACGGTGAGGCAGCCCACCTTGTGGGAGCCGCCGTTGAGGCCGGGGCCGCCGGTGAACAGGCCGTAGCCGTAGGATACCTGGCACACATCCTCTTCGGTGCCGCCGGCTGCCATGATGGCACGGGCGCAGCAATCTTCCCACAGGTCGATGTCATGCTGGGTGTAGAAGGCCACCACACGCTTGCCGGTGGTGCCGGAGGTGGACTGGATGCGGACGCAGTCCTTCTTTGGCTTGCCCATCAGGCCGTAGGGGTAGGCCTTGCGCAGGTCATCCTTGGTCAGGAAGGGCAGCTTGTGCAGATCCTGAGTGCCCTTGATGTCCGCAGGGGTCACGCCCTTTTCTTCCATCAGATGGCGGTAGTAGGGCACATTGTCCCACACGTGCTGTACCTGCTTTAACAGTCGTTCATCCTGCAGGGCTTTGATCTTCTCCACGGGTGCGCATTCGATCTCCGGCTGATAGTAACGTTCCATAGTGTTTCTCCTCCCTGTTCTTTTCGAAAGATGCAAAATAAAAATCCCTGTATGCTTCCTACAGGGACGAATTGCTCGTGGTACCACTCTGCTTTACCGGTGCCTTGCGGCACAGGCCTCATCAGGCTTCGCACCTGATGAAAGGGCTGCTTTCACAGGTTGAAAAGTCTTAGCGATGTAACGGTCGCACCCGTTGTGCCTACTTGCTTTCAACACACCGCTCGCAGAATGAACTTCACTGGGATCTGGCGGATGCCTCGCACCAACCGGCATTTCTCTGAGCGCTTTTTCCTGGCTACTCTTTCTGCTCAAACGCATTTGCATGGATGAAATTCGTCTTGGGGCGGGAGTGATTGCTCCCATCTCTAAGACGTGCTTATTATAACCCCAGTTTTTCAGGATTGCAAATCCTTAATTTGCATACTATAATAAGTTTATCTTATGATAACGGGAGGCAACGCCATGAACCTGAACCAGCTGCGCTACTTTGTTTCCGTGGCGGAAAACGGCAGCTTTACCAAGGCCGCCGCCAGCCACTTCATTTCCCAGACCGCCATCACCCAGCAGATTCATGCGCTGGAGGAGAACGTCGGCACCAGGCTGCTGGACCGCAACAGCCGCCCGGTTGCCCTGACCCCTGCTGGCAGGGTGCTGCTCAAGGAAGCCCGGGAGATTCTCAGCCGCATGGATACGGCCCTCGTCCGCACCCGGGAAGCCTCCACCGGATTGGAGGGCGAACTGCGGCTGGGGTACACCAAGGGCTATGAACACAGCGATCTGCCCAAATACCTGCGCCGGTTCCACCGGGTATACCCCAATGTGCTTATTTCCTGCTACCGCTGCGATACGGATATGCTGGCAGCTGGCCTGATCAACGGCGACTATGATGTGATTTTCACCTGGGACAGCACCAACCTGCGCCAGGAGGAGGCCTTGCAGATGCAGCTGATGGAACGGGTGCCCCTGCGGGTGGCGCTGTATGCCAACCATCCGCTGGCCCGGCGCAGCGAACTGACCCGCAGGGATCTCAAGCAGGAGAACATTCTGTTCATGTCGCCGTCCGGTACGGGCGATTCCTTCGGCGATGCCTACTATATCAAGCTGTACCAGCAGGCGGGTTATCAACCCAATATCATTCTGCGCTCCAACGATATGGAAAGCATTCTGATGATGGTGGCGGCAGAGGAAGGGATTTCGATCGTGCCGGAATATTCCCACCCGTGGGATGTGGGCACGGAGAATGTGGTATTCGTTCCGCTGGCAGGCGAGGGCGAAACGGAAGAGATCCTGATCGCATGGCGCAAAAACGATGACAATGCAGCACTGCGGCATTTTCTGGACAAGCTGCCCAGTGTATAAAGTCAATCCCGGCTGATGTTCTTCAGCCGGGATTCAGATCGTTGAAAAACACGCCTACGGCGGCTTTTTCAACGAATTTGCACCGTTTGCCTACGAGCCTTTGGCTCGCCGGGCGGCAAACGGCGATAGGAAGCCCTTGCTGCGCAAGGGTTCCGAAACCGCCGGAAGGGTGAGCAAAGCGAACCGAGGCGTGAGGACAGCGCAAAGCGCTCCCGCA
>JAFVXE010000054.1 GCA_017501255.1 Clostridia bacterium | reverse complement strand
GGCGGGCACAATGCGCAATGCGCCGCAGGGGCTTGGGTACATCCTTGTTTATTGACTGCCCAACCTGTGCCCTTTACCCGCCCCGAAAAACAGCTTAGGGATTTGACGTCGTCCGCTACCGTCGCGGTGCGGGGAGCACCTTGGCTGTGCTCCGCTTCTCTTGCCTCCCGAACAAAACGTTTTCCGCTGGTTGCCATCCTTCCATTCCTGCCGGTTCTCCAGCTTAGCCACCGTCCCCCAAAAAAGGCTTCTTCCCCCATCGGGGGAGGAAGCTGTCAGGCGCAGCCTGACTGATGGTAGGGGTATCTGCAACCGTTGCCTTCACGAAAGATAACAATATCCTTATACATCCCCCCCGGTGACAAATTTTCACACACACAATACCTTGACAGCCGAGGTACTATACCTTATACTATACTCACGGAGGTGAACAACCCATGGCACTCAGTGCAGATATTCTGCGTGGATACACCGACAGCATCATTCTCAAGCAGCTCAGCCACGGCGACAACTACGGCTACGAGCTGGGCAAACAGATTGCGCTCATCAGTCAGGGCGGGCTGGAAATGAAGGAAGCCACACTGTACACCGCTTTTCGGCGGCTGGAAGCAGCCGGGCACATCCGCTCCTATTGGGGGGATGCCCAGGCAGGCGCCCGGCGGCGGTACTACGCCATCACCCCGGAGGGGCAGGAACGGCTCCAGCGGGATATGGCCAACTGGCAGGAGACCAAACAGATGCTTTCACTGCTTTTTGAGGAGGAAGAAAAATGAATCCCACCATTGTGAAGATCATTGACCTGATGTTCCGGGGCATTCCCGAAACCGAGGAAACCGCCGCCATCCGGGAGGAACTGCTCACCAACAGTCAGGCCCGCTACGACGACCTGATCGCCGCCGGGGAAAGCCCCAACACCGCTCTGGGACAGGTGCTGGACAGCCTGCGGGGCATGGAGGAAGTGCTGGACGAGTACCGCAACAGCCAGCAGACCAACGCCCAGCCCGACGACCCCTTTGCAAACCTTCGCCGCCAGGCAGCCGCTATGGGCAGCCAGTGGGAACAGACCACCGGCGAAATCGAAAGCAAGCTGGAAACCATGGCGAACCAACTGGAAACCAAATGGGATTCCTTTGCCGACAAAGCGGAAAACGCCGCCAAAAACGTCTGGGACAGCGCCAAGGAGGGCTTGCGCAACGCCATGGACACCGTGCGCTCCAGCATGGATTTCAACCAGTCCGAAGCCGAGCCTGTACGCCCTGCCAACGCCGTGGAGGACGGGGATACGCTCACCTATCATTTCTCCGCCGAAGAAGCCCGGCGCATCGATGTGCAGCTGCTGGGGGAGGATGTGGAGGTAACCGCCTCCCGGGACGATCAGGTGCATCTCTGCATCCGCAAGGACGATGAACGCCTGTTCCATCTGGAAACCAACGGCGGCACCCTCACCATGCGCCGCAATCCCCGGGCTGCCTGCTCCGACGATGAGGAAAACGCAGAATCCAACGGCCTTGGCAGCCTGTTCAGCGTCATCAGCAACGCCATTGGCAATGTGTTTACCAATGCCCACATCTGCGGCGATACGGTGTATCTGGCTTTGCCCCACCATCTGGAGCAGGTGCATCTGCAAACCACCGGCGGCGATCTGGAATTGCTCGATCTTCATCAGAAAACCCTGGTTCTGTCCACCGCCGGCGGCGATATCGACCTGACCGGCTGCACCGCCGATACCGCCAGCCTGACCACCACCAGCGGCGATGTGGAAGCCACCGGCTGCACCTTCGGGGATGTACAGCTGAACGCCACCAGCGGCGATCTGGAGCTGAACATTCAGGCGGACAAGGTAACCGCCAACACCACCAGCGGCGATATCGACCTGTCGGGGGACTTGACCTGGCTCAAGCTCAACACCACCAGCGGCGATGTGGAGGTGGAAGTGAAAGGCGCAGGCTTTGAAGGCGCCCTCGTTAATACCGTCAGCGGCGATGTTTCCTTCACCCTGCCCCGGGATATGGTTCCCTGCATGGAAACCGCCACCGTCAGCGGCAGCGTCTCCTTCACAAGCCACGACCGTACCTCTCCCATCCCCCTGCGCATCAACACCGTCAGCGGCGATATCTCCGTGGATAACTTCTGACGGAAACCGCCGTCCCCCGCTTGCAAAACCGTTTTCACTGTTGTATAATGTGTGCGTAAATGAGCACAGGAAAGCAAAAAGGAGGACGAAAACCGATGAAATCCGTCAACATCAAGCTGAGCCTCGCCGAGAATGTAAAGTCCTTCGTGAATATTGTCTGCCGCCATCCCTACGATGTGGATCTGCGGGCAGGCCGTCACGTGGTGGATGCCAAGTCCATTCTGGGCATCTTCAGTCTGGATCTGAGCAAGCCCGTCACCATGGAAATCTATTCCGACGATTGCGATCAGCTGCTGGAAGAGCTCAAGCCCTTCCTGGCCTGATTTTTGATCCATCTTTCTTGCCTTGACGGCACAGAAACCAGCGCCGCAAAGCGGAGTTGAGCCCTCAGGGGGCCATGACCCGCCTGTTGCGGCGCTGTTTGTTTCACCGATGAAAGGAGAACCCATGCCCGATTCCTTCTCCCGGAAGCGGATCTCCGACATGGAGCTGCGCCTCCGGCTGCTGATGTGCGTCCAGCAGATGGAACCCATCAGTCCCGATCAGCTCTGGCCCTTTGTGGCCCAGCTGGAGCTGATGGATTATGTAACCATGTGCCTGATTCTGGGCGAATTGCGTCAGAGCGGCGCTTTGGCAGAGGGTCAGCACGCCCTGAGCGGGCAGCTGTTTCTGACCCCGGAAGGCCATGAGCAGCTCCGGCTGTTCGCCGCCCGGATGCCCATGAGCGAGCGGGAGCAGATCCGTCAGGAAGCGCCCGCCTATGCCCAGGCCCTCAAGGAGCGGCAGTACCTGCGGGTCATGTGGGAGCCGGTGGGCGAGGGCCGTCACGGTCTTTTGTGCACCGTGCAGGAAAACGAGACCCCCACGCTGTTTTTCCGGCTGAATACCACCAACCGCCAGCTGGCGGATACCATTGCCGCCACCTTCCGGCAGAGGGCGTCCCGGCTGCTTCTGATGCTGTACACCCGTGGGCTGATGCTGAATGTGGAGCAGGCGGATACCTTGCAAAGCCCAGCCCCCTCTTTGCCCTGCCAGCCCACCGGCGAGGATGCGCTGGCCGCTACCACGCCGGAGCAGGCGTATCTGTGCGCCTATGGGCTTCGGGAGGTGCTGGCTGCCATCCAGCTGGGGCCGGATGTGAAGCTGGGGCTGCTTTTGCCCGGGCAGCAGGAGGCCTGCCAGTGGGCACGGGCTGCCATGAACGACCCTGATCT
Source organism: Clostridia bacterium (assembly GCA_017501255.1). Classification (GTDB taxonomy): domain Bacteria; phylum Bacillota; class Clostridia; order Christensenellales; family Aristaeellaceae; genus Limiplasma. The sequence continues at coordinate 8,840 of JAFVXE010000054.1, read as the reverse complement.
GTTGGACGATGTGCTTACCCTTCTCACCACCGGGGAGGAAGACCAATGACTGCCTTAACGGTTCCGGATGCGCTCAAAACCTGTCTGGAGGATTACTTTCTGCTGAGCCCGGACAATGTGCTGGCAGCCGCCGTTAGCGGCGGGTGCGACAGCATGGCTTTGCTCCACGGACTGTACCTGCTCTCCCGGGAGTATGGGTTCAGCCTGCATGCCATTCATGTGCAGCATGGGCTTCGGGGCGGGGATTCCCTTGCCGACGAGCAGTTGGTGCGCCGTTACTGCGAAGAGAAGCAGATCCCCTTGCGGGTGCACAATGCCGATCTGGGCGGCGACCCCTCCCTGCCCGGCATGGAGACCCGCGCCCGGGAATGCCGCCGCGCTTTTTTTGAAGCGGATGTAAAAGACCTGCACGCTCACGCCCTGCTGACCGCCCACCACCGGGACGACCAGACCGAGACCGTGCTGATGCATCTTCTCAGGGGTGCGGGCACCAACGGTCTTTCCGGCATGAAGACCTGCACCTATATGGATGACTGGCGGCTTTTGCGCCCCTTTCTGGCGCTGCCCAAAACGGCTCTGAGAGCCGCTCTTGAGGGCTGGGGCGTCCCCTGCCGGGAGGATGACACCAACCACCGGCCCATCACCCTGCGCAACGCCCTGCGGCTGCAAGTGCTGCCTCTGCTGGAGCAGCTTTCCCCCGGCTGCGGCGGGCGCATTGCCCAGACCGCTGCCCTTGCCCAGATCGACGAATATGCCCTTTCCGTGGCAGCTCAGAACCTGCTGCGGCACCATATGCTGCTCCAGCCCGGTCTGCATGGCCTTGCCACCGATCCTCTGATCTGGGACAAGGCTGTGGCCTTGCGGGCGCTGCGCCGCTGGTATGAGCTGGGGCTGGAACGGGCGGGGCTGGCGGCAGAAGAACGCTCCCTGGGCGCAGAAGAAAGCCTTTCCATTATCCGTCTGCTCCACAAAGGCCCGGTAGGCGGTTCGGTCAATCTGCCCATGGGGTTGAAGGCTCTGCTGGGGCAGCGGCTGCTGCATCTGGTGCATCAGGACGGCACGCCCCTTGTGTCTGCTGAACCCATGTCTTTCCCTTTGCCGGGGCAGCTTTTCCGGGTAAGCACAGACGAGCCCATGCTGCTCTGCGGCTGGTGGGGCTGGGACAACCACCCCCTTCTGACCCTTTCGCTGCAGGATGCCCACCCTGCTGCACCCCCAAAGGATGCCTGTACCGCCTTCATCCCCGAATCGCTGCTGCCCGGCTGCGTGCTGCGCACCCCGGAGGCGGGGGACCGGATTCATCCCCTTGGCGCAGCCGGGGCCAAGCCCTTGCGCCGCTGGCTTACCGATCATAAGATCGAACAGCCCCTGCGCACTGCGCTGCCCATTGTGGCACGGGGTAGCGATATCCTCTGGATCCCCGGGCTGTGTACCGCCCAGGCCCTTGCATATACCCCCGATACCCCCTGCCTGCAGATCAGTATTGCAGAGCAGCCACTCTATCTTCCCACCATCACCGGATAAAGGAGCGTAAAAGCACATGGAAGCGAAGAATTGGAAACTCTACGAGGATCTGGACAGCATTCTCTACACCGAAGCACAGCTGAAGGAAGCCATCGCCCAGCTGGGTGAGCGCATCACCCGGGACTATCAGGGCAAAAAGCCCGTGCTGGTCTGCATTCTCAAGGGTGCCAGCGTGTTTTTCTGCGACCTGATCCGCCAGATCGACCTGCCCCTGGAGATCGACTTTATGGTGGTTTCCAGCTACGGCAGCAGCACTTCCTCCTCCGGCGAAGTCCAGCTGGTGAAGGATCTGGGCCGTTCCGTCAATGGCCGGGACGTGATTGTGGTGGAGGACATCGTGGACTCCGGCTGCACCCTGAGTTACCTCAAGAAGGTACTGGACAGCCGCGGCGTATCCAGTCTGCGCATCTGTTCCCTGCTGGATAAGCCCGCCCGTCGCAAAGTGCCCCTGACGGTGGACTATTCCTGCTTTGAAATCCCCGATGCCTTTGTGGTTGGCTATGGCCTGGATTATGCCGAGAAATACCGCAATCTGCCCGATATCGGCGTGCTGTCTCCCCGGATTTATCAGGACGCATAAGGAAAGAAAGGTGGGCGCATAGTCCCACATCCTTGTAACAAAAAAATAATTTCTTCCCCTTCAAAAGCTGCCCACCCCTGTAACCGGGCAGCTTTTTCCCATTTTTCTTCCAATGCTCTTCTTCCAAAAGCCCCGATTTTCCGACCTTTTCTCCTATCCCGCTGCCCTTGACATCCCCGCAGGCTGCCTATATAATAAGGATGTCGGCACATGAACTTAGCGCACAGACTGCGCAGGTTCCGCTGTTTTTCAGATATATCCAGCATGGGTTTTGATTTTCCGCATTCCCCAGCCCATCGGTTTTTCACCTGACGGGGACGGATTTTTTGAGCGTATGTATGCTCTGCACGTTGCAGGCTTTCAAGGATATAACGGCACTGCTCTATCTGCGGTTACGCCCGCCCAAAGTGTACCCGCCATAGGTGTATCCATCTGCCCAAACAGCAGCCGACCGAGCTTGACTCGTCGGCTTTTTTGCGTGTCATCAAAGCGCCCGTCAGGCCGTACCACCCAAGAACAAAGCAGCATGAAAGCAAAACCATGAAAGGAGCGATGAAACCACATGGGTATCGTCTGGACCATTCTGATCGCCCTTGCTACCGCCGTGGCCGGCGTAGTGGGCGGTTATCAATACCGCAAGCAGGCCAGCGAAAAGCGCATCGGCCGTACCGAGGAATACGCCCGCAACCTGCTGGAAGACGCACAGCGCAAAGCGGATGAAAAGAAAAAAGAGACCATTCTGGAAGCCAAGGAAGAAGTGCTTCGCCTGAAGACCGAGCTGGACCGGGAATGCAAGGAACGCCGTGCCGAGGTGCAGCGCAGCGAGCGCCGCATCCTGCAGCGTGAAGAATCCCTGGATAAAAAGCAGGACAATCTGGAAAAGCGTGAGGAAACCCTGAACCAGAAGCAGAGCGATCTGCAGAAGGAATGGGACGAGCTGGAGAAGGGCAAGGAAAAGCAGGTGCAGGAGATGGAGCGCATCGCCGGCCTGACCCAGGACGAGGCCTGCCAGATGCTGGTCAGCCGCATCCAGAAGGACGCCTATCACTCCGCTGCCGCCATGGTTCGCGAAATCGAAACCAAGGCCCGTGAAGAGGGCGAAAAGAAAGCCCGCAACATCATTGCGCTGGCCATTCAGAAGTGCGCCGCCGATCACGTTGCCGAAACCACCGTTTCCGTTATCAACCTGCCCAACGATGATATGAAGGGCCGCATCATCGGCCGTGAAGGCCGCAATATCCGTGCGCTGGAAACCGCCACCGGCGTTGATCTCATCATCGACGACACCCCCGAGGCTGTCATCGTCAGCGCCTTTGATCCCGTCCGCCGTGAGATCGCCCGCATCGCCGTGGAGCGCCTCATCATGGATGGCCGCATCCATCCCGCCCGCATTGAGGAAATGGTGGAAAAGGCCCGCAAGGAAGTGGATCAGCAGATCCGTGAAGCCGGTGATCAGGCTGTGTTTGAAACCCATCAGCACGGCATCCACCACGAGCTGGTCAAGATTCTGGGCCGCCTGCGCTACCGCACCTCCTACGGCCAGAATGTACTGAAGCACTCCATCGAGGTCAGCCACCTGGCCGGTATGATGGCCGCCGAGCTGGGCGCTGATGTGGCGCTGGCCAAGCGTGCCGGTCTTCTGCATGATATCGGCAAGGGCGTTGACCACGAAGCCGAGGGCACCCACGTGACCCTGGGCGCTGAGCTGGCCCGCAAGTATCGGGAAAGCCCCGACGTGATCCACGCCATTCTGGCCCACCATAACGATGTGGAGCCCCAGACCATCGAAGCCGTGCTGGTGCAGGCCGCCGACGCTATCTCCGCCGCCCGTCCCGGCGCCCGCCGCGAGAGCCTGGAGAACTACATCAAGCGTCTGGAGAAGCTGGAAGAGATCGCCAACAGCTTCCAGGGCGTTGAAAAGTGCTTCGCCATCCAGTCCGGCCGTGAGGTGCGCATCATGGTCAAGCCCGATGATGTGACCGACGAAGGCACCAAGGTGCTGGCCAAGGAAGTGGCCAAGCGCATCGAAAAGGAACTGGAGTATCCCGGCCAGATCCGTGTCAACGTGATCCGGGAGACCCGCTCCACTGAGTTTGCCAAGTAAGGACAGGTCAGGGGCGCTGCCCCTGACAACCCCGGCAGGGAGCCTCGCTCCCTGCACCCACTCATTTGCGCCCATTTCATGGGCGCAAGCGACTATTCATTAAAGAAACCTCCGGAAAGAAATGCGTGATACGCAAACAACTCCGGAGGTTTTTCATATTCTTTGAACATCTTCCTAAAAAATCATATCCCCCTTGCGCCCATGCAATGGGCGCAAAACCGGGATTCCAAAGGGCCAATGGCCCTTTGGCGGGGTGCAGGGGCAGCGCCCCTGCCCGTGGCTGTCAAGGGGCAGCGCTCTCTTAACAGCCACGCCAACTCAGTGTTCCACCCTCAACCCTGTACACTCCTCCAGCTGCACGCCTTCCGGGCAGTCGCAGGGCTCGCCGGTTGCATAGCTGTACCAGCCCACATCCCGCAGCCAGAGGTATTCTTCGTAATTGGTCTGGGTGGAATAAACAAAGAAGCAGGCCAGTTCAAAGGCGGAAGCATCCTTGGAATCATCGGACGAGTAGGTGGCCATGGTGAGCAGGTTCCCGGCATCATCGGTGGTGTGGATGCTGTAATCCAACAAAGTATACTGGTCGTAAACCGCCTGTACATAGCGGTTCTCATCCAGGAAACGGACGAAGGTGAGGCCGCCCTGATTGTCCATCAGCAGGTAGTTGCCGTCCACATCCGCCAGCTGGATTTCCACAACAAGCCCTTTGCGGCTCAGGTACAGGTGCAGGTCTTCGCCCTCGTTGGCGGTGGGCTGCGCCCAGGTAAGGGAATCCGCAGGCTGATTCGCAGGGATCACCAGCGTCATCTGGCCGGGGGTGGTTTCATCGCCCCGCTCCCACTGGTTGAAGACGGCATTCCAGCACCAGTCGCCCATGTGGTTCTCCTGAACGCCCCACTTTTCCAGACCGGTCACGGTAAAGGCCACAGCGCCATCCTCCAGCGTGGCCCAGGATGCGGCGGGCATCACCGGCGTCAATCCGGCATCCACCCAGCGCAGATAGAGCGCATCGGTTTCCTCCGGCCAGGGATGATAATCCGCCGCTGCCAGAGAAGGGTCGGTGGGCATACTGCCAGCCGGAAAGGTACCCTCGGGCTTGTCGCCGGGTTCCTCAAAGGGAATCCCCACCCAGCCGCCGACAACGGCAAAGGGCGGTGCATCGGTGGAAATACCTTCGGGGGCATCCACAGGCTCAAAGCCTTCGTCCTGCCACTGTCCGTTGACCCAGAACAGCAGTTTTTCTTCCGCATCGGCGTGGTATACCTCTGCCAGCACATAGCGCTGCTGCTGGGGCACGGCTTCTATGCGCCAGGTGGTGAGGGAGCCATCGTCGCCGGCCATGCTGTAGCTGGCATAGGCCAAAACGCCGTAGGGATCGTAGCTGGCATAGGTGCTGATCACCCCGTTTTCCACCGGCTGGGTCTGGCTGAGGGTAAAGCTGCCATCCTTGGCATAGACGCTCACTTCATCATCGCCAAAATGATAATCCACATAGGCGTAGAGATGCCGCACCTGCCCCAGATAAGCCGTCAGGGTGAGGGAATCGGCGCCGTTGCAGGGGCTGGTCCAGTGGGGGAAGCCGTTTTGCTCATAGGAGGCCGCATCCAGCAAAAGCTGCACCTGCTGCCCTTGTGCAGTGGTCTGGGCCCAGCCGGTTTCCGGCTCATACTGCCAGATGCCGCAAACGGATGCGGGAATCCCCCACTCCGCCGGGTTCTGGATGGTATAGGTCCGCAGACCGGTTTCTTCCTCCACCTGCAAGGTCAGCCGGTACTCCACCGCCTCGCCGGAAAACAGCTGCCACTGGGTGGCAAAGGTGCCCGCGGCAGACGGCGCCTGAACAGGACAAGCCGCTTCCTCTGCCATGGCGCAGGAAAACGCCAGCAACATCACAAAGGCTGCCAGGGAAACCAAACGGAACCAAAATGCTTTTTTCACAGCATTCACACCTCCGAAAAACATACGGGCGGCCTGCCGCAGCAGACCGCCCATCCGTATTTATTCCACGATCAGCTCAAAGGGCAGCTCTTCGGCGCTGAAGCCCTCCGGCGCTTTCACTTCCTCGCCGTGGATATCCTGCCATGCGCCCTCGGTCCACAGGTAGTTGCCGCCATCGGAGGTCTGCACATTGATGTAGTACAGGATGTAGGGCTCCTTTTCCACTTCCGCAGGGTCCTCATTGGGAATATAGGCATAGGACGCATACACATCCTCCTGTTCCCGGGTGTAGATACCCGTGGTCATCATGCCGCTGTCCTCATACACTGCATAGGACATACTATCCTCGCTGAAGGAACTCATGGTGAAGCCTTCCCCGGTGACGGCGATCTGGATGGTGGTATCCCCGCTGATGAAATTCAGATGATAATCGGGGTTGTTGGGGTCGCCGGAATAGTCCATCAGCGCATAGCTGAAGGTTTCATCCGCACCTACGCATTCCCAGCCAGGAAAGCCATTCATATAGTAATATTCTGAATCAATCGACAATACCGCAGCGTTTTCCCGCTGGATATCGCTGGCGGTATCCGCTTTCCAGGCTTCTGCCCCGGTGTCATACACCCAGTTGATCAGGTATTCAGGCGCAACGCCCCAATCCAGCAGATTGTTCAGAATCACCACAAACTGATTGGTTTCCGGGTCCACCAGAGCGGTCATTTCCAGTTCCAGCGGAGCATCGGTAGCAAACAGCTGCCACTGGGCATAGATCTCCTCCGGCACGGGGGGCATATGCAGGGGGCATACACCAGTTTCCGTATCCAGCACGGGGGCGGCCTCCGCAAAGGCGCAGGATGCGCATAACAGCATCATCAGGGCAAGCAGGAGAGCGAGACATTTTTTCATCAAAAGTGGCTCCTTTCGGTATTTCCATTCCATTTATCCTACGTTGATGATAGCACGTTTCCTGCACATCTGGCAAGGCTTGGGCCGATTTTTCACTGTTTGGTCACAATGGGTGCAGCGATAAGCAAAGCAGAGCGCAAAAAGGGGCAGGTAACGGTTGCAACTCCCAGCCGCTTTTGATATACTGTCACCACAACAAAAGCCTTGCAAACAAATAACTTCCGCTATTCAACCCAAGGCTTGCCGCAAAGGAGGAAACCATTCATGCAATACCGTCCCTTTGGGAAAACCGGCATCAACATCTCCACCCTGGGCTTTGGCTGTATGCGTCTGCCGGAGATCCAGCTGGAGGATGGCACCTGGACCGTGGATCAGGAAAAGACCGATGCCATGCTGCGCCACGCCTACGATCTGGGCGTCAACTACTTCGACACCGCCCTGTTCTACTGCCATGAAAACAGCGAAATCGCTGTGGGCAAGGCATTGAAGCCCATCCGGGACAAGGTGTACATTTCCACCAAATGCCCGCTGGAGCGTGTGAAGGAGCCCGCCGATTTCCGCAAAACCTTAGAGGAAAGCCTGCGCAAGCTGGATACCCCCTATGTGGATTTCTATCATTTCTGGGGCATCAACCAGAAGGCTTTCGATGAAAAGATCATTCCCATGGGCCTCATCGGCGAAGCCCTCAAGCTCAAGGAGGAAGGCCTCATCCGCCACATTTCCTTCTCCTTCCACGACAGCCCCGAGGCCTTCAAGCACATCATCGACAACGGCCCCGAGCTGGAAAGCGTGCTGCTCCAGTACAACCTTTTGGACCGTGCCAACGAGGAAATGATCCAGTACGCCGCCTCCAAGGGCGTGGGCGTGGTGGTGATGGGCCCCGTGGGCGGCGGTCGTCTGGCTGCCCCCACCGAGCTGGCCAGGAAGCTGGGCGGCGAAAACCTGAACACCTACGAGCTGGCCCTGCGCTTCGTGCTGGGCAATCCCGGCGTATGCTGCGCCCTCAGCGGTATGCAGACCTACGAGATGGTGGACAAGAACGCCGCCGTGGCCTCTCTGGAAGTGCCCATGACCGAGGAAGACTGGCGTGCCGCCGGCGAAAGCATGGAAAACCTCAAGAAGTTCTCCGAGCTTTACTGCACCGGCTGCGGCTACTGCCAGCCCTGCCCCAAGGGCATCGTCATTCCCAAAATCTTCGAAGCCTATACCTACCACAACGTATACGGCCTCACCGAAACCGCCAAAAACACCTACAACCGCTACTTGAACGATGAAAAGAACCCCGGCGTCACCTCCGAAGCCTGTATCAACTGCGGCTACTGCGAGCGCAAGTGCCCCCAGCACCTGAAGGTGCGGGAGCTGCTCAAGAAAGTGGAAGGCGTGCTCAGCGGGCTGTGATGGGGATATGCAAGGGGCGCTGCCAAAGGGCTCTGCCCTTTGGAAACCCGGCAGGAGGCAGTGCCTCCTGCACCTCCATATTGCGCCCATTCCATGGGCGCAAAGAGATTATGAAACAAAATAGAAAATGAGCTGTTGCAAGTTTTTGCAGCAGCTCATTTATCATATTTGAGAGAGTTGATTGCCTCACCCCAGGCCTTGCACATACCCCTACCATCAGTCAGGCTGCGCCTGACAGCTTCCTCCCCCGAAGGGGGACGGACGTCCAGCCCGCCTTCCTGACGGACAGGCGGGCTGTTCGCCCCGGAGCAGGACAACAGTTGCCGCGGCTTTCGTGGCAGGGTCCCTTCCCTGCCACACGCCGCTCGCTTGGGCCCGTCCTCGCCCCTTCGG
>JAFVXE010000008.1 GCA_017501255.1 Clostridia bacterium | reverse complement strand
TAGGGATTTGACGTCGTCCGCTACCGTCGCGGTGCGGGGAGCACCTTGGCTTTGCTCCGTTTCTCTTGCCTCCCGAACTTGGCGGGTAGTGGTGGGTGGCTGTTCTTCAGGGCTACTGCCTGCCGAGCACTGGCACCCCCTCAGTCAGCTTCGCTGACAGCTCCCCTTGCACAGGGGAGCCTTTTTTCTTCCCCGCAGCCAACCCCCGCCCAGCGGGGCCCGCAACGCAGCCCCGAAGGGGCGAGGACGGGCCCAAGCGAGCGGCCCGGTGGGGGCAGGGGGCCCCCCACCAAAAGGGCCGCGGCTTCTATTGTCCAGTACCGGGGCGAACGCACCCTTCCTCCATTCGGAGGAAGGGGCGGACGCCCAACCCGCTTGACAGCATCTTTGTCGAATGATAGACTTTGAGGGAGGGAAAACTCGTTTATCCTATATATGGCACACGCTGCATTTGCCCGCCCCTTGGAGGGCGGCGGCGTATTTTCCTGTTGATCAAAGGAGTTCTCAAACATGAGCTTTTTCAACCCTGAAACGGGCGAAATGCAATTCTCCGACGGACTGTGCCTCCGGGGCGGGATGCCGGTGGATGCCATCGACCCCCATCTGCGCTATACCGGCAGCCAGGAGGCGGTGTATTGCCTGCCGCCGCTGGCGGTGGAGGGCGGCAGCCTGGGCGCAGCGCTCACGGCAGACCAAGGCGGCCTGCGCACCCTGCGGCTGACGGTGGCAGCCATCACCGGCAGGCATCAGGTGCCGGGAGAACGGCAGCGGGCCTTTCTGTTTGACCTGTTCCGCCTGGCCGACCCCTGCCCCGATACCCAGCAGAATGTGCGCCTGAAAGCGCCCTTCGGCCGCCTGACATTGTATACCGACCCGGTCACCGGGCAGGCGGGGGCTTTGCTGGAATACGCCTGAAACGGCTCCTTCTCTTTTTCATACATCCTACTACGCTTGGAGGAATACCCATGGCCATCATTCTTGCGCCCATCATGCGGGACTATCTTATCCGTTTTCAGCAGACCGCTATCAAGGAAACCGGCCGCCGTCCCCTGACCTATCTGCGGGTGCCCATGGATGAAAAACTGGTGATTTCCGGCTGTCAGCGCCCGGGGTTTGCCTTCTGGCAGCCCGTGGCCTGGACGGATAACAAGGCCCCTCTGGGCGAGTATGCCGCCCAGTTCCATGAGACCATCCAACAGTATGTGTCCATGTGCCAGTTTTTAGAGATCCGGTTCCGGCTGCCGGTGGCCAACATGGGCAGTCCGTTGAGCTTCCTGTATGGCCGTGTGTTCGAGACCTGCCGCAACACCGAATCCGCACCGCCCAGCCGTGCCTTTGAGGAAGCCTGCCTGATGAAAAAGGAGCAGCCCGACCTGCCCTTGGGCTTCTGCATGGCCCAGAGCTGCGACGGCGGCGAACCCCTGCTGCTGATGCTCCGTGCCGAGGATGGACAGGCTTACATTCTGCGTCCGGAAAGGGATGTGGAACCCCTGTACCTGAAGATCACCATTGACCGGCTGCTGCCGAAGCTACAGTTTGTTTATGATCTGTAAATGACGTTTGCGTCCATGAAAGGGACGCAATCAATGGGTGCAAGGAGTCTTGCTCCCTGCCGGGTTTCCAGAGCCTTTTGGCCTACGGAGTCCCCATCCCACAGAAAGGAGGCCTGCCCATGAACCGCAAACCACAGGGGATCATCAGCTATGCGGGGCTGGATGTTCCCACGCTGCTGGCCGGCGCCCGGCTGATGTTCACCAATGATGAAAAACAGCTGCCCCGCCGCTTTGCTGCGCTGATGCCCCTGTTTCCGGTGGAACTGATCCAGTCCATGCCTTTTGTGGGCGTGGCTCAGCCGGGACAGAATGTGGCCCCGGGCGGTTTTTCCATCGATCCGGCCACCTACCACTGCCTGCTGTATGAGCAGATGCCCCGGCTGTATGTGGGGCATAACTGGGAGCGCAATACCGACCCGGATGGCCATTTCCACGGCAGCGGCATCGTTACGGTGGATGAAGCGTGGGTTACCTGCTTTCCCCAGTACCAGCCCTTTCAGGGGGAGCGGCTGACCATCTACCCGCTGGGGGGCGGCGCACAGGCGGCCGCCGTGCCGGAAAGCCTGTATCCCCGGGCCGCCGGTTTTCTGCGTCAGGCAGAAACGGCGCTGGGGGTCACCCGCCGCTGCCACGACTACGCCCACTATGTGTACCAGCGCATCCGCTCCGGGCAGAGCTTTGATGCGGAGCGCTTTGAAAACGAATATCTGTCGGATTTTGATCTGGCCCCCGTCACCATTGCCCAGAGCGATCTGGGCCGCATGATGCAGGATGTATCCATGCTGAAAAACGCCAGGGAGGGCGGCGAGGCGGAGGGGTTGTTTACCGAAAACGCCAAGCGGGCAGAGCATATCCTGCAATATGTGCCGGGACTGTACGCCTGCGATGTGTTCGAGGATGCCCCGGTCACCCGCCATACGGCCCGGTTGTTGCAGCCGGTGTGGGAGGATGGCTTCGTCAGCGACTGGTGGCTCCCCTACGGGGACGCTGCCGCCTATGCCGCCCCCGACCGGCAGACGCTGGACATGGCGGCGCTGTGCCAGGGCTTCCAGCTGGCGCCGGTGTATGACCCGCTGACCCGTGGGGGACGCTACCCCAACCGGGTGCGGGTGGTGATTCTGCGGGAGAAGGAACTGCGCCTGCGCACAGCCGATGCCCTCAACAACCCCGCCTATGGCAGCGGCATGAGCCCTCAGGGGGGCATCAACAAGCTGGTGTATTTGCCCGGCAGCCGGGAATTGCTCCGACAGGGCAAGCTCAGTGTGGAAGAGGATCATTTCCGGTGCGAAAACACCGCCGTTTCCCCGGAGCGTTACCGGGGCATGATCGCCATGGCCTCCTTGCAGGAAACCAAGGGGCGGCTGGTGGATGCCCTGTACCGGCGGGAGTCGGTGCTCAGCGAGGTGCGGGATACCTCGCCGGATCATGACCGGCTGCATACGCTGATGAACCAACCGGTGGATACACTGGAAACCCAGCTGGCAGGCCGGGAGAAAACCCAGCTCAGCGGCTACGATGCGGATATAGATTATCTGCGCCGCATGGGCATGGAGCGGGAGTGGAAGCCGGGGCCCAAGAAGCAGAAAACCTTCCGTTTTGCCCCGGACAGCCTGCGTCAGGCCAGCATTGAAAGCGGCTTTGCCATGCGTGCCGCCTGCCTGCGGTATCCGTGGGAAGAGCTGGCGCTGCCGGTGGATGAAGCGGCAGCGGATGAGGCTGCCAGGCAAAGCGGTGTTGCCAGCGAAAACGACGCACCGACTGACGACAAAGAAACCCAGTGGCTGGATTTTTCCAGCGAGCTGAATCAGCCCCTGGATCCGGTGGGCCCGGCCCAGCCGCCCCTGTGGCTGAATGCGGCGGACCCCTGCTACCTGACCGCCGATGTGGGCGGGCTGGTGCTTGCCGGAGAGGGAGAGAATGCGCAGCTGATAAGCCATGCGGATGAGGCTGCCAGCCCTGCAACACCGGCCAGCGCAACCGAACCGCCGCCCAAGCCCAAAAAGGCCGCCAAGCCCCGGAAACCCAAGAGCAGCAAGAAAGAGAGCGTTGCCAAGCCCGCAGGGGAGCTGGTTTTCTCCGATGAGGAAATGGAGCGCCGTCAGGTGGTGCTGGAATTGCCGGAGGCGGCAGCAATGCCCGTTGCAGCGCCAGCCACCCCGCAGGCGGATTTTGCTGGCAAGGCAGATGGAGAAGATGGAATGGCGGCGGCGGGGGATGCAGCGGCTGTACCGGCTTCAGCGTCTGTGACGGAAACCGGAACGGAAACGGCAACACCGCCCGTTGCAATGCCAGCCACCCCGCAGGCGGTATCTGCTGGTAAGGCAGACGAAGCGGATACGCCGGAAGCGGCTGCCGTGCAGCCTCCTGCGCCCGAAGCGGCAGCATCCCAGCCTGAACCCATGCCGCCCCCCAAGGCAACGAAAACCAAAAAGTCCAAGAAAGCCAATCAGCCCCTTGACGGGCAGATCAGTTTTCTGCCACAAGAATAATAAGGAGGTCATCCCATGAGCCTTACCCCCAGAGACATTGCCAAAATGCTGGATCACAGCACCCTGCAGCCCTTCCTGACCGAGGAAGACATCCGTAAAGGCTGCGAGATCGCCCTCAAGTATGACACCGCCAGCGTGTGCGCCCGTCCCGGCGATATGAAGCTGGTCAGCCAGCTGCTCCAGGGCAGCGATGTAAAGGTCTGCACCGTTATCGGTTTCCCCCATGGCAACCATACCACCGCCATCAAGCTGGCCGAGGCCGAAGCCGCCCTGAACGACGGCTGCGTGGAGCTGGATATGGTGCTGAACATCGGCAAAATGATCGCCGGTGATGAGGAATATGTGTTCAATGAGATCGATGCCATCTGTCAGCTGGCCCACAGCCGGGGCGCCAGGGTGAAGGTGATTCTGGAAACCTGCTACCTGAACGACGAGCAGAAGAAGGCTGCCTGTGAGATCTGCACCCGTGCCAAGGCGGACTGGGTGAAGACCAGCACCGGCTATGGCTCCGGCGGCTGCACCCTGGACGATCTGCGCCTGATGCGTGCCGCTGTGCCGGAGAGCGTACAGGTGAAGGGTTCCGGCGGCATCCGGGATCTGGATACCGTGCTGGCGGCCCGTGCCATCGGCGCAAGCCGCTGCGGCGTTTCCGCCACGGTGAAGATCATGGAGGAAGCCGAAAAGCGCTATGCGGAGGGCACCCTGGCCGAGGCCACCCAGCTCAAGGAGATGGAAGGCGGGTATTGATGAGGGGAAACCTTTGATCCGTTTGGCTGCTGTTTACCCGGGCTGTGCTTTGCAGCCCGGGTATTTTGATTTCAGCTGCCATGGATTGTATACATCCCGCCAATCGGTTGACTATCCCGGAAACCCGTGCTACATTGTTACAGTTGTGATTGACCCCTGCGCCCATCATGCGGGCGGAAACGTGGATGCAGGGAACAGGGCTGCCTACCGGGTTCCCCAGCGCCTCTTGGATAAGCAGGGGCAGCGGTCACTGGTCTGCGGAGCACACACGATCCCCATCAGGAGGTTTTCCCAATGAAGAAAGGTAATCCCATTGCACTGCTGCCCATCGGCGTGTTTTTGCTGCTGTATCTGGGCTTGGGCTTGCTGCTGGAGTATGGCATGAAGATCCCCATGGGGTTCTATTGCGTGCCTATTGTGGCTGCGTTTCTGGTGGCGATTTTGGTGGCCTGTTTGCAGAACCGTACCCGCTCCTTTGAGGACAAGCTGGAGATCATGGGTCAGGGCGTGGGGGACAAGAACATTATCACCATGCTGCTGATCTTTTTGCTGGCGGGCGCTTTTGTGGGCGTGGTGGGCCGTTCCAGCGCCCAGAGCGTGGCGTATTTCATGCTGAGCATCATTCCGGCCAAGTTTGCGGTGGCGGTTTTGTTTGTGGTCAGCTGCTTCATCTCCACTGCCATGGGCACCTCGGTGGGCACCATTACGCTGCTGACCCCCATTGCCGTGGAGGTGGCGACCGCTGCCGGCTGCGACGCTGCCCTATGCATTGCCACCATCATCGGCGGGGCCATGTTCGGCGATAATCTGTCCGTGATCTCCGATACCACCATTGCGGCGTGCAACGGTCAGGGCTGCGCCATGAAGGACAAGTTCCGGGGCAATTTCCTGATTGCTTTGCCTGCCGCCCTGCTGACGCTGCTGGCGGTGCTGCTGCTGACGGCGGATGTGAATCCTGCGCCCATCCGGCATGAGTATGACCTGCTGCTGATGCTGCCCTACATTCTGGTGCTGATTGGCGGCGTGGCGGGCCTCAATGTGTTCATCGTGCTGCTGATGGGCGTGGTGTCCGGCGCAGTGATCGTGCTGCTGACGGGCAGCGTTGTGCCTGCGGAGGGACAGACCGTGCTGAGTCAGCTGCTCAGCGACATGGGCGGCAACATGGCGGGGATGTTTGAAACCTGCATGGTGGCGGTGCTGGTGGCGGCCCTGTGCGCCCTCATCCGGGCAAACGGCGGCTTTGATGCTTTGCTGTACTTCATCAAGAAGGTGTTCCGGGGCAAGCGGGGCGGTCAGCTGGGCATGGGCCTGATGGTGGCCGCCATGGACGTGGCCACTGCCAACAATACCGTTGCCATCGTGATGGCCAACCCCATTGCCAAGGAAATGAGCCGGGATTACGGCATTACCGCCAAGCGATCCGCCTGCCTGCTGGATACCTTCAGCTGCATTGCCCAGGGCGTGATTCCCTACGGCGCACAGATTTTGGTGGCGGTGTCCGCAGCGGCGGAGATGGGCTGCGTGGTATCCGCTTTTGACCTGATTCCCAGGCTGTATTATCCCATGCTGCTGCTCGTCACCTCGCTGGTGGCCATTGCGCTGCCGGGGCGGGAGAAGCAGGTGGATGACGGGGATAGGCAGGATTGAGAAACAGATGTGTATGAAATGGAATGAGCATCCGGTGAAGTGGCCGGATGCTCGTTTTTGTATGGAGATTTGTGTGTATTTCAGGTCGCTGAGATGTTATTGAAGGCGATCCGGGTTCCCCTCCATCCACGTTTGCAGATCCTCGATCAGCTGCTGGGTGCGCAGCTGGATGCCGCTGTCGGTCAGGTGGGAGGGCTGGTCGAAAAACAGGGTATGATCCATCAGATAATCCGGGTAGGAGGAAATCACATCGCATTGGGCCTGTTGGCGGAGGGTTTCGTCAAAGGCGGCAAAGGCTTCCACAGGAACGGTTTCCGGATTGCAGGCCACAGGCTCGGCTGCCAGCAGACAGACGGCCCCCTGCTGGGTGCAGTAGGCTGCAAAGTCGTTGATGACCTGCATACCGGCATCGGAAATGGGCGGCGGGTTCACATAGCCTTCCCGGAAAACGTACTGGGTGGTGACGGGCCGGGGGAATACGTTGTCGCCGTACTCGTTGAAAGCGGTGATGGAATAGGCATCCTCCCCGGGCTGGTTGCCGGTGCCGGTGACCCAGCAGAGCAGGGTTTTGACCAGATACTTGGGCAGGGCTTTGAGCATTTTGAAAGTATCCTGCGGAGCGACCATGCTGCGAAGGTCAGGGTCGTTTTCGATGGTGATCCACATAATGGAGGGATCCACCACGCCGGTGGAGGCATAGGTGGTATTGGAAACGATGACGATATCCCCGGGCTGGATGTTGCTTTTGGCCATATTCAGATGAAAGATGGTACCCAGAGCGCCATGGCCGCCCAGATTGACCACCGGCATTCCGAAAGCTTCCTCGATTTTGGCGGAATCGATGCCGAAGGCCAGATTGGAATCGCCTGCCAGAATGATTTTGGGGCTGTCCAGGGATTCCAGCCGGGCTACCTTGTCGGCGATGGCGGCGTTGTACATTCCCCGGTGCTGGGGTGCAGCCACATGGAAGGTAACAAGGGTAAGCAACAACAGCGCAAGGGTGCACAGAGAGAGCAACAAAAGCAGTTTCCACAGGAATTTCTTCATGGTTGCGCCTCCTTTAGAACTGGAAATAGATGAACTGACCGGAGGGATTGGTGGGCAGCAGATAGAGCATCCCCAGCAGGAACACCACATAGATGGCCCAGCGGAGCACCGGCTTCATGCTGCTGATGCGCTGGATGACATCCTGTTTCAGGCTGAAAAAATCGAACAGGAGCAGAGCGCCCAGCATCAAAGTCAGCTCCAGGATGGTCACCTTGGTCAGCTGCAGGGTGGTGAGACCCTCGATCAGATACTGCACGGGGCTGGTGATGCTGGCAAAGGCATGGGTGAATACATGGATGGCCTGAGACAGGTTTTCTGCCCGGAAGAATACCCATGCGGCAGTGGTGAAAGCAAACACCAGCAACACCCGTACCCAGCGGCCCAGTCCTTTTCGTTCCTTCCTGCCGGAGGTGAAGCAGGCTTCCACAGCCTGCACTGCCCCATGAAGTGCGCCCCAGATCACAAACGTCCAGTTGGCGCCATGCCACAGGCCGCTGACCAGAAAGGTGAGAAGAAGGTTCAGCTTGTGGCGCACCTTGCCGCAGCGGTTGCCTCCCAGCGGAATGTAAACGTAATCCCGGAACCAGGTGGACAGGGAAATGTGCCATCTGGACCAGAACTCCTTGACGGATGCGGCAAAATAAGGGGACTTGAAGTTCTGCATCAGATCGATGCCCAGCAGTTTGGCAGTGCCGATGGCGATATCGGAGTAGCCGGAGAAATCACAGTAAATCTGGAAAGCGAAGAAAACGGAGGCTGCAATCAGCACAAAGCCGGAATAGGCCGTTACGCTGCCATAGATGTTGTTCACATACACAGCCAGCGTATCCGCCACAATGATCTTTTTGAAAAAGCCCCAGGCCATCAGCTTGAGACCATAGGAGGCCTTGTCATAGCAGAAGGTGTGCTCCCCCTTCAGCTGGGGCAGCAGGTTGTTGGTGCGCTCAATGGGGCCCGCCACCAGCTGGGGAAAGAAGGATACAAACAGCGCATACTTGCCAAAATGCTTTTCAGCCGGGCAATCGCCCCGGTATACATCCACCACATAGCTCAGGGTCTGGAAGGTATAGAAGGAGATGCCCACCGGCAGCAGCAGTTTCAGGGTGACGGGCTGCAGGGGGATGGCGATCAGCCGGGCCAGGGCTGTCAGGGAATCCATGGCAAAGTTGAAGTATTTGAACACAAACAGCACACCCAGCGAAATGAGGGCTGCGGCTGCCACGCATCCCTTTTTCTGCCGGGTGGTGGCAGAGCGTTCAATGCCGATGGCTGCCAGCCAGGAAACAACGGTGGTGAGCAGAATGAGCGCCACATATTTCACATTCCAGCTCATGTAGAAGTAGTAGCTGGCGCAAAGCAGCAGTATCCAGCGGAAGCGGTGGGGCAGCAGCCAGTACGCCGCAAACACGATGGGCAGAAACACAGCAAAAGCAAGGGAGTTGAACAGCATATGGGATGCCTCCGTTTATGATGAAGGATGAATGATACCCCATGATTATAGTATGGATGGGAACGGATAGCAAGGCGATTTCAAAAAGGGACAGACCGGCAGAAAGAAAGGATCAAGGCCATAAGCCCTGATCCTTCGTTTGCTTTTTTGTTTCTGCTTACACATCATACTTCCTGAGCAGCTGTTCCAGCGCTTCCCGGAGCAGGATGGCCTCGCTGGCGCCCTCCCGCTTGCTCAGCTTGGTGAGCCGGTGCAGCATATCCTGGGGGTAATGGACGGTTTTGACCACCATTTTTTCCTCCCGGGCAAGGCATACCTTGTTGCGGCTGGTACGCTTGGCACGGATCATGGCGGCGTCGGCCTTGCGGATGATCTCCCCGGGCAATTCGCCATCCTCGGGGGCGGTGGCAATGCCTGCGGATACGGTTTGCAGGCTGCCGTCGGGCAGGGGGCAGACCGCCTCGGCACGCAGCTCGTTCATCAGAAGGAATACATCTTCCTTTTCGTAGCCTGCGCCAAAGAGCACCGCAAACTGGTCGCCGCCGTAGCGGTAGAGCAGGGCATCCTTGGGCAGCTTGGCTTTCAGGGTTTCACCGATGGTGATCAGCACCCGGTCGCCCTCCTCGTGGCCGAAGGTTTCGTTGACCGGGAGAAAGTTGTCCAGGTCGATCATCACCAGCGTGGCCTTGCCGCTTTTGGCAAGCTGATCGGACAGATCCCGGTCGCACTGGTCTGCCAGGGGCAGGCACAGGGTTTCGTTGACAGCATTGGTTTTCTTCTCAGACATGGGGCAACCTCCTTCATCATGTTGATGAGATCATAACACTATACATAATACTTGTCAAGTATTATTTCTAAAATAATATTATCAACAACATAATACACGAAAGATAATACCCAAAAGATGCTGTCAAATCAAGCATTCCTCTCCCACTGGGGAAAAACAGCCCGGCTCAACAGGCGCAGGCTTTGAAAAGGCGGCTGTTTCCTTGACGGAAGGAGGCGCTGGCGGTATACTCAACCTGTTTGGAGGGATTGATTTGTCGATCTGCTATATTATCGGCGCCGGAGAATTCACCTGCCGGGAATTGGCCCCTGCGCCGGGGGATCTGATCATTGCGGCGGACGGCGGATACCGCTATCTGCAACAGCTGGGCATTCTGCCCCACATCCTGCTGGGGGATTTTGATTCTTTGGGGGAACCGCCCGCTTTGCCTGACGGGGTGGAGCTGATGCGCCATCCGGTGCGCAAGGATGATACGGATACCGGCCTGGCGCTGTCCGTGGGCTATGGACGGGGCTACCGGGAGTTTGCCCTTTACGGATGCGGCGGCGGGCGCATCGACCATCTGCTGGCCAATTTTCAGTCCATGGGCCGGTATGCGGCCATGGGGGCGCAGGTGCGGCTCATGGATCCGGGCTATACGGCCTATGCCATCGCCAATGGATCGCTGACGCTGCCCCCTGCACAGAAAGGCACGCTGGTGAGCGTGTTCTGCCATGGGCAGATCGCCCGGGGCATCACGCTGCAAGGCCTCAGCTATCCGCTGGAAGATGCGGAACTGACCTGCGACTGGCCCTTGGGGGTCAGCAACGCCTATTCATCCGAAACCCCGGTAATCTCCGTAAAGGAGGGGGTTCTGCTGGTGGTGGCAGGGTGCAGGGATCAGGCGCAGTAAACGCCGCTGTTTGCAAAGGAGATCATGAACCGATGACAACAAATGTTTCCCATCCCCGGAAAGTTGTGGTGTATATCGGCATCAGTCTGGATGGCTGTATCGCCACCCGGGATGATGACCTGGACTGGCTGCTGAATACCCCCGGTGAAGGCGACAACGGCTTCGGGGCATTCTATGATACCGTGGATACCATCCTGATGGGCAAGCGCACCTATGACTGGATCATGGAGCAGGAAAAGGGCCGCTTTCCCTATGAGGGCAAGGAATGCTATGTATATACCACCCAGCCCATGGAGGATACCGCTCATGTCCGCTTCACGGCACAGAATCCGGGGGAGCTGATCGCCGGTCTGAGCCCCCGTGGAAAGGATATCTGGATTGTTGGCGGCAGCCAGATGATTAATCTGGTGCGGCAGCAGGGGCTGGTGGATGAATACATTCTCAATATTGCGCCCGTCATTCTGGGGGACGGCATCCCCCTGTTCTGCCCCGGCACACAGGAGGAGCTGATTTTCCAAGGGATGCAGCGTTTCGGGCAGTTTGTGGAGCTGCGCTATCAGGTGCAAAAGAAAAGTTGATTTGACCCCTTGACTCGAACACGGTGTCACCCTTTATCCTTGGGTTGAAAGGAGGCAGGAGCATGGATCAGCTGATGACCGTTACCCAGGTTTCCCGGGCGCTGGGCGTATCTGCGAGGATGCTGCGCCATTATGAAAAGATGGGGCTGATCGCCAGCAGCCATGTGGAGGACTACGCCTACCGGGTGTACGATCCCCAGGCAGTGGCGCATCTGGTGCAGATCCTGGTGCTGCGTAAGCTCCGCATTCCCCTGAAGGATATTGCCCTCATCCTCAGGGAACAGAATCCATCCCTGAGGCAGACGGTTTTCCGGCAGCACATTGCCCAGCTGGATCAGGAAACAGCGGCGCTGATGGCCATCCGGGGCATTCTCACCCGGCTGGTGGAGCATTCCGGCGACCCGGGCTATCTGACCAACCCGGAGCTGCTCAGCCTGACCGATGCTCTGATGCCTCCGAAAACCACCCTGAAGGAGGAAGGTACCATGACCGAGATGAATAACGAGAAAAATACTCCCGTGCTGACGGAGAAGCTGAATGTGCGTATTCTTCATCTGCCCCCCATGACCGTGGCCAGTTATCACCACATCGGCGCAGACCCGGAGGAAGTGGTGGGCGACCGGATGAGCCGTTTCGTTCAGGAAAGCAAGCTCTACGAAGCCAAGCCCGATGCCCGGATGTTCGGCTTCAACCACCCCAACCCCGGCATTCTGGAGGATGGCACCCATGGCTACGAGGACTGGGTCACCATTCCCGAGGATTTCCCCCTGCCGGAGGACTTCACCCGCAAGCAGTTCCCTGGCGGCCTCTTTGCAGCCCTGACCATCCGCTTCCCGGAGTTTCAGTACTGGTGGGAGTTGAACAAGTGGGTGGAAGCCAGCGAGGAATTTGATATCGACTGGCGAGGCGATGAAAACACCATGGGCGGCTGCCTGGAGGAGCATCTCAACTGGGTGCGGGCTGCCCACCTGAACTGGCCCGAAGATGGAGTGGATGGGCAGATTGATCTGCTGTTTCCGGTGAAGCGGAAGGGGTGAGGGGGGATGGGCGTCCGCCCCTTCCTCCGAATGGAGGAAGGGTGCGTTCGCCCCGAAGCTGGACAATAGAAGCCGCGGCCCTTTTGGTGGGGATGCACGCCCGCCCTGCCGTGGGCAGGGCGTTCGCGCCGAATGTGGACAATAGTTGTCGCGGCTTAAAGGGGAAGGGGCCCTTCCCTTCCCCACGCCGCTTGCTTGGGCCCGTCCTCGCCCCTTCGGGGCTGCGTTGCGGGCCCCGCTGGGCGGGTGGTGGCTTCGGGGAAGGTGAATGGTGCTTTGTGCGGGTTGGATGATGCACCACAGGCCTTGCAAATACCCCTACCATCAGTCAGGCTGCGCCTGCCAGCTTCCTCCCCCGATGGGGGAAGAAGCCTTTTTGGGGGATGTTTCCTTTGTTAGGAAACCGGCAGGAATGGTAGTGTAGCCAACTAACGAAAAACGCCTTGTTCGGGAGGCAAGAGAAACGGAGCACAGCCAAGGTGCTCCCCGCACCGCGACGGTAGCGGACGACGTCAAATCCCTCGCCCTTTTGGTAGGCGGGGTTAAGGGCACACG
>JAFVXE010000007.1 GCA_017501255.1 Clostridia bacterium | reverse complement strand
CCCTGCCACGAAAGCCGCGGCAACTGTTGTCCTGCTCCGGGGCGAACAGCCCGCCTGTCCGTCAGGAAGGCGGGCTGGACGTCCGTCCCCCATCGGGGGAGGAAGCTGTCAGGCGCAGCCTGACTGATGGTAGGGGTATCTACAGGGCCTGTGGGCAAAGCAGCCAACCTCCGTCACACCGCTACCCCCAGCCAGCCTTCCGGGCTGCCAGCACCTTCCGCAACCCCCCTTTCCCCAACCACAAATCCGCCCCGGAGAACAGATCCTTCCTCTGTTCCCCGGGGCTTTCTTCATTCTGTCAGTTCCTTTTCGCCTTCAACCTGTGCTGGTACAGCATCTTCCCAGTCCGTTTCCGGGCCTTCGCCGTCCCAGTCCACTGGCTCATATTCATCCATATTCTCATACACACCGCCGCTGCTTTCCATGCGCTGGCCCAGCAGCTCCTTCAGCTTGGCGGGAAAGGGCACCCCTGCCAGCGAAAGATTCTCAAGCAGGCTCAGCCCTTCATTGGCTACATAGAACCAGCACACCGCATCCCGGCACACCGCATGGTCTGCGCCCATGGCACGGTCCAGCATGGATGCCACCAGCACGCAAAGCAGCATCAGTCCCTTTTTGG
Source organism: Clostridia bacterium (assembly GCA_017501255.1). Lineage (GTDB taxonomy): Bacteria > Bacillota > Clostridia > Christensenellales > Aristaeellaceae > Limiplasma. Next base: position 12,482 of record JAFVXE010000007.1, on the reverse strand, counting down.
CCAGACCCATGGCGCCCACCTTGCTGCTCAGGCCGCCATAGGTGGTTTTCAGGCTTCTGCCCATGGCAGCCACCACAAGGCCGCTCAGATAATCCGCTGCCATCATGCCCATCAGCACCGTCAACAGTGTATCCCAGCCGCCGAATGCGCCGGCAATACCGCCGCCTACAGCCGCCGTCAGGCAGATGGCCTTATCCCACAGTTTTTCCCATTCCACGATCCTTTCACCCCCCAATGATAAACGCACTCATGATATAACCCTTCTGGCTTCCATACCGGGCCTTGGCCCATGTGGTTCCATCCGCATCCACCAAGCCTTCCACCTGCACCGATGCGCCGTTTGGCACCTTCCAGTACAGGCTGCATTTCCGGCTGGGGAGGGCCCGCAGCTTGACCGGATTGCCATCCGGGGTGGAAACCTGCGCCAGATCGGAAAACGTCCCTTCGGGCTGTTCCTCGCCGGTGGACTGTTCCCAATCCGTTCCGCCACTTTGCGAATCCGCCGTCACGCCGTAATCCACCCACTGGCACAGCCCCACCCGGTTCCAGCCGCCGGAGCCGCTGGTGCCATTGAAGCTGCCAATGGTCACGCTGCCCCGGGAGGAGGAGGCGTGCAACGCCCCCTCCTTGGCTCCCAGATACACGCCCATATGCGAGGCATTGCCAATCCCGTCCCCCTGGTATTTGGCGGGCTCCTTGCCATCGTTTTTCACAATGAACAGCCACGCCCCTGCCGGGATGCGCCCATACCGCTGTCGGCATTCCTCCGGGGTTCCCGTCCACAGGCAGGCCCGGTAGTGGGCATTGCTGCCTGCCAGATTGCACTCCCTGCGGGGAATGCCGCAGCGGACGAGCAGATATTCACACAGTCCCTGACAGTCCATGCCGCTGAGGGTCATGCCGCCGAGCACATAGGGAATGGTTCGCTCAAGGGTCGTGCGGGCAAGGGCAGCCGCCTGGGCCAGATAGTCCTTTACACTCACTTGACTCATTTGCTCCACACTTCTTTCCCTGTCAGGATATGTGCGCCGCCGTCACCAGTGCCGGGGCCGTTCCTCCGGCTCATTCCTGCGGCTGATTCAGCTGATCCATCAGCAGGTTGTACTCCTCCGTGGAGATCAGACCGCCGCCGTAGAACACGTTCACACGCATGGCCATATCCTCCGGGTAGTTGCCCCGGGCAATGGTACGGAAACACACCTTATACATCAGACTCATTCTTCCAGACCTCCGATCAGTTGTTGATATTGCACTTCCAGCAGCGCCTCATCCAGCTCTGCCATTTGTCCGTACATTTCCTCCAGAACCGTCAGTACCGGCTCACCGTTCCGGTAGAAAACGCCATTTTCCAAGGTATCGCCGATTTGTACCGGCACGCCGTTCAGGGGCACTGCAGACGGGAAATCCGCCGCATTATCCGGGTGCAGGCTGATCAGATTGACCACCTGACCATTTTCAATCAATGCATAATCCATCCTTACACCCCCTTACCGATGGTTGCGGATGACAACAATACCGCTGCCGCCCGCCATGGATGCTTTGCCGTCCAGATTGCCGCCACCGCCGCCGCCACCGGTATTGGTGCCGCCTGCGGTAGCAGAGAGCGACGAATCCGGGCCACGGCACGCACCATGACCGCCGCCGCCATCACCGGCATAGCCGCCGTCGTTGTGGGTTTTGTTTGAGTTGCCGCCACCGCCGCCGCCAGAGTACAGCGTGCCGCCGGATTCCCCGAACTCCCTGGTGGTGGTTCCCTGACCGGCTGCACCGATAGAGGTATACCAATAATAAAGACCATCTGCCTCCAACTGCTGGTAGGATGCGCCGCCACCATCGCCGCCATTGCTGCCGCCGTTACCAGCCTTGCCCTGGTTACCGTAGCTGCCGCCGCCAGAGCCACCGGTACCGCCTTTGGTGCCGACGGAATAACCGCCCATGCCGCCTTCTGCACTGAGCAGACTGCCAAAGGACGAGGTGCCGCCCTGAACACCCGCGCTGGTGCCCACACCGCCGCCTGCACCAACCGTGATGGTGTATTCCTGCCCGGCCTGCAGGGTCTTGTTTTTGCTGGTACTGGTCTTGCCGCCGCCACCGCCGGATAAGTAAGCGCCGCCGCCGCCACCAACGCAGAAGATATCTATCGGCGTACCGATGCGCTGAAAGGTCAAAACGCCACTGGTTTTCAGCTTGAGCCGCCAGTTCTGCTTGTTGTTCACCTTGCCTTCATCGATCAGCTCATAGGAGCCGGTATAGGTAAATGCCGGCAAGCGGCCCGCCGGGTCCGGCGCGCCGCCCATATTGAAAATCATCCGTCTCCCTCCTTTATTTCAGCACCAGAATGTTTGCCGTCAGGTTTGAGGCTGGCTTGGTGGCTGCCGTGAAGGTCAGCGTGCCGGAGCCCTGTGCCGAGCAGTACACCATGTTTTCCGCATAGACCGTATAGCTGGCCGGGGCAGCCACGATAATCGCCGTGGTGCTGCTGGTCATTCCGCTGACGGTGACAGATTGCACATAGTTGCTGCCGCTGGCAGACCAGCCGCTGGCGCTCAAGGTTGCGGTAGCGGTGGTTTTGGCTACCTTGCCATTGATGGCATCCTGCAAAGCCTTGCCCTGACGGGCATCCAGCACCATGCCCGCGGCAGTGGTAGACACATTGTTGGCGATCTTGTCCTGCCGGACAAACAGCGCATTCAGTCGGGTTCCCACACGTTTCAGCCCGTTCAGATCCAGATATGCCACATTCTCTCCCTCCTTTTCTCATCAGACGATGGCTGCATCAATCTGGGCATTGGTGATGGTGGTATTCAGCGCATAACGCCCGTCCAGCGCCTGACGGTTGTTCCACACCGACAGCGCATAGCCGCATACGCTCTCATTCCCACGCTCATCGGTAATATCCGAAGCTGCCACAAACAGCGCAGAGGCACGAATGCGCACCTGCGCCAGCGACAACTCCCACACCTGGGAGGTACGGGTCAGGGCTGGGGGATTGGGCGCTGCACCGGGCACACCCTCCAGCACGGCCAGCGACATTTTCCGCTGGTTCAGATCCAGCCGCACCACTATGCGGTCGATGCGGTCTGCCGAGCCGGATACCTGATGGGTGAAGGTACGGGCAGCGCCGCCATCATCGCTGAGGGTGAACACATAGCCGCCGATCACCGCACCGCCTTCGGAGACGGTGGTATTCATGGACGTGCCGTCCGCCGTTACCTGAAGGCCGCCTCCATTGTGGCTGGACACGCCGTTCTGTACCGCTGCGGAAAGCAGCTGCGCCAGTTCCGCTGCGTCATACTGCCGGATATCGCCTTCCGTCGAATCAAAAAAGCCGTAAAATTCTTTTGCCATGGGCTGTTTCCTCCCTTCTTCCTTCCATGGGTCTACACATTCACAAACGAGCGCTCCTGCTTCAGGCGGCTGACCAGTGTAACCGGCGCATCGCCGAAGGTGGCTGCCAGCGTGACTGCCCCCTTCTCGTGGGTTTCCTGCATGGCGATCAGTCGGGCGTTCATCTGTGCGCCGTCATCCACCACGGTGACCACATCGCCCACATCGTAATCGATGCGGTAGCGGCACAGGCTGCAATCCCGCACCTGTGCGGTCAGGGTCAGCCGGGGCGAACTCAACTTCTGCTGTGCACCCAGGGTCAGCATCTCCACAGTTTCCACCCCGCTGACCGCTGTGAACAGCTCCCGGCGATCCCAACCCGTGCATTCATTGCCGATGGAGTAGATCATCCGGTTTTCGTCCTCACCTGCGCCGCCCGCATACACGGTACTCACTTGAGCAGAACCGTCATCCATATACGTTGCGCTGGAAACGCTGCCCACCTCCCGGCTGAATACAGCCCGCCCTGCGCCTGTTGTGCTATCCATCCCTTCCCATGCACCAAAGACGAACTGTTTGTTTGCAAAATCCGGGCGCACATCCCAGCCAATGCCCGTGGTCTGACCGATGGTGGCCAGCACATCCGACAGCTTGTCAAACCGTGCCTGCCAGGGCAGGGAGTCGCCACGATGCTGGTTTTGCGCCAGCGTCATGCGGGCCATTTTCCGCTTCTGGTCCTCCGGGCTGGTCAGGTTGCCTGCCGCAAAGTGCAGGATGGCGCTTTCCGCATCCCCGGTGAACCGGTCCCAGCCAAAGCCCCGGTAAGGGTCGCTGGTTGCGGCAGTGGGCGGCACGCAGATGCGCCGGGCTGCCAGCCCTTTCAGCATCAGTCCGTCTGCGGTAATGGTATCATCGCTGCGGGTCACCTTTTCGATCAGCAGCATGGTATCCGTCCGGTTGTGCAGGTACAGCAGCCGATCCCTTGCCAGCATTCCGCCGCCGGGTGCGCCCCGCTTCAGCGTCAGCTTGAAGGAGCCGACCCCGTAGTATTCCCGCTTGATGATCAGGCTCTGGTACAGGGGGATCTCCGCCAGCAAAACAAAGTTCATGTCCATCAGCAACAGGCTTTCGCCCATGGCTTACACCCCCTCGAAGCAGTCGTTCCATTCCACACGCACAAGGGTGCGGGCGGTCTGTTCATGGCTGCGGTAGCTGAGCAGATTCACCCCCGGCAACAGCCGGAAGGCCAGCAGGGAAGCAGTGGGATCCAACAGCCCGAAGCCGTTTTCCACGCTGCCATCCGGGTGGGTCACCTGAGCCATCAGCCGCCCCGGCTCGGTGCACAGGGTCAGCTGATCTCCCACCGGCAGGGGCTGCACCAGCCGCAATACCGCCCCGGTGCGCTGGTTGGTCAATGTGGGGGTCTCGCCGCTGCCGGTCATCCAGATGGTGACGGGCGCATCGGTCTGCCCCTGATTATTCAGGCTGACCTCCGTGCTCAGCTTGCCCAGCGTAAAGGGCAGCACCGTGGGCAGAATCAGACCGCCGGAGGTGCCGATAAGCACCGCTGCGCTGGTCTGCCCGAACCAGTAGGGACTTTCGCAAACAAAGTCCACCGTTACGGAGGGGTGCACATCCATCACCCGCTTGCCCCAGTTGAGGCCGCCATCCGGCACCGCCCAGGTCCACCAGGTGCCATAATCGTTCTGATAGATCAGCCGTCCCTTCTGCTGGCCGTCAAAGGCCAGATCCGGGGACAGAATGCCGCACAGCCGGGAGCGCAGCTGATACATCTCCTGACGGCTCCCCGCCATCAGGTGCAGGGTCACCTGCACGGTGCGCTTTTCCCGCCGCAGGCTCAGGATGCTCTCCCCCTGCTGGTAAGCGCCGGAGGAAGCGGCCACATTCACGCCGCTGAGCCCCATGCCCCTGAGACTGCAAAGCACATAAGGGGCGTGCAGGAACACCGCCTGCTCCCCCCGGATGTTTTCATAAATGAGTTTCTGCACCCTATCCCTCCTGACTCATCCACTCGCCCAGCGCCTGGTTGACGCTTTCCATGCGTCTGGCCACATCGCCGGGGCTTTCCACAGGCTGGTTGAAGTTCACCGTCTGATTGATGTTCACCTGGGGGCTGCTGACAGCTGCACTGCCGGACTGCGCCGCCAAAAGCGTTGCGCTTTGCCCGGCGGTCTGTACCATCTGGCTCCATGCGCTGTCCAGCTGTCCCGACAGATTGTTGAACCAGCTAACCACGCCGCCCACAGCGCTCTTGAAGCCATCCATCATGCGCTCGCCCATGGAGCGGCCCAGCAGGTCGTATTCCGGCACATAGGTTTTCAGCAGCGCCAGAATCTCCTGCTGGCTGTTTTCCATGATGAGCTTTTCCGCTTCCGCTTCCAGCGCCGCCTGCTCCAGCCGCTGTTCATACAGCTTTTCAATGGCGGCTTCCTCCGCATCCAGCTTGTCCAGCTCCTGCTGCGACTGAAGCTCCACATCCTCCGCCTGCTGACGCAAAGCGGCTTTCTGGTCCTCCAATTCCTGCTTGCGCAGGCGCTTTTCCCGGTCAGCAATGGCATCCGCCAGCTGCTCTTCCAGCTTTTTGCGGTTGAACTCATCCTGCTCGTAGGCAATATCCCGCTTGAGCATTTCGATGCGGCGCAGTTCTTCTGCATCCTGATCCTCCCGCTGCTCGGCGGCTGCCAGCCTGTCCAGCGCCTCGATCTGGTCATCAATGGCACGGACGCTGTCATCCCGCCAGGTTTCCCATGCCCGGCGGCTTTCCTCCACACGTTCCAGCTCTGCGTCCCGCATGGCTTCGTATTTTTCCGTGAGGGCTTCCACCACGCCCTGGGACAGCCGGTCCAGATTTTCCGCATCCCTGCGGCGAATCTCCTGTTTGACATCGTAGACCCGCTCTTCCCATTCCATGATCTCTTCGGCGTTCATCTGATGCCGCCAGCGGATCTGTTCCAGCAGCTGGATCTCCTCTTCCAGGGTGATCTCATTCATGTGCCGCTTGTGTTCCAGCTGCTCATAATCCAGCCGGAGGGCTTCCTTGCGGGCCTCCTCCTCGGCACGGGCTCTCTCTGCGGCTTCCTCCTCGGCGCTTTGCTTCCGGCTGCCGCCACCGCCTCCACCGCCGCCGCTGACCTTCACTCCGGCAGCCTTGCCAGCGCCGCCGGAGGCAACGCCAAGGCCCGCCAGAATGCTCTGGGCAGCCATCGCCACCTGAATCAGGTTGTTCAGGGCAGCCACAGCGCCGCTGGTATCCACCTGCACGCTGCCATCGATCTGCAAACTGTCCGCCGCATTGTTGGCCCAGGCAATCACGCCGCCCAGCTGGCCATACAGCCGCTGCGCATTGACGGTGACCGTATCGCCGGTACGGTCGAAATTCGAACCCATGTCCCGGAAACGATCCGAAATATCATCCGCTGCCCGGATGCCGCTGATGATGCCCCGCTCCGCATTGCGCAGGGATGTCTGCATCCTGCTTGCATTCTGGCTGCTCTGGCTGAACTGCTGGGACAGATCCCGCATACTGTTGACAGCCTGCCGCTGCCTGCCCAGACGATCCAGACGGGTATCCAGCCCCTGCAGCGTGCTGCGGTAGGATTGAGCCTGCCGGTTGGCTCCCTGCTGCGACCGTTCCAGATCCAGCAATTCTCCGGCAGCATCCCCGGCTGCATCGGCAACCCGATCCACCGCTTCGGCTGTCTCCGCCAAGGCGTGCTGCATTCCGCCGGTGTTTTCCAGCCCTTCCCGAAGCCCACTCAGGCCATCCGTTAGGCTGCCCAGCACGCCCTGCACCACCTGCGTCAGATCCTGCGCCTGCTGACCCAGCCGTTCCTGCAAAACAGTCAGCTGTTCATCCAGCAGGGTTATGCTCCCGGCGACGGCTTCCGCATCCAGGCCGATGTGCAGCGTCTGCCCCAGCAGCGCTTCCAACGCCGTGAGCCGCTGGGTGACCAGATCCAGCATTTCCAGCGCTTCATCCGCCTCCGCTGTAATCCGTACACTCAACTCCTCAATGGTCACGTTCTCACCTCCTGTATCCGGGGCGTTCTCAGGTCAGCCATTCGCCGCCATCCCCCAGAAAGGTCAGCGCGTCCACGGCCTCCGGCGTATCGCCGTCCTCCGGGTCGTGCAGGCGGTTCCATTCCTGCATGATCGCCCCGATTTCGTCCATGTAATAGTCCTCCATCAGCGCCCGCTTGCTGATGCCGATGCTCAGCGCCGCTGCAATGAGCCGCTGGAGCCAGCGGGGGTTATGGAGTTGCGCACCTTCACCTGCAGCGCGCCCGCCGCCCTGATAAAATTTTCGATGCCGTTGACTTCCATCCAGGCTTCCAGCATTTCAGCCAACCCATCCAGCCCGATCATCTCATCCCGGAGCAGATCGCCTTCCTCCACGCCCAACAGCCGTGCCAGCAGGCTGACTCCATAGCCCGGCAGCACCGTAACGGCCCGCACCAGCATGGTTTTCAGCTCCTGGGCCGACATCGTGCGGAAACGGCTGAGCAGGGTCTTGGGCGTCAGCCCGGGCATCAGGGTATCCAGCAGCTCGCCCGGCATTTCCCGGAGGGTCTGCAAGGCTGTGAGCAACTGCCCGATGGGCATCCGCCGGATGGCATAGCCCCGCACGTTTTTCTCCCGTGGCAGGGAGAGGGAAACCGCATCCCGATACAGGTCTTTCGTGTTATGGTTCATGGTTGATACCTCCAGAAATACCCACCCTGCGCCCGCAAAGCGGGCGCAGAGATGGGATTCCAAAGGGTCTATGACCCTTTGGCGGGGTGCAGGGGTAGCGCCCCTGCTCATCAGCCCTTGTTCTCAGCCGCCGTCAGGAAAGCGGTGCAGGCCTCCTGATTGGACTTGTCCTCCTTCAGCTGCATCACAGCCCAGGGAGCCAGGCCGCCCATCTGGGGACGCTTGAGCACGCCGGTGATGATGACCTCGCACACGGAGATGCTGTCCTTGCGGGTGGTGAAGTTGTCAAAACGGATGCCGGTCATTTCAAACACACGGTAATTGAAATAGTAGGGCAGGCCGCTGAGGGTATCCACCACGAAGCGCAGGGCGTACTCCTTGCCGGCGATGTTGAAATCCGCCTCCAGGGTTTCGGTTTCCTCGTTGAAGGTGCCCATGCCCAGCTCGGCCATGCGGCTCAGGGGCACTTCCGCCACACGGATCTCCACATCCTCGCCCATAACGGCCTTGATCTGTGCGTACAGATCATCGTCATAGTACAGGTCGGTGGTGGATTCCTTGCTGGTGCGGGTCATGCTGCCAGCAAAGGGCAACGCTTCACCGTTGCCGGACACATAGCCCAGCAGGTCATTCTGGGTAACAGGGGCCAGCGCCAGGCCCTTGAAACCGGTAGCAGCTCTCTTGGTACTCATGCTTCATTCATCCTTTCTGTTTGCCAAACCTTGCGATAGCGGCCTATGCGCTGAAACATGGCCGCCGTGGCTTCTTCAGCGGCAAAAATCCGCTGATATCCCAGCCTGAGCATACACAGGCAGGCTTCCTTCGCCACCTGGTCTGCCAGCGCCGGGTCACGGGCAAATACCCGCAGTTCGTATTCCGTTTCCATCAGGTACGCCTGATCGTCGTAACGGGCGGTGCAGCTTTCCGAGGCCAGCCGGAGCGCAATCACCGGCAGCATATCTGCCGTCTCCGCTGCTGGCCAGCCCCGGGTGATGTGCTGCGCCGCCGTTTCGGCTGCCAGCGCCCCGATGATGTTGTTTACATCCACCATGACGCCTCCTTGATCAGCCGCCGGTCAGCAGCTGTTTGAGCATGGCGGGCACCTTGGGGCGCACCAGTGCAAAAGCCGGGTACAGGAAGGGCTGCGGCGCACTGCGGAAGGTTCCCAACTCCACGTAGGCGGCGTAGGGTACGTCTGCCACCACCTGACCGGATGTTCCTTCCCCCTCCATCCGCACCTGAAGGCTTGCTTTCAGGTCGCCCGCATCCACAGGACACAGGGCTTCCGCCTCGGTGCGCACCTGCTCCAATGCCGCCGGTACCACCGCTTCCACCGCTGCTTGCAGCCGGATGGCCAGTTCTTCCGATCCATGCATTGTTCATCTCTCCTTTTGCTTATCGGGTACAGGGAAAGCCCCTGTACCCTCCGCAGAACCCCTCCCGGCCGGGGCATCCGTCACCGCCAGAACAAGTCCTTCTCTCTTTCTCATTTGCGGCTTTCTGCGGCATGGATGCCCGGTATTCCCGCCCGGATGCCGCTCTTTGGCCCATCCGCCCTGCCGCCTGTCAAGTCCTCTCACTCTCTCACTGCGGCTTCCTGCGGCGGACGATGGGTACAGAGCGGTCATGTCCCCTTGCCGGTCAGTCCAGCTTTTCCAGCACAGCCACGCTGTGCCCCTGCCAGTGGCTTACCGGCTGCATAATCCGATAATCGCATCCGGCGGCATTGCCGGTGCACACGCCCATGCCCATACACAGCCCATCCCCTTCCGTGGTGATGAGCCGCCTCAGCCGGGTGACCCGCTCGCCGTACATCTGCCGATCCGCTGCCCCATCCATGGGTTGCAGGGTACCAGCAATGGTCCGTCCCGCCGCTTCAAAGCGGGGGATGCGGTCATTTTCGCCGATGACGGGCTTTCGGGCAGCATGGATGGTCAGCGTCTGCAAACGCTTTCTTTGCAGCGGCATCAGCCCACCACCCTTGCCAGCCGGAACCGGTTGAGCAGCAGGCGGATGCTCTCCGGCAGGTTTTCCATGGTGATGGAAACACTGCCTTCCTGATGGCTGCCTTCCCCCTGCATACCCAGCCGGTTGTACTGGATGGCTGCCAGTTCCACCACGGTGCCTTCCAGCTCCGGGGGAACCGACCCGCGGCCCGTATACGCCATCACATACAGCTCCGCATCACTGAGCAGATCCGAAAGCAATTCATCCGTTCCCTCAGCGGGGCTGAGCCTTCTCTTCAGTACGGTCAGCCTGTCCACGGACCGTCACCTCCTTTTTTCCCCGGGGTTTGCGGGGCGCCGGCTTCTTTTTCACCGCCAGCGCCCGGCCGATCACCCGGGCCATCAGGCCTTGAAGTGGACGTACACGCCCGCTACCTTGTTCTCGTACACCTGGGCCACGCTCACCTGACGGTAGCCGAACTTCCAGGCATCCGCATCGGGGTTCATTTCCGGGCTGACCACCTTAGGGTTGATGTGCTTGGGGAACTGAATGACAGCGCCCTTATGCACCACCATGAAGTTGATCTCCTGACCCCATGCGGCCTTGGTATAGCCGCCAACCGTTTCGCCGTCGGTGGTGCCGTCCTTCTGCTGGATGGCGGTATAGAAGCGGGTCTGGGGCACGGTGATCACCTGGCTGAAGCGGCTGAGCACCTCACGGCTGTTCACCAGATCCATATCCTGCACAAGACCGTGCAGGGTGGGCGTGATGAAGAGAATACGATCCTCCATGGGCACTTCGTTCTCATCCATCACATTGGTAGCAGCACGCAGGGCGGCCACCACCTGCTCGCCGGTGGTCAACACGCCATCGCCGGAGCTGACGCCATCAGCGCTGGCATAGGTGGCAAAGCGGAAAGCATCCAATTCGGGCGCCACCTTGGTGCGGATGAACTCGCCAGCCAGCATACCGAAGGCCACACCGGCGGTTTCCGCATTGTCCATGCTGTCCACAGTGAACATACGGCCACGGTCGAAGTTGCACAGCACGGTTTCGTTGGTCAGCACCACATCGCCGCCCACGTAACCGCCGTTACGGCTGTAATCTGCCAGACCATCCATGGTCATCTTGGGAATGATCAGCTCGTTGGCGTTGGCGCCCATGCGGATCAGTTCCTGATTGCCATCCAGCACCTCGGTCTTGCTGGCCTCCTTGTACACCTCATCCAGCAGAGGCACATACTGTTCAAAAAGCGCAATGTTGTTCGCCATGATTCCTCATCCTTTCTATGGTTGGGTTGATGTTGGGGCGTTCCCCGCCCCGTGGGGATTGATCTGGGGAGATGTTCACGGCCCATCCGGCGCAGAGAAGCCGACAGGCCAGCCGCATCCCCCCGGATGCAGGTCCGGCTGATGACCGGCACTGTGACCGATGCCATATCCGTCAGGCGGCCATGCCCAGTCCGAAGGCATCCCGTCACAGCCCGGCTTACTTCAGGCCCAGGGCAGAGCGCATCTGCGCCGTGAAAGCTGCCTGCTGGCCGCTCTTGGGCGCCTGACCCCGCAGGCGTTTTTCCACCGCCTTGTCCACCTGTGCCCGGAAGGCTTTTTCCACCTGCGCAAGGCTGGTTTCAGCCGCCCGAGCGTCATCAAAGCGGAGGCAATCCGCCAGCTCCATGGGCAGCCCTCTCTGGCTGAGCTTATCCAGCGCATCTGCCCGCAGTTCCCTGCTGCGCAGCGCCGCTTCCCGTCCCTCCAGAGCGGCTTCCCGCTCTGCGTCCCGGATCAGCGCTGCCTGCTGGATCTCCGCATCCCGCTCCCGTTCCCATTTGCCACGGGCCGTGGCCAGGGAACGGCTCACCATCCGGTCAAACTGCCGCTGCAATTCGCTGTCCTCCCGGAGAAGGTCCCGGAGGCGCTCGTTTTCCACACGGTCGGCGGCGGGGGGATTCTGCATTTCCTGCATCGTTGTGTTGTTTTCCATGGGTTCCTCCTTGCCCGCAGCGTACGCTGCCGCTGCGTTCCTGTTGTTGATATGAAAAACACGGATGGCGTTCAGCCAACCGTGGTTTTTCTGATTATGTTGATGACTTGGGCAGTCAGCAAAAGGCTCCTTCCCCGCTGCAGCGGGGAGGGGGCTGTCGCTATCGCTGTTAGCGGTGGCTGGGCGAGTTATCTCGCAGGGCCGCTGCGAGGGAGTGGGTGGGGGCTGCGCGCCCCCACACCCTGCGGTTCCTCTTTTGAAAAAGAGGAACCAGAAAACGGCGACACGCTCCCTTTGGTCAAATCCCTTTTATATGCCGTTTTTCGTGGCGGCGGGCACAATGCGCAATGCGTTATCGTATCTTGGATGCATCCTTGTTTATTGGCTGCCCAACCTGTGCCCTTCATCCGCCCCGAAAAACAGCTTAGGGATTTGACGTCGTCCGCTACCGTCGCGGTGCGGGGAGCACCTTGGCTGTGCTCCGTTTCTCTTGCCTCCCGAACAAGGCGTTT
>JAFVXE010000053.1 GCA_017501255.1 Clostridia bacterium | reverse complement strand
GCCGCTAAAACTCAAGGATTCCATCCGAAAACTTCCTCCAAGAGTCTCCGCTCGACTTGCATGTGTTAGGCACGCCGCCAGCGTTCGTCCTGAGCCAGAATCAAACTCTTATGTTTAATTTCTGAATCGCTCTCGATCGTTTTTCCATCGAGTACGAATTTCACTCAAAATTCTTGACTGTCGTTCTTGCGTTTCTTTACTCTGTATCGTTTTCAAGGTTCGGTGCTCTCAAGCGAGCTTGGTTATAATAACACAGTAACGGGGAGGTGTCAACACCTTTTTTTCAACTTTTTTGAAAAGTTTTTTGCATTTGTTCGCAAAGCGTTGATTTACAAGGGTTTCCACAGGCAAAGTTTTTTCAGAAAACTTCGCTGCCTCCACCATACAACCCCGCCAAAACCGCTGAAACCACTATTTTCTTCCAAAATACAAGTCAAATTCTTTTTGACGCAGCCCATCAACCCATATATAATAGAAACGATCTTTCCGTCTCATCAACCAGCAAAGGAAGAAACCCTATGACCAAACGATTTTTCGCACTTCTCGCCGCCCTTCTGCTGATTCTTTATGCCCTGCCTGCCGCCGCTGCCGAAAAGCGCACCGACTGCCCGGAGCTTTTCCATGCCACGGTGGAATTTGAGGAGCGCAAGGAGGAGGACAACCGCTACTACATCAGCAAAGAATATCTGTTGACAAAAAACGAAAAAATCAATCAGATTCTTCGCCAGCGCACCGATGATTTCGACGCCGCCCTGCGTCCCCGGATGCAGCCCTGCCAGGACAACAACGCCAAACGCAACAGCCGCCTGGACATCGAAACCGTCTACACCTTTACCGGTGACAGCTGGATCAGCACCATGGTCATCGCCCGGCACACCTACCAGCGGGTGCAGCTGGAAGCCCCCTTCATCACCGGCACCTACGACCTGCTCACCGGTGAGGAAATCCTACTGACGGACATCTTCCCGGCAGGCAGCCCTGCATGGGACCTGCTGGCTCAGCGCACCGAAGCCCATCTGTCTTCCCTGTTCCCGGAGGATCCCCGCAACCCGGAGGCCATCGCCGCCCTCATCACCCCGGAAGCCCTGCAAACCGCCTCCTTCACCCTCAGCGCCATGGAGCTGACCCTGCACTATCCCGCCAACCAGGTCTACGAAAACCGCCCCGGCCTGATGCACGTCCGCTTCTTCTACGATGAGCTGTGGGACATGATGACCGACACCGCCCGCATCCAGACCGACAACACCGACTGGAAGATGGTGGCCCTCACCTGCGACGATGGCGCCAGCTACACCAACTCCCCCGCCGCCCTGACCAACTTCCGCCGGGCAGGGGCCCGGGTCACCTACTTCACCGTAGGCGTGGACTGCACCGAAAACCCGGATATCCTCATGCGCCAGTTCGACCAGAACCACCTGATCGCCTGCCACACTTACAGCCACAAAAGCGGCCACGCCCTCAAGGTGGAAACCCGCATCAAGGAAGTGGAGAAGCATTCCCAGCTGATGCAGTCGCTGGTAGGCGAAGCCTCCCGCCTCTTCCGTGCCCCCGGCGGCACCTATCCGCCGTGGATTGAATCCGGCACCGGGATGCCCATCATCCAGTGGAGTGTGGATACCTACGACTACACCGGCAAAAAGCCCGACCGCATCCTATACTCCATCCAGCACAACGTACAGGACGGCGACGTGATCCTGATGCACGATACTGGCAAATACCTGCACAAGGCGGTGCCCCTGTTTGCCGAATACCTGTGGGAAAACGGCTACATGATGGTCACCGTGGAGGAACTGGCCCGTGCCAACGATGTGGTCATGGAGCCGGATGTGGTGTACTACCGCTTCTTTGAAGGGCGGACGGATGTGCGGGAGGACAGCAATCTGCGGTAAGCCCCGCAACCGCCTGAATATTGCAACAGAAAGAAACCGAAACAAATCCCCGAAGGGAGGGAGACCGCCCATGACCGTAAAAGAAGCCGTAGCCATGCGTATTCTGGAACTTTGCCAGCAGAGAAGCCTTGCAGTCAGCGGACTGGCAAACCTCTGCGGTGTATCACCCTCCACCATTTACAGTATGCTCAACCACAAAAGTCAAAATCCCGGCGTGGTTTCCCTTCAAAAGCTCTGCGATGGGCTGAACATCACCCTCCGGGAATTCTTCAACAGCAACTTATTTGATAACCTGGAACCAGAAATCCAATAATCCCACCAAAAAACGGACCTCCTTCGCCCCCGTGGCAAGGAAGTCCGTTTCATTTCTTTCATTATATAGTAGCAATATAGCAGCATCACGCCGCTTCTTCCACCTGTTCTGCCATGCCATCGGTTTTCGCAGAAACCGCCGGTTCCTCATCCTCCCCCAGCCCCTGCTGGGCAAACAACTGGCTGTGGTACAGGCTGAAATGCCCCGACAGCATGAAGGATACCGCCGCCACGATGCCAAACAGCGGCAGATACTCGCCGCCGAACAGCTCCACCGACAGCAGCAGGGACGCCAACGGCGCATTGGTCACGCCGCAGAACACGCCCACCAGACCAAGACCCGCGCCCAAAGCAGCGGGCAGACCCAGCAGCGGTGCAGCCACGCAGCCCAGCGTGGAGCCTACAAAGAAGGAAGGCACAATCTCGCCGCCCTTGTACCCTGCGCTGAGGGTAACGGCGGTGAACAACAGTTTCAGGGCAAAGGCTTCCGGCTTGGCATGGCCTGCCAGCGCCTCCACAATGGTATGTGCGCCGCCGCCGTTGTAATCCCGGCAGCCCACCAGCAGCGTCAGGCCAATCACCGCCAGACCGCCCACGGCAATGCGGATCCACTCATTGGGCAGCCAGCGGCGCATCCACTTGCCGCCTGTGTGCATCACGGTGCAGAACACCATCGCCATCACCGCAAACACCACGCCCAGACCGGCGGTTTGCAGCGCCGTTACGCCATTCACCGGTGCCAGCCCCGCCGCCAGCGGGAATGCCTCCGCCGGTGCGCCGATCAGCTTTGCCACCACCGAGGCCATCACCGCCGCCGCCATGCAGGGCATCAGACCCCGGGTGTTGAACCGGCCCACCTCGATGATCTCCAGCACGAACACCGCCGCTGTCATGGGCGTGCCAAACAGTGCGGAAAACAATGCCGCCATGCCGCACAATTCACAGATGCGGCGCACATCGCTGCGGTTTTTCCGGCAGCCGATGCACCCCACCGCCGATCCGATGCTGCCGCCCAGCTGCAACGCTGCGCCCTCCCGGCCGGCAGAGCCACCCAGCAGATGGGTCAGCACCGTGGACGCAAAGATGGCCGGGGCCATCAGAATGGGCACCCGTTCCTGAGAGCGCACTGTCTCGATGATCCGATCCGTGCCAATGGACAGGGGCAGCTTCATCACCCGGTACAGGCCCACGATCAGTAAGCCGCCCACCGGCAGCAGATACACAAGCCAGCCGTTTTCCCCGCGGAAATGGGTGGCCCATTCCACCGCCATGGCGAATCCTCCGCCCACAAGGCCGCACAGGCTGCCAATCAGCCCCGCCACCACAAGCCATGCCAAAAACCGCCCGATATAGTGCCAAACCCGGATGAGCATTTGTTTCAGCTTCATGCAAACCGCATCTTCTTTCGTACAGATTCAGAAACGCTTCCTATTATAATCACTGGCAGGAAGATTTTCAATGGGAAAGCACATCCATGCCGCCCATCCCTGCCCTTCTGGCAAAAATTCCTCCAAAAAATCCAAATTTCCCTTGAAAACACCATCCAAAAAGCGTATACTGTCACAGGTTCATACCGATATCATTACAGGAGGATGTTCTTACGATGGAAAATCAAAACAAGACCAACGAAGCCATCTATGACGCCCGCACCCTGGGCGCCCCCAAGACCATCGTGCTGGGTTTGCAGCATATGTTCGCCATGTTCGGCGCGACCGTGCTGGTGCCCGCCATCACCGGCCTTGATGTAGCCACCACGCTGCTGTTTGCCGGTCTGGGCACGCTGCTGTTCCACCTGATCACCGGCGGCAAGGTGCCTGCATTCCTTGGCAGCTCCTTTGCGTTCCTGGGCGGCTATGCTGCCATCAGCGGTCTGGGAGAGCCTGCCAAGATGCTGCCCTACGCCTGCTTCGGCGTGGCTTGTGCGGGTCTGATCTACCTGCTTCTGGCCCTCCTGTTCAAACTGTTCGGCGCCAAGAAGGTCATGCGCTTCTTCCCGCCCATCGTTACCGGCCCCATCATCATCGCCATCGGCCTCACCCTCAGCGGCACCGCAATCTCTAGCTGCTCCGCCAACTGGCTGGTGGCTCTGGTGGCCATTCTGGTGGTCATTGCCTGCAACATCTGGGGCAAGGGCATGATCAAGATCATCCCCATCCTGCTGGGTGTGGTTGCTTCCTATGTGTTCGCCGTCATCGTTGACCCCGCCTCCCGTGCCGCCGTGGCCCAGAAGGTTTCCGAAGCTGCCTGGATCGGCCTGCCCATCCACTGGGAAAAGACCGCTTTCTCCATCTTCGGCGCTGAATTTGATTCCAGCCTGCTGGTCAACTCCATCATCACCATCATGCCCATCGCTCTGGCCACCGTTGTGGAGCACATCGGCGACATCTGCGCCATCTCCTCCACCGTTGGCAAGAACTTTGTGGAGGATCCCGGCCTGCACCGCACCTTGGTGGGCGACGGTCTGGCTACCTCCGTGGCTTCCCTCTTCGGCGCTCCCGCCAACACCACCTACGGCGAAAACACCGGCGTGCTGGCTCTGAGCAAGGTTTTCGATCCCATGGTGGTCCGTCTGGCTGCCGTGTTCGCCATCCTGCTCAGCTTCTGCCCCAAGTTTGCCGCTCTGATCGTTGCCATGCCCACCGCCACCATGGGCGGCGTCAGCATGGTGCTCTACGGCATGATCTCCGCTGTGGGTGTGCGTAACGTGGTGGAAAATCAGGTGGACTTCACCAAGAGCCGCAACGTGCTGGTCGCCGCCCTCATCCTGGTGCTGGCCATCGGCATCAACTACACCAACCCCATCGCCTTCTCCATCGGCTCCATCAACATCAGCCTGTCCGGTCTGGCCGTGGCTGCTCTGGTGGGTATCTTCATGAACGCCGTTCTGCCCGGCAAGGACTACGAGTTCGGCGCCAACCAGCAGGGCGACACCGCCGTGAACTTCGGCGCCCGTCAGGACGGCTAAGCAGGGCCTGAGCCCCTGCACCCGCTCTCTGCGCCCTTTGGGCGCAGGGCTTGGGTGATAGAAGGACAATTGACTGAAGCAACCGCCGGGGCTCAACGGGAGCCCCGGCTCGCTTTTGGTTGGGGGCTGCCCGCAGGGCTGAGCCCCTGCACCCGCTCTCTGCGCCCTTTGGGCGCAGGGCTTGGGTGATAGAAGGACAATTGACTGAAGCAACCGCCGGGGCTCAACGGGAGCCCCGGCTCGCTTTTGGTTGGGGGCTGCCCGCAGGGGCTGAGCCCCTGCACCCGCTCTCTGCGCTTTCATCGCAGGGAGTGGGTTTTTTGTTACAAATCCCGGAGAACCAGAAGGAAAACGGCTGGTCAATCCTGAATAAAGAAAAGAAGCTGCGGTTATGCTCTGGTATATCCTTGATCATCTGCCAGCAGATAACCCGTGCCACTTTTCCCGGTTCCGCCGCCTTGGCTGCAAGGCGCAGACCGTAATGAAGGGAGTCACCAGTGGAAGATCTGAAATACATTACTGCCAGCAATATCATTAACCTGCGCACCAAGGCAGGCATGACCCAGAGCGAGCTGGCGGCAAAACTGAGCTATTCTGACAAATCCGTATCCAAATGGGAGCGGGCGGAGGCTGTGCCGGATGCCTATGTGCTCAAGAATATGAGCGAAATCTTCGGCGTGACGGTGGATTATCTGCTCTCTCCCCATGATCAGTGGGAAGCTCCCAAGAAAAAGACCCTTCTCAGTTCCTACCAAAGCGATGTGGTCATCTCCATTGCGCTCACGGGCATCGGAACCCTGGGGTTGCTGCTGTATGTCATCTTTTGGCTTATGGGCAATCCCCAGCCCATTATCTTCGTTTACACCACATTGGTTTCGCTGATTGCGCTGCTGGTATTGCAAAGCGTGTTCAAGCACGGACGGCACAATTACCTCATCATTGCGTTTCTGGTGTTTGCGGTGATCGCTGCCCTCTATTTCACCTTCCTGGTTTTTTTCCAGCAGAATTTCTGGCAGCTGTTCCTGCTGGTGGTGCCGGGGTGGGTGGTCGTCTTTTTGTCCTCCCGGTTCAAGCATCAGGAAACCCTTGAAAAATAAGATATTCTACTCCCAGTAGAGTGTGCCTTGGCCCACTCTACTTTTTCTGTTCTCATCTGTAGAGGGATCGGACGCAGGAGTAGGTTGCCGGATTGTGCACAGGCTGTTACCATGCTGGTATATCACCGAAAGGAGCCTTTTCCAATGCACGACTACATTTTGAGCTGCTGCTCAACCTGCGACCTTTCCGCACAACACCTGAAAGAGCTGAACATCGAATATGTTCCCTTCCATTTTATGCTGGACGGGCAGGAATACGATGATGATCTGGGCCAGACCATTCCCTACGAGGAGTTTTACCACCGCATGGAGGAAGGTGCAGACACCCGCACCAGTCAGGTGAATGTATCGGAGTATGTGGCCTTCTTTACCCCGTTTTTGGAGGCTGGCAAAGACATTCTGCACATCAGTGTATCCAGCGGTCTCAGCGGCAGCAGCCAATCCGCCATGAATGCGGCTCGCATCCTGAAGGAACGCTACCCTGACCGCAAACTGACGGTGGTGGACTCCCTTGCGGCGGCCTCCGGCTACGGTCTGCTGATGGACAAAGCCGCCCAGCTGCGGGATGAGGGAATGCCCCTGGACGAGCTGGCAAACTGGATCGAGGAAAACAAGCTGAAGCTGCATCACTGGTTCTTCTCCACCGACCTGAAATACTACGTCAAGGGCGGGCGCATTTCCAAGGCTTCCGGCCTTGTGGGCACGGTACTGGGCATCTGTCCGCTATTGAATGTTGACAAGGATGGCCGCCTGATGCCCCGGGAGAAGGTACGCACCAAGAAGAAGGTCATCCGGCAGATCGTCAGGATGATGGAGCAGCACGCGCAGAACGGCGCAGACTACAGCGGCAAGGTATACCTGTGCCAGTCTGCCTGCATGGAGGATGCCCAGGCAGTTGCGCAGCTGGTTGAGGAAAAATTCCCCCACATGGACGGCAAACCCCTGATCAACCACATCGGCGCCACCATCGGCAGCCATACCGGCCCCGGCACCGTTGCCCTGTTCTTCTGGGGTGATTTGCGCAATAACTAAAGGAAAAATCATATTCCAAAAAAGCACCGCTGCATACGGCAATACGCCTTTGCAGCGGTGCAAATCTCATCAAAAAAACCGCTATAGGCGGCCTTTCATAGCCTGACCCCGGCTGATCATCCAGCCGGGGTCAGCATTTTTCTCTTTTTATCCTTCCACAGTCTGTTCCGGGGCATTCTCTGCCTGTTTCGCAGAGGCCAGCACAACATCCATATCCACATTGATGGAGTGCTCGGTCTTCACCCACACGTTCTGCTTGCGGTGCTTGAGAAGACCAATCAGATTCACCAGACCGCCCAGACCCATGTTGATGAAGATGGACACGAACACGGGCCAAATCTCCTTGAGCTTGGGGGTGCGGTGGTTATCCAGCCAATCCGCCACATAGAACAGCACAAAAATGCTGTAGAACATGACTGCAATGCTGACAAAATTAAAATTGAAGAAGTTGGAGAAGCGCACAGTGACATAATCGGATGCGCCGGGAATAAAGCGCCGTGCCAATCCAAGAACGAGCATCAGCACGCCTTCCAGCGTCAGCACCGCAAAGGGGGACATATTGTACATACCCCAGAAGGTGCTCAAAAACTCCCAGAAGCTGATCTTGCCGGTGAACATGGCTTTCAGCAGCCGAGGGGTGTTCTTGAAGGAGACGAACCAGCGGCCCTGTGCCCAGCGCAGGCGCTGACGGGCGCAGGCCCTGAGCTTGGTGGGCTTTTCATCGTGGATGCGGACTTCGTTGTTCCACAAAAGACGGCGGCCTTCGCAGATGGTTTCGATCTGCAGTTCAAAGTCCTCCGTCAGGCTGAGGGACGTCCAGCCGCCACGGTCATGCAGGTACTGGGCAGATACGCAGAAGCCGGTGCCGCCAATGGCTGCATTCAGGCCGATGCGCTGCTTGGAATACTGCATGAAACGGTTGGTGATGGTATAGCTCACATAGTCGGCAAAAGCCACCATGCCCGCTTTGTTCTTGCAGCCCAGATAGCACTGGATCACATCCGCTTTGCGGCCGGAATCAATGTACTGGCTGTTCACTTCCCGGAACATATTCAGATCGATCATGTTATCCGCATCGAAGAACATCACCAGATCATACTTCTCGTGATAATCGCCAAGGGCGTTCAGCGCTTTTTTGAGCACAATGGGCTTGCCAGTAGGCTCGTCCTCGCTTTCCCGGCGGCTCACCAACACCTCTGCGCCCAGTTCCCGGGCGATTTCCTCGGTGCGGTCGGTGCAGTTATCGGCAAGAATAATATAATCATACAGTTCTTTGGGATAGTCCATCCGGTTCAGGTTATCAATCATGGTGGCGATAACCTTTTCCTCATTATGGGCAGGCACCAGTACCAGAAAACGGGCTTCCGGCTCGTGATCCTGATAATCCTTGGTTTTGCGCTTGAAGCCGACAAAGCTCAGCACAATCTGGTAGAGCATCAGAAACATCAACCAGCCGCTGAATACCGTCATCAGACCTTCAGCAAGCGCAATTGCGATTCTCACGGTGATAACTTCCTTTCAGGGACACATGAGCATGATATACCAGTTAATATATATACTATATTGCGTGGTTTCTGTCAATGGATGTCGTAGAAGGCAGAATCGCCCACAAACTCACGAAGGATAGACAGGGGCGGGATTTCGTCCATCACGGTGCCGCCCACTGGCAGAAAATAATGCAGCATTTTGCAAAGCCGCTGGGCCGCCAGATACTGGGGCGCAGAGGACGGAATCTGCAACAGCAGTTCATAGGCCATGGTTTTAAGGATGGGCAGCTCATAGTGCAGGGAGGTATTGAACATCACATCCGCCCGCTCCTGATAGGGGAAGATCCATTTTTCCTCGCCGGCCCGCACCTTGGGCCACATATCGATGGTCTGGGTGGGGGAGGTATTGCGCTTGCGCATATCCCGCACCATGCGCCGAAGAAGCCGCACATCCGTGGTGCGGATGCGGTTGTGGTCATCCAGATTGATACAGCCCAGTGCGCTTACATACACGCCGTACATCAGCTGCTCCGGCAGTTCGGATACGATCCGGTCATTCATCCCGTGGATGCCCTCCACCAGCAGGGGTTCATCGGCCCCCAGCTGCATCCGGTGGGTTTCCTCGCTGCGGCAGGCACGCTTGAAGTCGTACAGGGGCATATCCACCGCCTCGCCGCTGAGCAGCCCTTCCAGGCAGCGGGTGAGCAGGGGAATATCCAGTGCATCCACGTGTTCCAGATCGGGGGTGCCATCCGCTTCCAGCGGCAGATCGGCCCGGTTGCGGTAGAAGTCATCCAGAGAGATCAGATGGGGTTTCTGGCCCAGCACCCGCAGATGCACCGCCAGCCGGTTGGCAAAGGTGGTCTTGCCGCTGGAGGAAGGCCCGAAGATCATCACAATACGGGCCTGACGTTTCAGAATTTCATCCGCAATGGCGGCGATGGAACGGTCGTGGAGCGCCTCGCTGACCCGGATAAACTCCCGGATTCGGCCGTCCTTGATCATCCGGTTCACATCGGATACATTCCGTGCCCCCAAGATGCTGCACCAGCGCTGGCTTTCGTCAAACACCCGCAGAAACTTTTTCCGGGGCACGTAAGGGGCGGGCACATCCGGATTCTCCGGCGAAGGGGCGCTGAGCACCACGCCGGGGTGATGGGGCTTTAGCTGAAACGCCGTCAGCAACCCCGTGGCAGGCAGCATGGCTCCATAGAAATACTCGCACAGCCCCGCCATGCAGTACATGGTCATGGTTTCCTTGGGCCGGTAGCGCAGCAGCTCCGCCTTATCCAGCCAGCCTTCCCCCTCAAAATAGGCGATGGCCTGCGCCCGTGTCCATTCCTCTTTTTCAAAGGGCAGGTTTTCTGCCACCAGCTGACGCATATCGCTTTCCAGCGCCCGCACATCCTCGTGGGTCAGGCTGCCCTCCTGGGGCTTGATATACAGCCCATGCCCCACCGAATGCTGCATCCGCACCCGCATTCCGGGGAACAGCCGCTTCATGCTGGCCAGAAACAGAAACCGCAGCGAGCGCTCATACAGCCGGCGGCCTTCCTCATGCTGATAGGTCAGCGGGATGAGGGTGGCGTCTGCCTGCAGCTGCTGGGACAGTTCCAGCACCTTGCCGCCGGTCATGGCAGCCAGGGCGGGGGTCTCCGGGCAAAGGCTGCCCAATGCCGCTGCCACGGTGGTACCGGCGGGCATCGCTGCGGTGGTTTGGTTTACAGTAATGCGAATGGGGGTTGGCATGGCTGAGCCTCCTTTTTTTCTGCGGCTGGGAGCCGCAGGGGGTGGGTTGTTCCCTCGTATGCCTATACGAGGAACAGGGTGGGGCTGTGCGCCCCACACCCGCACTTACTCTTTTGAAAAAGAGTAAGCAGAAAACGGCGACACGCTCCCTTTGGTCTAATCCCTTTGATTGCTATTTTTCGGGGCGGCGGGCACAATGCGCAATGCGTTATCGTATCTTAGCTGCATCCTTGCTCATTGGGCACCCAACCTGTGCCCTTCATCCGCCCCGAAAAACAGCTTAGGGATTTGACGTCGTCCGCTACCGTCGCGGTGCGGGGAGCACCTTGGCTGTGCTCCGTTTCTC